>NZ_JARJBD010000048.1:0-72787 GCF_029269925.1 Rhodococcus sp. T2V
AGGGCTTCGACAGGTACAGCGACCAGTTCGGGTTCCACTTCGACCACATCGACTCCGTCCACATCGACTGGATCTGACCTGAAGGGGACGTGCCGTTTCCGCAGGCCGAGTAATGCAAGCACGTTCACGATTGCCGGCTACCCCGAGGGTGTTCGCTGTGCTCCGCGCGTCGACGCGAGCCGGGGACGGTGATGGCCTGACGCCGCTAGTTTGGTCGGCTCGCGCCCGGTCTCGGGCGGCCTCGACCCCGTTGGCCGGTGCTGAATCCGATTGACGACGCGCATCGCACGGTGGAGGTCACCACGATCTGCCACCGCGCGGATGCTGATCGGTCCTCGTCCTGACCGCAAGGATCGACCCGGACCCCGGCGAAAATCAGCGGCGTCGAGCGCGAGTCACGATCCCGCGGCGGCATGTGCAGCTCCGGCTTTCGGTGGCACTACCGCAGTTCGCTGGTGACCGGGCACTCCCTTGCGGCACCCATCACTGCTTCTGCCGGTTCACACGCCTGCCCGGTCGAGGCGTTCGATGAGGCGTGGTTTGCGCGCGTGTGTGTGACGTAACGCCTGGCTGCGCTGGGTGAAGGTGTCACGTCGGCCGTCGCGGTCGGCGAGCGCCTGCAGATCGGTGAGCAGCGCGGCGGCGGCGTCGTACTGGTCGGGCTTCCGGGTGGCGATCATCGCGTCGATCCGCGACCACGTGGCCTCCTCGTCGCGGGCCAACTCGTCTATTCGTTTCTCGCGGGCGAGGGCGCGCGCCTTGCGCCGGCGGGCTTGCTGCTCGGCCCGCCGGGCGGCCTCCTGGCGTTCACGGTCGGCCCGGAGGCGCGCTGCGGCGTCGAGAAGATCGGCCACGGTCCGTCGGGGTGGAGCGGGTGTGCTTGTGGTGTGTTCGTCGTGGAAGCGGCGCAGCATCTCCGCCCGTACGGTCACGGCGGCGGCGTGGTCTTCGGCGATCCGCAGCAGGAGCCGGTCCTTCTCGGCGACGGGCATGGCCTGCACCCAGGCGGCGAGTTCGCCGGGGACGTCGGTGGTCTCGGCGAGTGGTGCGCTGGTCTGGGTCGTGATGGCGAGCAGGTCGTCGTCGACGCGGAGGAAGTCGGCCAGGGCGCGCTGCGCCGCGGTGAGCGTGGCCAATCCGGGTGGCACGGGTGGCTCGAGTTCCTCAGCGTCGTGGTCGACGGCGTACTCGCCGGCCTCCCCGGCGCTGTAGCCGGCCAGCCAGGCGAGATAGAGCGGCCGGAGATCGCCCGCGGCGAGTTCGGCGCGGACCCCGACGATCGCGGACATCGGTGCGACGGCGTCGGGATCGAAGTCGCCGGCCTCGTCCTCGCTGGTCAGATCGAGCACAAGGTATTCGCCTGTGGTCCAGGCTATTACCTGGTCGCCGACGCAATAGTTGCGGGCGACGTCGATGTCGAGCAGGCCGCGCGGTAGGCGCAGCATGATCCGCTGTGTGCCCCAGTTCGCCAGATACAGGTGCGCGTCGTAGAAGCGCTCCATCATCCGGTTCGGATCGCCTCGAAAGTTGCCCCAGTGGTACTCGTTGACGAAACTGGTGGCCGTGATCCGCGCGCGAGTGGACAGTGAACGGACCTCGGCCAGTTGGCGATCGTCCAATGGTCGGTCGACGGCGAGGAACTCGTAATACTGGTACTCACTCATCGCCGATCCTGCCGATCGGCACGGACAAAGGGCTCCGCCCGGAAGCCCGAGTCGTCTCCGAGATGGACGAACAGGTGTCCCTCGAGCGTTGCGTCACCCACCAGAGCGGCCCAGCCGCGCCCGCTGACCTGGTCGCCTTCGTCGTCACCGTCCCAGCTGAACTCCACGACGGTGCGGTCGTCGCGTTCGGTGGTCCGGCAGTCCATCCAGCCCCGGACGGCGATGAAGCCGAACTGGCCCGTCCCGTCGTCGGCGAACTCGATGAAACCAGGTTCGACGAGGTCGATCGCGTCGCGATCCCACAGGTCCATCTCCACGATTCGCCATCGACCGGTTGGGCGTCTCACGGGTCCTCCCACTACTTGTCGGCACGTGCGGTGTCAGGGTAGCCACCGCAGGGACCGGTGCCACGCGTCGGGGCTGCGCCGACCGGTGGCCCTTACTTGCTGGCCCGCTCCGCGCGGGCACGCTTCCGCGCCGTTGGTGTGCACCGAAAGCCGCGGACCCACGTGCGCACCGAAGGTACCCTCTGTGAACGCGGCCCGCACGCACCGGTCCCTTCGCGATGCGCGACCGGGATGTCCTGTTTCCGTGGGCTTTCGGTGATGATCCTGGGAGTGATGGGGGTAGGGCAGTGCGGCTACGACGGCGCGGCGGAACCGGCGTCGGTCGCGTATCGCCCGGACGCCCACCACGGTGGTGTGGGCAGGGACGCGGCCAGATAGCGGCGTAGCGCCTCCGGGTCGTCGCGGAGGGCGGCCCCCTTCCTGGTGAGCAAGAGCTGCCCGCGGTATCTGCGCAGCAGCCGGAGTTGCGCGGCGGTTTCGCGGAGAGCGAAGACCGGGGCGGTGGTGTCCTCCCGGGTGCAGGTGCCGATCCACAGCTCACGCCACCGCAGTTCATCCATCGCCGCGGTCACCACCGCGGGCGGGAGATACCCGGCGGCGGTCAGTCGGATGCCCTGCCCGCCGACCCGGGTGAGTAGCCATCGCACCGCCGTTGCCGCGGGCTGGAAGTGCCGGTCACGGCCCTCGGGAATCGGCACCGGCGGTGCGGCGAGATCGCGCAGGCCGGCGTTGGTCTCCTCGACCGAGAAATAGGTGGGATCGAAATCGTCGGACACCAGCTTGTGGGCGATGGTCGGATCCTGCAGGAGGTGGTGGTATCCCCAGATCCCGCCGCAGTCCTCCGGCGGGCAGGCGCGGGCGCCACCGATGCAGAGCGCGGGCGGTTCGTCGTCGGCCCGGGGCAGCACCTTCTCCACGACGAGGGTGTGTTCCCAGCCGTCGCCGAAGTCGTACCGGTAGAACAGCCGGTCCTTCGGTTCGGCGAGGAGTTCATCGAGGCGCACCCGGTTCTCCAGCACCCCGTCGGCGCCTTCGTCGAGCATGAACTGTATGTGGAATTGCTCGGCGAATCGGTCCACGTTGTTGTCCCCGGCCATGAATTGGTGCAGATGGCTGTCGGTCCACCCCATGGCCTGCTGCAGGACGGCGTGCAGTTCGTCGAGCATCAACTCCGAGGACAGCAGCAGTCGCCGCCAGATCGGTGGCTTCGCGTCGTCCAGATCGACCCTGACCTGGAAGGTGGCCGGCTGGGACCGCCGAGCGTGCGAACGAGTGGATCTGGCCATGCCGGTCAAGGCTAGTCGGCGCCGACTGCGGCGGGCGGTGCGGTGTTCGCCTTCCGTCGCGCCGGAACAACCTTCGGCTCGAGTGGTCGGCGGCCGCGGTACACAGGGCGGTCCTTGTTTACCGAGGTGATCTAGCTAGCATCGCATTTGGCCGCTCGTTCGACGTTTCGCTTGAGTACGGCCAACATCCGTGCCTGCATGATCCAGACAACCGGGGGAAAGAGCCAGTAGAAGACGAAACGCCCGAGCCAGCGCGGGCGGAAGACCTGATAGCCGCCGATCACCAGACGGGTGCGCCCGCCAGGCGACTCCTTCAACAGGAAGCCCCAGAGTCCTTCCGTGTAGGCCGACGGCCGTGGCTGCCGGGGATCGAGACCGCGGCCTCGAAGATCGCTCAACCCGCGCAGTCCCAGGAACCGATTCGGTTCCAGCGCTGCAACCTCCCACGCGTCCACGGGGCCGTGGCGGCGTGTCCAGTACTTCACGTGGTCGCCGAGGGCGAGGTCCTGCCACTCGGGGTGGACTCTGTGAGCACTCGGGCGACCGGCGTTGTCCAGGTGGTCCCAGGAGTACCATCCCCCACGATCCCCGCCCAGCTGGACCAGCCACGGCCAGACCTGATCCGGCGGGGCGTCGATCGTGACGGCCATCGCCCCGCCCCTTTCACCGCCGGGAACCAGGTCACCGCCGGGATACGGCCCCGCAACTTCTTCATCCGTCGCACCCCACCGCACGAGCCGTGGACGTACCCAGGCCCCGTAGACGACCGCCGCCCCGGCGGCCCCGACGATCGTGCGTCCGACTGACATACGACAAGCATCGGAGGCCCGGCACCGCCCCGCAAGGGACCAACGTCACGGGCGCGGTGCCCCCCTCGGCGGCCCGGCCGCAACCCGACGGGAGCGGGGCGCGATCAACCCGGGCCGGTCCGGATCCGAGGTGCTCGGCACCACAGGCGGAGCCGAGGGCACGGTTGTCGGAGCGGCCGGAGCCGCTACCGACGGCGTCCACGGAAAATCCCCTTCCGATGACGCCGCCTCGAGCAACACCTCGCCCTGACCGTCGCCGCCATCTCTTACGACCAGCAAATAGCCGCCGACGATCAACGCGACTACAAGGATGGCCAGCGCGGCGAACAGAGCCCAATACCGCTGCTCGATCGCCGCGACGACTGATAGGCGGTCCGGGAAATCAGACTAGACCGCGGCGGCGACGAGGGACATGTCGGCGTTGAGCACGGCGTCGAGCCAGACCAGCGCCTCGACCAGGGGGGCGGGCCCGCAGCACCGGATCGGGTTCCCGTTCGGCGGCGGCGAGCTCGGACCGGGCCGCGGCGCGGTCCCCAGTCGCGGATCCACGTGTGGCATCGCGCCGCAGAGCGAGCCGGCTCAATCGGAAAGTCCGAGAAATATCACAAGAGGTCCAGCCGAAACTTCTCGAACACTACTTTCCGCGGCCACCCGTCCCGGCGCCGAATCGGTGATCATGCGCCGTAGGCGGAAACCACCTCAGGGTGCACCAGACACGCCGTCGCGCCTTCGGCGACGCAGGTGAGCGGGCGTTCGGCCGTCTTCACGGGGAACCCGAAGGACTCTTCGAGCAGCTGCGACAGACCACGCAGCAGCGCCCCGCCACCGATGACGAGTAGCCCTTCCGACATCACGTCACCGATCGCCTGGGGAGGAAGGTCCTCGAGAACCTCGGTCAGGGTCTGCACGATTCCGGTTGTGGTCGGCCGCAACGCATCCACGATCTCCTCTGTTTCGAGGGTGACCAGTCGTGCCCGGCCGGTGACGGCATCGCGGCCCTCCACGACGAGCGACTGCCCCTCCTCGGTGTCGGGTGCGCCGAGCTTGGCGCGCTCGGCGGTGAGCTCGCCGACGACGATCTTGTGCTCGGACCGCAGGTACTGATACAGGGCGTTGGTCAGTTCGTCCCCGGCGAGCCGGCAACTGCGGTGGGACAGAATGCCGCCGAAGCAGATGGCGGTGATTTCGGAAGTGCCGCCGCCGATGTCGACGACGAGGTGGGCGCGCGGTTCGAGCGGATTGATCCCGCAGCCGAGGGCCCCCGCGACCGGCTCCGGTATCAGACAGACCTTCCGCAGGCCGGCCTTGTGTCCGACCTCGAGCAGGGCGCGACGTTCGAGCGGGGTGGCGCCCGCGGGCACCGAGATGACCCCCTTCGGGTGCAGACCGTATCGCCGGGCCGGGGACACCCGCTTGACGACGGCCGTGACGAAGGCCCGGGCGGAGTCGAGGTCGACGATCACCCCGTCGCGCAGCGGCCGCACCGGCGTGATTCCGATCGGAGTACGGCCGACGAGACAACGCGCATCCGCGCCGATGGCGAGGGCACGGTGGGGATCCTTGGTCCGAACCAGCATGAAGGACGGCTCGTTCAGGACGATGCCGTCGTCGGGGGTCCCGACGACAGTGTTGGCAGTGCCGAGATCGATACCGAGTCCACCCACGTCGGCCTCCGAAAGGGATTCCACCGAGACCATTTCGATGGTACGCAGGTGGCAGCGACATTCGGGTGACGCCCACGTCACGACTCGGATGTGCCCGGGTTGACGATCCGGGCGGAGAACGCGGGCTCGGAGGCGAGTACCTTCTGCAGCGTGTTCGTCACCGATCTGCGTCATTTCCTCGATCTGCCGGATGAGGTCCCCGGGCCTGCACGCCGTCTCGCCGAGCAGCTGTATGACCTGGTTCGCGCCGCCACCGCCGGTGACACCGGTGTCCGCTGGCTGAGCGCGCTGCCGTGCCGGCGACGTCCGGGTAACCGCCGCTGCGCCGGCCGGATGTTCGTTCTCCGCGCCGATACCGAGGGCCCCATCGCCTGGGAGTGCAGCACCTGTGGTGACGGGGGACGCATCAGCGACTGGGAGGGCTCACCGTTCGACCTCCGACGCGCTCGACCGGTCGGGATCAGCTCGGTGCACCGCCTTCGCATCCCCGACGAGGTGGCCGCGACACTGCGCGGCATCATGCTGCTGGACACCGACTGCGAACGCGTCGTCTTCCGCGCGTGTGTCGACGGCGACGACATCATCCTGCCGGTCGGCGGCGACGACCTCGAGGAGCTGATCGGGTACGTGGCCGCCGACGCCAACCACGAACCGAACCGGCGCCGCCAGCAGCGCCTCGACGCCGCGTTCACCGTACTCAGTGAGGCCGTCGAGAACCCGCACAGCTCACCCCCGGCACTGGTGGCCGCGGGCGACAGAACCGGCGATGTGCCGTCGCGGCCGGGAGGGGCGGTTCCCGGTCTGCCGGAGTTGGATATTGCGCGGGTGCAGCGGTGGTGCGGTGCCCGGGTTCCCGAGCACGCCCGGCATGAGGTTCGCCTCGAATGTGAGGTCGCGGCGCGGCACCTGACCATCGTCGAGCGGCGCGCCCCCTGGTGCGACGACGTCGGGCCGGAGTGGACCAGCCTGCCGATCGCCCGGCTGCGCTATACCAAGGCCACGAGGACCTGGAGTCTGTACTGGCGGGACCGCAATCTCCGCTTTCATGCCTACGACCGGCTGGCGCCGTCGCCGCACCTCAAGACCCTGCTGACCGAACTCGACCGGGACCCGACCTGCATTTTCTGGGGCTGACGATCCCACTGTGCGTTTGATGAGGGGGTGCCGCATCGAATCCCCTCACGAAGCGACACTTCGGGGACCTGAAACCGACAAGATCGCCGGAGTCCGTCACCGACAGATATCCGGAAAACCTCAGGTCAGGGACGACATAACTGACATCGCCCGGTGGAACCTGCGGTCGTTGTAGGTGTCCTCTGCCATTTGATCTGAGGTATTGCGAATGAACCTGAGGTAACCGCGGCTTTCTGCCATCAAGTTGAGGCAGACCGGCTGTCTACCGGCGCGTTTCGAAACAGGCCTCTCACCGCTCGACGTCGACTTGCCTCAACAATGTGGCAGGAAGGCGACCTTGCACTGCCATATTGCTGAGGCACCCCTGGTCAATAACCCGTTCGTGCCTCGGATCGAATGGCAATGGACCTCTGCCACTTGATCTGAGGTATTGCGAATGAACCTGGGGTAACGGCGGCCCTCGGATGGTTCGGTTCACTGTTACCGGGTATTCCCGGGCGGTGAGCTTTGCGCACGCGCTGCGGTCCGCCATCACGGGTCCGAGCTCTTGGTGGGCCATCACGGCGAGTGGTACCGCCCGCGACCCGGTCAGTATCACCACGGCATCGGTGTCACTCGAGGAGCGGCATCGGGTACGTGTGCGCCGGTACGTGATCGGGATGTCGTTGAGGACCCTCGCGTTCGTGCTGTCGGCGGTGGTCTACGGTGTCGTTGGTAACTTGTGGGTGGCCATGGCGTTCTCGCGGTTCCGCTGCCGTGGATCGTCGACGACCTGCCGCCGTGGGAGCAGGACGAGTCCTAGTGAGCGAGGCTGGATGTGGTTGTCGTGGGCGAAGGTCGCCACCGCCTTCCGATGACCCTCGCCGAGCTTTGCGGAACAACGCCGGCGACGAGATCGGATACCCGGGTGGCCGGACAGGAACGCCACCACGTCGAACAGCAGAGGCAATACATCGCAGTGCACCGCGTTATTGCCGCCGAGGTAGCAGCGGCTGGACGGCCTGCCGACGCGACACCGTCGGTACCGAATTGGTGAACGACCACCGCGGCACAGCGCGCTCGCGCTTTCCGTTTCCCACAGCCGGTGCCGGGGCCAGTGCCGCGACCGATGAACGATCGGTCCGACGGCATGGAGGCAGGTTAGGTCTAGCAAATCGGTAACCGGCAAGTTGCGCGACCGTCGTCCGTGGTCAGGTTTGTGGTCTGGCGGTGCGATTATGTGTGGGAACTGCTGTCTCAGTAATGTTTCGGCAACGCACCCGAACCTCCGGTCGTGGGAGGACGCTGTCACAGCTCCGTCGCGCACAGCTCCGTCGGGTACGCCTCGGCGAGGCCGGCAGCGACCGGAGGAAGATGCGGGGACAGGCACCGGTCGTGCCGTCGGGATCGGCACTGCGCGACTCGGGACGGCCGCCGCCTACCGGTGACGGGCGGGGGGTTCATGCTCCGGAGTGCCAGCGAAGGAGAAAGGGGAGCACATGGCCGAGATAGGAGAGCAGGCACCGCAACTCGGTGATGCGTTCCGGGTCGGGGCCCGGGTCCTGGTCCGCAGGCTCGCGGAGGCGGCCGCGACGGGAGCGGTGGTGGAGGACTACACCGACCTGATTCATGAGCAGGACCGCGGCCATGAGTGGGCGCCGGTGCATCGGTGGGCGGTGGCCCTCGATGACGGACGGCTGGTGTTCGCCGACACCGACGACCTCACCGTCGATCCGTCACCGGACGACCCGCGGGAGGGACAGGACGAGGCGGTCGAGTAGCAGTCGGGAGTGCCGGCGAGAGTGTGCGGGGTACCGACAGTCTCCAGCTGTAGCACCCTGGGCCTCGCGCGGGAGAGGGGCGACGTGTCTCGGCCCGCGCGCGGCAGAGGCGGCCCCTACCCCGACCGACGGGTGATGGCGGTCGGCACGAGGTCTGGCTGCGGTGCCGGGAGTAGGAACCGGTCCGCAACGTAGGAGGCGAGTACCCCATCCCCAGGCGCGCAAGCAGCTCGGCCGTCCGACCTCGATCTCCGGCCGCATGAGCGTGGGGTCAGGTCAGGTCCTCGGTCGGGGCGGACGCGGCATTGGCCTTGATCGACGCAATCCCGTTCTGGGTGGACGCCTTCGACGTGTACCCCTGACTGGCCGCGATGATCTCTCCGTTCGCTGCCTTCAGGTGAAACCGGAACTGGCCGGCGGCGTCCTTGAACAGCTCGAACTTCGCAGTCATCGCCCCTCCTCGGGATGAATCCACGGCGGTCGCCGACAACGCTCACCGTAAGCCGACCGATCGGCCACCGGCACCGGAACGCACGATTCGGGCGGATCTGTCTGATGCATGCAACTTCCGCGGGCGGTGCGGTGTCGAGGAAGCCCACTCCACCGGGGCACCCGAGTGTCGTGTACTCGACGGCCGTCTTCGCGTTGTCGGGGGCAGGTGAGCCTTCGAGTGGCTGGCCGCCGTAGGTGATCCAGCAGGGCCGTCCGCCGCCATACGGGCTCTCGTCGGACTCGGGCGTCCATTCGACCGTGGTGAGGGCGTAGTCCGCCTCGTTGGCGTAGCCGTAGCAGTAGGCGGCCTTGGTGTCGCGGAGGTAGTGGGTCACGCACTGCTGCTGGAGATCACTGATCTGGGCCGGGTCGTTGGTGCCGGCGACGAACCGGACGTTGGACTGGCCGCCCAGGTCGTCCTTCGATTCTCCGTGTGCTCGGACCATCGACTCCGAGAAGGTCAGGGGGTGCCGTCGGCGCGGCGGCAGCCTCCGGCTGGGACGCGGGACTGGCTGGCGCGGGAACTGCGGACATCGACGTGCGGGTCTCCGATCCGTACGCTGCGAGCTCGTCGAAGTGGACGGTGGTGTCAACAGCCCCGGTGGCGACGACGAACGCGAACGGGGCCGCAACCCCGATCGCGATCTTCATCAGCACGCCGCCGACCCGATCGCCGGGTTGCGGTGACGTGAGGGCCGCCTTGCGGCGCGTGAGCAACGGCGCGACCGCGGAGAAGTAGAGCAGCATCCACGAGATGGCGAACAGCAGGGCCGCAGGCAGCCAGATCGGCTCCGAGACAAGGAAGCTGATGGCCATGATCAGGAAGAGCACGCCGACCGCGCCGCCCAGGACCCGCAAGGCGATCCACAGCGCCGTGAGGGGACCGGGTTCTCGAGGAGGCTGTGGCTGCGGCCACGGGTACTGCCCGTGCGGCCGCTGGGACCGTTGTCACTGAGGGGGCGGACCCTGCGGGTGCTGCGTCATGCGATCAGTATCGGTCGTGGAGATCCGCCATGTGAATTGGGGTGATGGCATGTCGCCGCGCCGACGGGTGAGGGGCGTTGCCGTCCGGGTGTGGTCTGCTAGTCCGCATGGACGAGGCGAACAAGCGCGTGGTCGATCCGAAGGCCGACCCGGAGTATCTGACGCTGTCGGCGGCCGGGAAGGAGTGCGGGGTGAGCGTGCGGGTGCTCCGGGAGTTGATCCAGGATCGACATCTGGTCGCGGGTGTGGCGCGGACCAGGGCCGGGCACGCCTACCTGCACCGTGATCACGTGCCGAGTTGGTCGGAGGTCGAGGCGCTGCTGGTGCAGATGTATCAGCGGCAACTCGCCCGGCTCGAGAAGGCGATGAGGGTCCTCGAATCGGAGGTCGAGGCGGTGCGGTTCGATCTGAACGAGGCGAAGGCGGATCCGAATGAGCCGCTCGGTGACGACCTGCTTGCCGCCGCCGATTACGCCTACGGCCAGAGCGGTAAGACGCTGTCGGGTGCGGTGAGCAAGCTCAACAGCGAGGTGATGGCGCTGGCGGTCGTCCGGGCGCACCTCGACGAGGTGCGTCGGACCGTGTGAGGTTGGACCGCATCTCGCGGAGGTGGAGGTGGGGTCGTCGAGCAGGGCCTGGAGGAGGTGGGCGGTGCCGATCTGCTCGTGTCCGAGCAGGGCGGTGTGGTGGAGGTTGGTTTCGAGGACCTTCTTCGTCTTCTTCGGTGATGGGGATGTGTCCGGCGGCTTGGGCGGAGCCCACGGGGTGCTGAGCGCGTCGAGCTTGCTCTCGCGTGCCGGCGTGGTGATACCCCAGGAGGTCAGTGCTGCTGCTCCGGGGCCGCCGGCGTCGAGGATCCCGAGAAGAAGGTGCTGGGTGCCGACTTCAGTTCTGATGGTGGGTGCGGGCGGCGCCGGCGGCGAGGGTAACCACTTGGCGGGCTTGGTCTGAGAATTTCTCGAACACGATGACGTAGTCCCTCCCCGGGCGTCGCCGTGAGCGACGCGAACCGCTGCTGACTTCGTGCTGTTAATTTCTGGGCGGTGGGGAGGTGATTGTGGGTGGGATCGATGCGATATCGGCAACCCGCGGGTGTAATGGCGTGGTGACCTGTGTGATGACACGCCGGCGGTAGTTATCTCCTGGTGTGAGTGCTGGGGTGCTGGCGGGGGTGCCGGGTGCCGGTTTGCTTATTTCTGATCCGGTTTGAGTGATGTGGTGTGCAATGTCGTATTGCGTTGTTGTGGAGGGTATTTCACGGATAGTCGCCTATCTGTACTGCTGCGCACATCGTTGACGTGCGGTGGCTGGGCCTGTTGTGGCGGCTCACCTGTACGTGGCCGTACGGCTCGTCCTGGGGGTCTGTGGTGTCGGAGCGGTGAACGCACGTATCGGTTTGTTGCCGTGGACGATCTGCGTGCCGGTGCCGGTGCCGGTGCCGGTGTCGGTGAGCTGGGGTTCATTGTCGGTCACCACGGCAGCGCTGGGTCGTGCATCACCCCGATGGGGCGATTTTCTTGTCCGGCTCGTGATTGGTAACCGCCCGGGTAGGGCGGTGGCAACGGTCACTGTGTGCGGCACTCTGTGTGTTGGAACACGGGTGATGAAGCGTCACACACGGTCCGTGACAAGTGGCCACTTGCGGCTCAGGTCGTGCACGACAGCGGCGCGCAGAGTGCTGCGACGGCGTGCCGGTGCACGGCGTGAGCGCAGTGCACACCGAACTACTAACGTGGGAGTACCGAATGCGAATTTGTGTATTGGTTGGGAACCCGAAGGCTGGCTCTCGGACTCTAGCCGCCGCCGAAGCGCTTGCGGCGCGGCTGACCGTCCCTTCCGACACCATCGATGTCATCGACCTGGCGGAGCACGTGGGTGAGATTTTCACGTGGCCGTCGGAGAAGATGGATTCCCTGACCGCCCAGGTGGCCGGCAGCGAGATCCTGATTGTTGCTTCTCCGACGTACAAGGCGAGCTACACCGGGCTGTTGAAAAGCTTCTTGGACCGGTACTCCGCCTCTGGTTTGCGGGGCGTGTACGCGATTCCGGTGATGACCGGTGCGGACCGCGGCCACGCGATGGCCCCCGACGTCAATCTCAGGCCGCTCCTGGCGGAGCTCGGCGCCAGTGCGCCGACCGAGAGCCTCTACATCGAAACCCCGAAGATCGACTCGCTCGACGAGTTGCTGTCCGACTGGATCCGGCTGAACACACCGTTGCTTCCGATCGACGCCGGCGCGGACATCGACGTGGTGACGGCACGATGACCACCACTCCTCAGACGATCGAGTCCGAGTCCGAGTTCGGCTGCGGTGTCCATGCGCTGGCGCTGGCGCCGGCGTCGGCCGGCTCGGCCGAGGTGCGCGATGTGTTCCGGCGGTATGCCGCCTCGGTCGGTGCTCTGTGCGCGATGGTGGACGGCGAGCCGGTGGGCATCGTCGCGACATCCCTCGCCGTCGGGATCTCCTTCGACCCGCCGATGATTACATTCTCGATCCGCAAGGCGTCCACCACGTGGCCGAAGCTGCGCAAGGCTTCTCACATCGGCGTCTCGGTGCTCGCAGAGAACCAAGGCGCGATCTGCCGGCAGATCTCCGGTCCCGCGGCCGAGCGGTTCACCGGGTTCGGTCTGCACGAGACCGCTGAGGGTGCGGTGTTCTTGAAGGACGCCATGACCTGGCTGCTGTGCACGGTGACCAACGAGGTCGACTGCGGCGATCACGTCATCATCGTCTTGGAGTTGGTCGAAGTCGGCCATGACCGTGACGGTGCCCCACTGATCTACCTGGATGGGAAGTTCTACGGCGTGGGGGAGAGCACTTCCTCCTGACCTCTGCGCTGTCGTGGCCCTCTGCGGTCACCGGGACGTGGAGGAGGGCCCGGCGGAAGCTACGCGAACTACTGATCACTGTGCGGCCGGGCCACGACCTCCATGGCAGACAGGACCACTACCGCCCCGACTCAAAGAACTGGTCTACATCGAATTCGACGCGACAGCCACACACCTCTACGGCCCAGGGCTCAGGATCCACATGCGAAATACACTCGCGCACGGTGCAACTCCGGCCCAGATCGTCAACGTCTTGACGCTCCTCAGCGCGCTCGGTGAGCGCACGATGTCCGAGGCGCTCCCCATCCTGGACCGGATCGTCGGCCAAAAGAAACGGCTCCGAAGGCACATGACGCAGCACGGGCGCTCAACGAAGCGCGTATCACGACATGCGACTGGGCCGCCGACGTCTCCGGCACCCAGGCGAGAAGAAGCCATGACGACGTCCAGTGAGCATCTCGACGACATCCTCGATCTCGCAATTTTCTGGACACCGATCGGATTGCCGACACCCGAGAGAATCCGGTCCGAATTCGGGATCGACGTCGCCGACTATCGACGACGGCTCGAAACCGCCGTTCGGCTCCACCAGCGGCGAACGGTCGACCCGACTCGTATAGCCCTTGAGAGATTCTATGCCCCATCTATTCTCGCTGCACTCGCGCACCGGCTTCAGCACCAACAGCCGTGCAAATGACCTAGTCGACGCGAGCGCGCAAGCATGACAGCGACGCCACCCCGCCGAGCAACCAAAGGAGTACCGATGACCATGACGAGCCGGCTTGTGGGTGGGGCGATTCCCTCCGATTGCCCGGTTGAGACGCCGGCGCCTGTGGGCGCCGTCCGGCGGGCGATCGATGCCCTGTCCGCGGGCGAGATGGTGATCGTCGTCGATGACGCCGGCCGCGAGAACGAGGGAGACCTTGTCCTTGCGGCCGAGTCGGCGACGCCGGAGCAGGTGGCGTTCGTCGTGCGGCACAGTACCGGCATTCTGTGCGCCCCGATGACGGCCGATCGGGTCGAACGGCTTCGCCTACCGCAGATGGTCTCGGAGAACACCGATGCACACGGAACGGCGTTCACCGTCACGGTCGACCATGTCGCGAGCGGAACCGGTGTCTCGGCGGCCAGCCGCGCGCTCACCTTTCGTGCGCTCGCCGATCCGGGCACCCGACCCGGTGATCTCAGACGACCAGGACATGTGTTCCCGCTGCGAGCTCGTCCGGGCGGTGTGTTGGTGCGGCCGGGCCACACCGAGGCCGCCGTCGACCTGCTCACGTTCGCCGGCCGTGAGCCGGTCGGGGTCATCGGCGAGCTCGTGGGGGAGGACGGCGCGATGATGCAAGGGGCAGCGCTGCGCTGCTTCGCCGCCGAGCACGAACTGCCGATGATTACGGTCGCGGACCTGATCCAATACCGTCTCGGCACCGAGAAACTGATCGAGCAGGTCGCCACCTCGACCATGCCCACCGCGTTCGGGAAGTTTCGCGCCGTTGCTTTTCGCTCAACCCTCGACGGCACCGAACACCTGGCTTTGACCATGGGCGATGTGGCCGCGTCGGGGACCTCCGACGCCGGTGCCCTGGTTCGGGTGCACAGCGAGTGCCTGACCGGCGACATCGTGGCGTCACTACGGTGCGACTGCGGGGAGCAACTCGAGCAGGCATTGCGTGCGGTCGCAGCCGAGGGCTGCGGCACGGTCGTCTACCTGCGAGGCCACGAAGGACGCGGAATCGGCCTCGGCCACAAGATCCGGGCCTACGCACTGCAAGACGACGGCCTCGACACCGTCGATGCCAACACCGCGCAGGGTCTGCCCGTCGACGCACGCACCTTCGACGTGGCCGCCCAGATTCTGGCGGAGCTGGGCGTGCGGCGCGTGCGTCTGATCACCAACAACGCGGCCAAGAGTCGGACCCTCGCCGACCGTGGGCTGACGATCGTCGAGCGGATCGCGCTGCCCGTGGCCGAGAATCCCCACAACCGACGGTACTTGCGGACCAAGCGTGACCGGATGGGACATGCCCTGCCCGCCGCGATTTGATTACCGGGCTCAGATCAGAGCTCTCTCGGTCACTTCCCGTGCACACCTATGAAGAAATGAGACCCCGTGTCCATCGTGTCCGAACCCACCACACCGCGGAAGGTCGAGTTGACCGACGAGGAGATTTTCGCCGGCCATGTCGGGGGAAAGCTGTCCGTGGAGTTGACGACCCCGCTGGACAGCCAGCGCGACTTGTCGATCGCTTACACGCCCGGTGTCGCGCAGGTTTCCCGCGCCATCCACGCCGATGAGACCCTCGCCGACCGTTACACCTGGACCAACCGCCTGGTGGTCGTCGTCTCCGACGGCTCCGCGGTGCTCGGCCTGGGTGACATCGGGCCGCGTGCCTCCCTTCCGGTGATGGAGGGTAAGTCGGCCCTGTTCAAGAACTTCGCCGGGTTGAACTCGATCCCGCTGGTCCTGGGCACCAAGGACCCGGACGAGATCGTCGAGACCCTGATCCGGCTGCGCCCGAGCTTCGGTGCCGTGAACCTCGAGGACATCTCCGCACCCCGCTGCTTCGAGATCGAGAAGCGGGTCATCGAGGCGCTGGACTGCCCGGTGATGCACGACGACCAGCACGGCACCGCGATCGTCGTCCTCGCCGCGTTGAAGGGCGCGGTGAAGGTCCAGGACCGGGAGTTGTCCGCGCTGCGGGTGGTGATCTCCGGTGCCGGCGCCGCCGGTGTGGCCTGCGCGAACATCCTGCTCGCCGCCGGCATCGCGGACGTGACGGTCCTGGACTCGAAGGGCATCGTCTCGGCCGACCGCACCGACCTCAACGAGATCAAGGTCGACCTGGCCGCCCGCACCAACCCGGCCGCCCTCCGCGGCGGCGTCGCCCGGGCCCTCGACGGCGCGGACGTGTTCCTCGGTGTGTCCGCGGGCACCGTCCCGGAGGAGCTCATCGCGACCATGGCGGAGAACTCCATCGTGTTCGCGCTGTCGAACCCGGATCCGGAGATCCACCCCGACGTCGCCCGCAAGCATGCGGCGATCGTCGCCACCGGGCGCAGCGATTTCCCGAACCAGATCAACAATGTGCTCGCCTTCCCCGGTGTGTTCAAGGGCGCCCTGGATGCCGGTGCCCGCCGGATCACCGAGGGCATGAAGCTCGCCGCCGCCGAGGCGATCCTCTCGGTCGTCGGTGACGAGCTGGCTGTGGACAGGATCGTTCCCAGCCCGCTCGATCCTCGCGTCGCCCCCGCTGTCGCGGAGGCAGTCGCCGCCGCTGCTCGCGCAGAAGGCGTCACCGACTGAGTACCCCGCTCGAGATGAGGTGGCGGCACGGCACGACCAGTCCGTTCGACGACCCGTCATCATCTGGTGGCGATGTCCACCCGATGGCGCACATTCGCCAACTGCATAGGTCTGGCGACTACTACTTCTGTGCTCCGGAGGACGAATCAGCCACTGAACGCGTGCAGCGCGAGCTCATGGCACGCGGTATCGGTGCGAACTGCGCTGTTCTGGACGAGTGCCGCCGGTATGCCCTGGATACGGCTCAGCTCCATGGGATTTGGGGTGGACTGACCGAACCTGAGCGAGCTGAGTGCGCTGAGAAGTGCTGCTGCACCACCACGGCTGCGGACATACGGGCACCATCGGTGTCCGCATTCTGATCCGGGCCGACATCGGCATCGCAGGGGAGGCGGCCGCTTCCGCGGATTCCGTCGTCACCCGGATCGATGTCGACGGCACCGTTCCAGACGCGACGCTGATGGACATCTCCTGCGACGCCGACAGCATCGCTCACGCACGGCAGATCTCCAGCGCTGACGCCGCCCTCCTTGGATGTACATCAGCGAGGTCAGCGACCAATCGCTCCTGTTTCATCACCGCTCTCAACACCTGTCGGCGCCGCCCGTGCTCGACCGACCGCGTCGGACGGTGCGGTAGATCGTGATCGGCGTAGGTGAGTTTCTCGGACAGCGCGCTGCTCCTGACCGCCCCAGAGACGTCCAGCTGATCGGGGACGGTCTGTGAGACTGATGGGAGCGGCTGCACGCCCGCCCGGCCCCGTTACCGCGGGCCGGCCGGGTGCTACATCAGGCCGAGCGATCGGGCCTTGACGACCGCTTCGCGGCGGCTCCCCACGCCGAGCTTGCGGTAGATGTTGCGCAAATGACCCTTGAGGGTGTTGACCGAGATGAAGAGCGAGGCGCTCAGTTCCGGCAGCGAGTCCAGGCTGTCGAGTGAGCGCAGCACCTCGAGCTCTCGGTCGGTGAGTGGCTCGTCGAGCGAGTCTGTCACTGCAGTCAACCTCGACACCTCGGGTTGCAGTGCGTCGAACGCACGGAAGACCTGATCGACGAAGGCCCGGTCGAGGTGGGAATGACGGGCAGCGGACTGGAGCAGACGTTCGGCCGGCCTGCCGAATTGCAGGAACGGCTGGACGAAACCCTCAGGGGCGGCGAGGGACACCGCAGCACAGATCGCACCGAGGGCGGCGTTCTGGTCCGCGGCCCGCTCGCGCAGGAGGGCGAGGAGAACCAATGCCTGCACGTGCTGGTCGATGAATCCCTTCCCGGTCCTGGTCGCGTGCGTGAGAAGCTCAATTGCCGAGTCGAGTTCGCCGGCGCCGACGAGCACCTCGGCGCGCACCACGCTGAAATAGACGGGTCCGTCCGGGTCGTCGGGGTATCGGGCCAACACCGCGCGAGCACCGCCGATATCACCTATGGCGGCCATCAGTCGGATCTGTCCGCCGACGATGTAGTCGTCGAAGACGTAGGGGGTGCGCATGCGCGCCACCATGAGGGACGCCTCGTCGAGCAGCTCCAGGGCGTCCCGCCACCGGCCCCGGAGCCCGGTGATCATGCCACGCACCAACAGAATCGTTGCGCGCACAGCGGCGTCCTGCCTGCGGACCTCGACGGCGGCGACGTCGAGGTGGTTTACGGCGAGATCGAGATCCCCGCGCATGTAGGCTGCCCAGCTCAACGCGTGCCACAGGGGTGCGGTCGCGGCGGTGAACTCCCAGTTGTGCCGGCGGGCGAGCGCCACTGCCGTCTCGGACTCGCGCAACGCTTCGGTCAGGCGGTTCTGGGCGGTCAACACCAGGACAAGGTGCCCGAGGCAGCCCAGCTGGACATAGGCACGACCGTTTCCCGTGGCTTCCGACAGGGCTTCGCGCAGATGTGCCTCGGCGTCGCTTCGGCGTCCCGCCCAGTATTCGGTCATGCCGAGCTGTTGCAGTGCCAGGGCCCGCAGGTCCGACGCCACCCCGGCATCGTGCACGTCACTCGATCTGGACAAGCTGACCAGTTGCTGCGCCGCGGTGGCCGCGCCCACCAGGTCTCCCACCAGACGGGCGCGTTCGAGGTCGACGACGAGTTCGGACAAGACGGGCCGTGGGTGGTCCGGCGACGAGGTCTCCGCGTCGACGACACCGATCGGTTCGCCCTCTTCGGGGACGGGTGCTCTCACCTGTGGCGACGAGGGCGTCTGCTCACTGGTGTAGACATCGATCCCGGTCCCGACGAAGCCGGGCGCGCCGGAGGCGTCACCCAACGCCAGCGCTATCGCGGTCCGCACCTGGCCCAAGGTCGACTCCGCGACGATGTCGGGCGGTAGGCGGTCGATGAGCTCACGCAGCTGGACGAGCTTCCCGTCGATGTACATACCGAGCCAGGCGCCCGTGAGGATGTCGGTCGCCGGCGCCCATTGCTCCGCGCGTAGTGCGTGCTCGGCGGCTTCGACCGGCATGTGGTGGGCAATGAACCATGACATCGCGGTGGCGTGCAATCGGCGGACCGTCGTGCGGCCCAGGTTCTCGGACCGGCTCCGGAGAAGTTCGCCGAGCATCGGGTGGTAGCGGAACCAGATCTGACGAGGCCCGTCCGCCGTGGTGAAGATATTGTGTCGCGCCATCCATCTGAGCAATTCCGCGCTGTCCCCGCGGCCGCTGAGCTCGGCCGCCAGTCCACCGGTCAGCCGGTCGCACACGGACGTCCGGAGCAGGAAATCCTCGACGTCTGTGGGGAGGTGCGCGAGAACTTCGGACATGAGGTAGTCCGCGACATCGATGTGGTCACCACCGAACTGCTTGAGCAGGTCCTCGGGCGGGAGTCCGTCGTTGAGGGAGAGCGCGGCGAGACGCAGGCCAGCGGACCACCCCTCCGTTCGATCCCGAAGCGCCGCCACTACTTGCTCGGACACCTCGACACCCGAGCGCGCCAGCATCGCGGCCGACTCGGATGTGGTGAAGGCGAGTTCGTTGCCCGAGATGGCAAAGACCTTCTGTTCCACGCGCAGCTTCGCCAGGGGTAGGGCGGGGAGATACTGACCGCTCAGGACCACGTGAACTCCCGGCGGCAGCATGTGCACCAGTGCGGCGAGCTGCGGTTCGACCACTGTCTCCCCGAGGAGATGGACATCGTCGAGGACGAGCACCAGAGGATCGTCGACGCGCCCGAGTGCCTCGCGGACCGGGCCGACGGAGTCGACCGGTCGCTGGTCATCTGTGGTCTGCTGCCGAGCACGCGAAATTGCCGCCATCACCGCAGGCCAGAAGACCCGCGGGTCGGCGTCCGACCGGTCGACGCTCAACCATGCCGCTTCCAGCGGACACTGCCGCGAACGAATCCACGAGGCGAGAAGCTGCGTCTTGCCCCACCCCGCGGGGCCGGTGACGGTCACCAGCGGATAGGCGAGGGCGTCGTCGAGCACACGAAACAGGCGCGCTCGGTCGACAACACCGTCGGGGAGGTCGGGCACTGTAGTCCGGCCCGCGATCCACGTCAGGGCTTCGGCGCCGACCACTGATGACCGCTCGTTCCGTTCCACGCCAGCAGCCTCCTCTCGACCGGATCACTCCCAACAGAATCAATTGTCAAGCGCGACTGCGATTGCGGCATCCGAGTCGGTCAGCTCGAATCAGGGCCGGTCGGTCGGAATCGCCACCTCTCGGCCACGCCTTCGCAGGCGCGTCATCGGGAGAGTCTCACATTGATCTGCTTGATCTGCGTGAATCCCTCGAGCATCCCTTCGAGGGACACTTCCCGGCCGATCCCGCTCTGTTTGAAGCCACCGTAAGACTGACCCACCATCTGTCCACCACCTTGGTTGACCTGAACCCAGCCGGCCTCGATTCTACGGGCGGCCCCCAGGGCGCGGTCGACGTCCTTGCACCACAGGTAGGCCGCCAGCCCGTAGTTGCTGTCGTTGGCCATCGCCAGGACCTCGTCGTCGTCCTCCCACGGCACCACGACCATCACCGGTCCGAAGATCTCCTCGCGGGCCAGACGCCACTCGTTGTCGCCGCTGAAGATCGTCGGTGCGTGGTAGTACCCCTCGAGTCCGGCGGGCAACATGTCGGCACCGTCGTAGACGAGCGAGACCCCCGGGGTGGAGAGTCCCTCCTCGATGTAGGACGCGACGCGCCGGTGCTGCTTCGCGTTGATGAGGCAGCCCATGTCGGTGGCCTCGTCGAGGGGATCACCGATCCGCAGCTGCGCGACTTTGCGGACCAGCCCGTCGAGGACCTCGTCGAAGATCGAGCGATGCAGGAACAGTCGCGACCCCGCCGTGCAGCTCTGGCCCTGCCGGGTGAAGCGCATGGCGGTGAGGATGCCGTCGATCGTCTCCTCCGACACGGCGTCGGGCCAGACGATGTTGGGGTTCTTGCCGCCCAGCTCCAGAGAGGCGGGGATCAGCCGCTCGGCGGCGGCCTTCCCCACATCCAGTCCCACCGCGGTCGATCCCGTGAACGAGACCTTGTCGACGCCCGGGTGGCGGACCAGGTGAGCTCCGCACTCGATCCCGAGCCCGGTGATCACGTTGAGGACACCGTCGGGCAGGAACGGAGCGCACAACTCGGCCAGCCGCAGCACCGTGAGCGGGGCATCCTCAGCCGCTTTGACGACCATCGTGTTGCCGGCGGCGAGCGCAGCCGGGATCTTCATGCCGGCGATCATCAGCGGTGAGTTCCAGGGCAGGATCGCCCCGACCACACCGAGGGGTTCGCGCACCGAGTACTGGAGCTGGCCGTCACCCGCGGGAAGCACGACGCCCTTGACCTCACCCGCTACACCGCCGAAGTACCGGAACAGGTCGACGAGAACCCGGCACTCCGGGCGTGCCTGCGTGCGCACGGCGTTGCCCGTGTCCACCGCGGTCAGCCGCGCCAGTTCGTCGGCATGTGCCTCCACGGCATCCGCGATCGCCAACAGCCTGCGCTGCCGCTCGGTGAAGTGCATGGCGCGCCAGCCGGGGAACGCCTCCCGCGCGGCGTTGACCGCACGGTCCACATCAACTGCACCTCCGCGGGGAACTCGGGCGAGCAACGTCTCGGGCCGAGAGGGCGGGTGGACGTCGAGCCACCGCCCGTCGGCAGCCTCGACCGGAATCCCGGCCACCTGCATCGGCCAGTCTCGCGCCGGCGGCGCTTCGGTCCATGTCGGCTGAACGAGGGTCACGGGTCCTCCAATGTGGGGTCAGATCAGTGGGTGGGTTGTGGTGGGTGGGACGGTGCCGCCGAGGGGGCCAACACAGTGCTGTCCGGACGGCCCATCGGGCTCGGGCGAGCGCCGCGGATCCGCGGCGCTCACCGTCATGGTGGTGCGGGGTCCCCGACCGCAGACATCTGCGGTCGGGGACCCCCGTCGCTCAGAAGATCGAGTAGACCTTGCGGACCTTCTCCACCACGTCCCAGCGGCCGCTCCACCCCGTGGGCATGACCAGGAAATCGCCGGCGGAGATCCGATGAGTGATGCCCGTCGAGTCGTCTGTGACGTCCGCGGCCCCCGAGAGGAGGTAGCTGGCCTCGGTGTCGACCCGGCTCGGGATGGGCCACCCTCCAGGCTCGCATTCCCAGATGCCGACGTTGCCGTTTCCCAGGGTGTCCAGCAGGCGCAGCGCCATCTGCGGGTCTCCGCTGTCGGCGCCCGCGCGCTGCCCCTTCGGCTCGAGCTCGCCCTGAACGTCCGTGGCGGGAACCAGGACGAGCGATGGCAGATCGGCACGTTCGGCCGTCTGACTTCTTTCGGTCATGTCGCGTCTCCTACGTAGAAGATGGTGATCGGGCTTCTCGGCCGATCAGTTGTCTCGGGCGGTACTCACGGGTGTCCGAAAACGGCTTATTTCCGTACCTTGCTTCAGATCTCGACGAAGTCGAGCGTCTGCCATTCGGTGACCTCCGGAATCCACCGCTCGTGGACATAGTCGACATGCGCCTTGCTCGCGTCGTACGCATCGAGCTCCGCCTGGGTGTCGAACCACATCGAGATCTGAAAGGCGAAGGGCCCCTTGCTGCTCACCTGTCGATTGATCCTGAAGTTCTGAACGCCTGGCATGTTTGTGATGTCGCGGAGAGATTCGATGAAGTCTTTCTCCTCGGCAGAGCCCGCAGGGTGTTTGAGCGTGAAGCTGACGGTGTGTTCGATCATGAGTGACCTCTTCTCGTGGTTGTGTTCTGCAGGATGAGCCGCGACCGGGAGCCACCCCGATTCGCGTGCGTCACCGAGGAAGCGGGGGTATGCGCTGAGTGGTCAGACGGTGAAAGGCGATCGATAGTCGATCTCCACCGTGTCGCCGGCGATCAGCCGCTGCACACTCTCGACGGGGAGGACCTTGCCGAAGGTGTTGTCGATCAGCGACAGGCTCGCCTCGTGTGACGGAGTGTTGAAGGCCGCCACGGACTCTGCGGGAACGATCACGTCGTAGTCCTTCTGGTACGCGTCTCTGGCCGTACCCTCGACACAGTGCGTCGTGACGAGCCCGGTGATGATCACGGTCCGGGCGTCCAACATGCGCAGCAGCGTGTCGAGCCGAGTGTCGAAGAAGGCACTGAACCGGTGCTTCTCGATGATCTCGGTCGACGTGTCGGTCAGGTCCTTCACCTCGTCGGCGAAGTCTGCCTCCCAGGTTCCCTTCAGTGCACTGGGCCCGTGATCCCAGCGGTAGGAGTGGGGGACCACCTGATGGCGGGTCCACTTGGCGTCGTCCGGGTAGTGAACATGCTGGGTCCAGATGTCCTGCATCCCCCGCTCGCGACCGGCCTCGACCAGATTGCGGATGTGGGGAATGGTCGAGATCATCGCCTCTCTGTCGCCACCCGTGCGCGCAACCAGACCGTCGGGGTGGGTGAAACTGTTCTGGATGTCGATCGCCAGGACAACCGTCCGAGCCGGATCCAGGGCCAGCGGCGCCGTCTTGGGGCCAGCCATCACTGTGCCACCCCAACCATCGAGGAAGTCGTAGAGAACTGGATCCCGAGACGCTCCATCTCGGGCTTGACCTCCTGGTCCATCCGCCGCAGCCCCTCCATGTAGTCGGGGAAAGTCAGCAGCAGCGCGTCGATCTGACCGTCCAGTGCGATCTTGGCAAGCTTCTCGGCGACCGTCGTGGGGCTGCCGTATACGGGTTGAGCCGCGTAGAAAACGTCGTTCTTCGCCTGCTCGAGGAGCGCCTGGGCCATTTTCCCATCCGAGTCCTCGGCGTAGACCTGGGTAAGGTTCTGCCATCCCGCGACATCGACGCCGGCGCGGTAGTGCTCCACCTCAGCCTCGGCCGCTTCGTCGGTGTCCCCGATGATGACGACCAGAACCGTTGCGGTGTCGTTGGGCTTGCCCAGACGAGCCGAGACCTCCTTGGACTGCAACGCCACAGCTGTCAGGTCTTCGTAGTTTTTCCCTGCGAGGAAGTTCATGTCGGCGTTCTTCGCGGTGAAATCCATACCTCGCTCCGACATCCCGGCGCAGACCAGGAGGGGCCTCGGCTTCTGGATCGGCTTCGGGCTGCACTGGCAGTCCTCGAGTTGCCAGTACTTACCCTTGTAGGTGACACGCTCCTCGGTCCACACGAGGTTGACGATGTCGAGCCACTCCTGCAGCCGGTCGTACCGGGTGGTTGCATAGTCGTCCGGCAGAATTCCCATCTGCGCGAACTCACCGAAATACGTTCCGCTGACGAGGTTGACGCCGAATCGACCGCCGCTGATGTCGTCGATCGTCGCCGCCATCTTGGCCGCGACCACCGGATGCAGATAGAGCGGCACCATCGAGGCGATGATCTTGATCCGGCTGGTGACGGCCGCGATGGCGCTCATCTCGGTCACCGGCTCGAGCGTGTGGTTCCAGTGCTGCGTCTCGCCGTCGAAACCGCGCCACTTCACGGCGGAAAACAGAAAGTCGAAGCCGATCGACTCTGCGTACTTTCCGATGCGCTGGTTCATCTCCCAGGTCGGCATGAATTGGGGAGCGTTCTTGGAGATGATCCAGCCATTGTTGAAGACGGGCATGAAGACGCCGAGTTGGACATGGTGGGCCATGGTTTGCATCCTTTTCTGAGCCGTGATGGCTCCTCATTGGGCCGGAGGACGTGCCTGGACAGCAGGGTTTCCTCAGACTGTTCGAAATCGAGCATCCTTGCGGCGCTGCACTGCCGAATTGGTTTACTGCTGAGACAGATCGAGCGCAAAAGGTGGTCAGGTGGGTTGCTTCGCATCTTGCGGAGCCCGGTGGCCCCGAGCCAGGAAGCAGGAAGCTTTTCAACTATTCGGACAGTGAACTCGTCGCCATGGTTGGTCAGGTCGATGACCTGGCCGGTGTTCCCACTCCAGGACAGGGTGCTCGAACCGTCGTGACGGAGAAATTTCTCCCCGCCGTCCGGCTGTTTCCCACCACCTCGTACTAGTTGACTAGCTTGCTGTGTGGCACGTCATACCGCGCCACCCCAACCGGGTGGTTTGCCGCTGTAGGAACGGTTGCCGATACGGCCCCGTAGGGGTGGTAAGTGGCTCGAGCCGACGCAGGCCTTGGTCAGGGCGTGGGTGAAGTCCTCGACGAGGATGGAAACGTCAGTGCAGGGAAGTGTCACAGCAGGAACACGTAGTCGGAGAGAACGAACCCGGTGGCGAACAGGATGCGCCAGAAACAGACCGGGTACGGTGCGGACTCTTCACCGAGGTGAACATCATCAGGCTGAGCCTGGTGACGAGTGTGATCGCTCCGAGAGCGGCAGGGGAACCTCGCATTGATGATGTCCCCGTGAAACCTCGCCGGGATCGCGACGCGCTCTCCATCGCGGGCGGGTTCGTCTGATGGCCCAATATGACCGCAGCGCCGCCCCCCGATCGTCGCGTGACCGGAGGATCGCGATCAGGACCTCCGCGGGAAACACCGGCAACGAACGCGATCCACTGGAGGCCGACGGCCGCACGCATTCCCGGGCCGGTGGCCGGAGACCCAGTTCGTCGGGTTGACTTCAGATGCGGAATTTTCCGCTGATCACCGCGGCCGCTTCGCGGACCTGTTCACCGAGGGTCTTCCCGCCGTCGGCGGGCATGCGATGGATGGGGAGAAAGACCGACATCGACGCGAGCGGGGTCCCGGTGCGTCCGAGGATCGGCGCGGCGATCGAGGCGATGTCCTCCCGCAGTTCACCTTCGGCGATGGAGTATCCGCGTCGGCGAACGGCATCGAGGTCGGCCAGGAGGGAATCCTTCTCGGTGATGGTCGCGTCGGTGAAGCCGGTGAGGCCGTCACCGAGGACGTCGTCGAGCTCGCCGGGTGACAGGAAGGCGAGGATGGCCTTTCCGGTTGCGGTGGCATGGCAGGCGGATCGGGTGCCGACCGGCCAGTGAATGCGGATCGGACTGGCGGATTCCTCGACGTCGATGATCACCACCTCCGTGCCTTCGCGGACCGCGAGGTGGACGGATTCCCCGGTCTGATCGCGCAGGGCGGCCATCGACCCGCGGGCATGATCGCGCAGCCCGGTGTCCGCTGCGACGTGCCGCGCCATGTCGATCGGTTTGGTCGTGAGCACCCAGCCGGTGTCACCGCCGCCGGCCTGGCGGATCCACCCGGTTTCCTCGAGTGCGCGCAGGGTGCGGTGCATCGTGCTCTTGTTCATTCCCATCTGCAGTGCCAGTTGGGTGACGCCGATCGGCTGGCGTCTGGCGACCTCATCGAGCACGCGAAGTGCGGTCACCGCTGTCTGCTGCATTGACTGGTCCCCGATCTCTACCTACTCTTGCTTCTGTAATTGGAACACTATCACATTCTGTGCCAAATAGTGAAACAGGAGCAAAGACGTGGGCGATCTTCCCCTCGCCGGTATCCGCATTGTCGACTTCACGCAGGCGTTGTCGGGTCCGTACTGCACACTGCAGCTCGCGGACCTCGGCGCCGACGTGGTGAAGGTCGAACGCGCCGGCGCCGGCGACGACACCCGCCGCTGGGGGCCGCCGTTCGTCGGTGATACGGCCGCCTACTTCCTGTCGGTGAATAGGAACAAGCGCAGCGTGGAGCTGGACCTCAAGAGCGACTTCGGGCGGGAGGCCGCGATCGCACTGGTCGGCACGGCCGACGTCGTGATCGAGAACTGGCGGCCGGGGACGGCCGACCGGCTCGGGCTCGGACACCAGCAGTTGCGCGAGTTGTACCCGCACCTGATCTATTGTTCGATTTCCGGTTTCGGCGCGGATTCCCCACGAGCCGGATACGACCAGGTCGTGCAGGGGACCGCCGGGTGGATGAGCCTGACCGGTAGCGCCGACGGTGAGCCGTTCAAGACCGGTGTGCCGATCGCCGACGTCGCCTCCGGAATGTTCGCCGCCCAAGCGATTCTCGCCGCACTGGTTCGACGTGACCGCACCGACGAGGGGGCCTACATCGACCTCGCCATGCAGGACGCACTCATCGCGATGCTGACCTACCACGCCGGGTCCTACTTCGCGACCGGCAGGCCCGCCACGCGCAACGGCAACCACCACGCCACCCTCGCCCCCTACGGGACCTTCGCCACCGCAGACGGACAGGTCAACATCGCCGTGGGCAACGACGGCCAGTGGCACCGGTTGTGTGCCGCATTGAACCTGCCTGGCCTGGCGGACGATCCCCGCTTCGCCGACAACCGGGCCAGGGTCGAGCATCGACAGGAATTGCACGCCGTTCTCGGTGCCGCACTGAAATTGGAGACGACGACCACCGTGCTGGCATCGGCCGACCGTGCCGGTGTTCCGGCCGGCGCGATTCGCGATCTCGCCGAGGTGTTCACCGATCCCGCCACTCTCGAGCGTGGAATGGTTCTCGAAGCCGACCATCCCCGGCTGGGCTCGGTGCGTGCGCCCGGCGCAGCATGGCGCATCGACGGCGACACCGCGACCGTGCGCATGCCCCCGCCGGATCTCGGGCAGCACACCACCGAACTCCTCACCGAACTCGGACTGACCGAATCCTCGGCCGAGCCCGTCGACGTGCCGGCCTGACACCGGTGCTGCCCGAAAATGAGGTCGATGATGTCAGTCCGGAGTTACCGGAAACCGAGGTCGTCTACTCGCTGATGCGTACGCAGCGATTCTTATCGAACCGGCTCACGAAGATGCTCGCACCGTACGGCGTGGGGTGGACTAGATACGAGATCATGCAATCCTTGGTGCGGGCCGACAGGGAGCCGGTCTCGGTGCTGACCCTCGCGCACACGCTCGAACGACATTGGACGAGCGTCTCGAAAGCGATCACCGGACTCGAACGGGCAGGGCACGTGACCAGGTACCTGAACCCGTCAAACCGGCGTGAAAACCTTGTCGAACTAACTGATTTCGGATTCACCGCGTTTCAGCGGGTGGACAAGGCACTCGCTACGGAAGCCGCGGCGTGCATCCCCGAAGACCCTACGGCAGGCAATCTACTTCTGAACCTGGGCTCGCTGGAACGACGGCTACGTGCTGCGATGGACGATTCGCGTCCCGTTGGTCAGCACGGGTATCGATAGGGCGGTATTCCGAGGCCCTGGTTGTTCTGTGATGGAGCCTGGCCATCGCAACGTGTTTCGAGTCGTCGGGCAGTGCCGGTGGGGATCTCGGCACGGCGCTTCTTCGATGTGATTGCGTGGATGGACGGTTAGGAACCGGAGCCTCGCGCAGCGCTCTGACCTGGTCGGATGACACGTCCTGGTGTGCTGGGGAGTCGGCGCAGATCCTTGCCGACGCGTTCGGCGTGGGGGTTGTGGCGAATGCTTGGTTGCGTGAGATCAGTTTCGGGGAGGGGGTGAGGCGACCGAACGTGTGGTTGTCCGGCCGGCAGGTTACCCGGCACCGGAGGACGATCGGCTCGATCACCCATTTGTGGCACGACGACTACTGGCGCAACAGGGCGGTGGTAGCTTTCGCGGTGACCTCCCACCTAGACGATGGACGGCAGAATGGTCAAGTCCCGGGGCGTGGTGTACGAAGTCGTCGTGTGACTCTTCGTGGGGTTTTGCGGTCAGTTCCGCGGGTGGTGTCGCCGCTCGCTCCCAGACTCGGGCGGCCTCGACCCCGCTGGCCGGTACACAGTGCGACTCGCGATTGGCCGGCGGGGACGGGATCAGCGCTGGCACGTCGGTTCGCAGGTATCCGCCGGTACCGCACAGTCGGTAATGCGCACGCTCGCGCGGGCACGTCGTCTGTCGCGGCCGGCTGCGGTTACGGGGTGCTCACGGCCCCGGGATCTGCCCGGGAGCTCGGTCGGGCCCTTTCGGTAGGGCCGTTAGTGTGATCGGCCACCCCGCGGGGGGTGGATCGGTCGGGGCTGTGGTGGACGGTGTCGGGCGGGTGTGGATACCCTGAAGTGGAATGATTCATTTTGAATCGCGCGAGGAGGTGCTTGTCGTGGACAGCATCGACCACCAGGCTGTCGCCGCACTCGACGCTGCGGCCGCCCGCCGCCGGGTCGCCGACCTCGACGTCCTGCGGGCGGTGGCCGAGGCGAACGCCGCCCACATCACCCAACGGGTCATCCATGAGCACATCGGAATCTCGCAGCCGACGATTCACCGCATGCTGCGCACTGTGCTGGAGAACCCGGCCCTGCTCGATCGGACCCCGACCGAGGTCGTCGACCGCCGCACCGCCGGCCAGATCGGCGATACCGAGATGATGCAGGTGCTGCTGGACTGGACCTTCACGTTCGGCCGGGTCCCGGTCAGCGGCGGGGTCTCGGCGGATGCGTACGAGCCCGGTAGCTGGAACGAGATCGAACGCGCCTACTACCGCGGCCTGCTGACCGACGACGAGATCGGCCGGCTGATGGAACGCAACAAGGACGCCCTCGAGCAGGCGGCGCGGTCTGCGTGAACTTCCCGGATCCGCTGCGCGGCACGGTCGCCGCGCAGCTCACCGCCATGTCCATCCCCTGGTGGCCCGCTGCACACCAAATCCGACACCAGCACGACGATCCGCTTCGCGGCATCACCTGCCCGGCTGCGGTTCCGCCGCACCGTCATCGACCGGTATCTGGCACGGGAAACCCCACTGAGGGAAGGTGCTGGCGAGGCTGGCTAACAGAACCGTCGGAATTCGGCCGGAATTTCTGTCGAACTCCGTGAGATCGAACTTGGTGCGGGTGGATGAAGTGAAACCTACTTGCGTTGACACTTTCACCTGCTCGACGGTGACTCGACAAGATTCGGTTCGGCCACTGTGACATCTGCCGACTGGGCAGATTCGCCGCGGGTCTGTCCATGCGTTGCGCGGCGTACCTGGCCGTCTGAGCCGAACTGTCAAGTATTTGAATCAGTTTGAGCTGAATGCGAGCACGCGGAACTATCGGACGGTATCCGTTGTTGATGCTTGCAGCAGTCGCCGAGTATCGCGGCACTACGGCGAAGGAGCACAAGAGATATGCGCATCGGAATCATCGGAGCTGGTCAGATCGGTGGCACTCTGACGCGCAGGCTGACTGCGCTCGGTCACGATGTGCGCGTGTCGAACTCTCGGACACCCGACACCCTCGCGGACCTCGAGGCGGAGACCAGCGCGAAGGCGGTATTGAACACCGAGGCCGCCGAGGGGGCTGACCTGGTGATCTTGAGCATCCCGCAGAAGAACGTCGTGGACCTTCCAGCCGGCATCCTCGAAGGCGCTGCCGATGGTGCTCCGGTGATCGAGACCAACAACTACTACCCGCACCAGCGAGCGGATTGATCGCCGCCATTGAAGACGGTCAGGTGGAAAGTGAATGGGTGCAAGAACGGCTCGGGGTGCCGGTGTTCAAGGCGTTCAACGGAATCTGGTGGAAGCACCTTCTGGAGAAGGGCCTACCGGAAGGGGCAAGTGGCCGGATCGCGATCCCGGTCGCCGGTGACGACGCAGTGAAGAAGCAGGTGGTGTTCGACCTGATCAATCAGCTCGGTTTCGACCCTGTCGATGCGGGCGCGGTGGAAGATTCCTGGCGTCAACAGCCGGGAACCCCGGTCTACGGTCAGGATTTTGATCGGGAAGCGACGTTGCAGGCGTTGGCGCAGGCAACGCCTGAGCGCACAGCCGAGTGGCGTGCTGTGGCGGAGTGAGCGATCGGGGCCGGGCGGTTGCCGAACAGGAAGACGCCGCGCGGCCGGTGGGTTGGTCCTGGGTGCGACGTGCGTCCAGGATGGCATCGGTACCGAGACCGGGCGCGGGCGCCCGATCCGATGGACGGCAAGCTGCTGGGCAGCGTGCGGGTGGTGGACCCGGATCGGGACCTGGTCGACGATTCGATCCCTGGCTCCGGGTGGCCGGTCTGCACCACATCACATCGCGACCAGCGCTGACGTCGTCTCTCACCTTGATGTGGCGGCGCTAGCGTTGTGTCGCGTCGGTTAACAGTTCGGCGATCAGGTCGAGGTCGTCGGTGGTGATGTCGTGGCCGCCGACTGCATGGATCCGTTGGAGCGATTGTGGGCGTTTGCGGGTGAACCATAGATCGACGTGGAGGGCGATGTCCTGCGCGGTTGCGACGTCGGCGGAGCGGATCTGGGCCAGCGCTGCTGGGCGGGTGGTCTCGTCGAGCATCAGGTGCACGATGTCGAGCAGGTCGGTGCCTTGCTTGTTGGCCGAGCGGTTCATCACCGCTTGGAGTTTCATTGCGATCAGCGGCCCGGGCTCGGCGACCGGTGTGGTGACCGTGACGCGGTCACCGTTGGTGCGGATGACCTCGATGGTGATGTCGGTTGCGGTGTCGTTGGCCCAGGCGTGCGCGGAGGCGTGCAGGCGGTCTCCGGGGTCGTCGCTGGGGTGGTCGAGTTCGATCTGCCGGACTTCGAGGACGTCGACCTTGACTGATCCGTACCGGGTGGGCAGTAGGACGGCGGCCGGCTCGACCGGTTCGGCGCCATCGGCGCCGCGGAGGACCTCGAGTTGGGGGAGGTCGCCGAGAAGTCGGTCGACGAGGTCGAGGTCGACGGTGGCGCGGTAGGGGTTCGACAACCGGGACAGCACGGCGAGGCCGCCGACGATGACGGGTGCCTGGCCGATGAGTGCCCGAACCTCGATGACACCCGCGGCGACGGCGGCCATCGCATCGCCGACGAACACGACATGGCGGCTACCAGACACGGGTCCACCGATCACCGGGTATCCAGGCATCGAGGATTTCCCGGCCCCGCCCGAGGTCTTGGGCGAGATCGAGCGCAACGAACACCGGATGCGTGAGCGGCCATTCGAGCGGGCTGGTGTCCAGCTCGATCCGGGACTGGACGACCGCGGGAACCGGGGCGACCCGGACGGTGGCGTGCGCGTGCCGGGCCGACTCTACGGTCCCGAGCAGGGTGCTCGCGCGCCGGAGGATCGAGGGGTCGGGGACGAAGAAGTCGAGGGTCTGACCTTCACGGTATGCGAGGGGTGCACCGTATGCGGCGGCGGCCGCGGAGTCGGTCAGTGCCCACCCGGGCCCGTCGAGGGCGTCGAGACCGAGCCGGAGCGTGCGTTGCAGGCTGGTATCGCCCGGTGTCGGGGGCTGCGCCAGATGAACCCGCGGGCTCGTCCAGCGGTCGGCGACCTGCCAGAACAGGTCGGTGCCGATCAGGGTGTTGTTCTTGTCGAGGAGGCCGTCTCGTCGCAGGGCGGCGAGGATCTCCGAGACCGTGCTGGGGGAGCGGCCGACCTCGCGCGCGAGCCCGCGCACCGTGCCGGCGCGTTCGGGGTGGCGCAGGATGGCGGTGGCGACCTCGAGTCCGGCCTTGCCGCCGAGCGCCTCGGACCGTGCGGCGCGTTCTGTGACCGGCTGTATGTCGGCGTCGATCACCAGGCGATCGGTGCGCAGCGTGAGTCGGCCACGCAGGTCCAGGTAGCCCCCGTGGTGGCGGATGAGCATGGTGCGCGCCGCGTCGGTCACCCGGTCGGCGACGACGAGCAACGGTGTGGACGCGGCCGAGGTGGTCGAGGGCGCGATGTCGGTGAGCAGCCGCTCGGCAACACTGTCGGTGACCAACGTGCGGAACTCCAAGAGGATCGGCACGGCCACGCCGTCCGGGTCCACGACCAGGTCGGCGTGGCTCCCGGACGCGGTCACGGGCCGGCGGGCCTCGATGTCCAACTGTGCGAGGGCATCGACCACGAAGGCCTCGATGCCCGCGCCCGCGCGCCTGTGGTGGGTCCGCCGTCCGTTCACTGTTCCGATCCTTACAGGTGTTCGGTGTTCGGTCAATACCGAACACCGAACACCAAGCACCGAAGTCCACGGAACGGTGTCGAGGCGCACAGGGGCGGTCACCGCTGGTGTCGCGGTCGCGATGCCCGGCAGCCGTCGGGGTGAAGTGATTGTGCGCAGCGCCCGAGAAGAAGCCGCAAAGCAAGAAGCCGTCAGCGTAGAGGATTCGAAGGAAATCCATAGTCCGGTTGGCCGCGAGTGACGAAAATTCATCTAGGAGAAGACCGTTCACGACAATGGCAAGCACGGGGAAGGGGAGTTTGCACGCTTCTGTCGCGCTACTGAGGTCGGGTTCCTGCATCTGGGCGGGCGCCGACGGCACCATGGCAGCTGACTGCGTCGGTGCGGTCCGATCGCGGATGGTGTTCGTGCAGGTCGGGTCGCGTATCGGGCCGGTCGGTGCTTATGCTCGATCTCGGGAGTGTCGCCGAGCGAAGAGGTGCATCAACATGGCCCGAAACAGCGGCAACCGGCCGGTCGATGGCCCGGAGTTGACGGTCGGTGTCCGGGTGCTGGTCCGCAGGAGCTCCGGGGCCGATCTCACCGGTGAGGTGGTCGAGGATTATGCGGCGGTGACCGACCCGGGCGGTGGTGGGCACGAGTGGGCGCCGGTGCATCGGTGGGCGGTCGCGCTCGACGACGGGCGGCTGGTCTTCGCCGACACGGAAGACCTGACCATCGATCCGAGCTTCCCCCACCCGAACCCGAACCCGAACCCGAATCCGAATCCGAACCAGGATTCGGCCGCGCGGACACCGGGCCGGCACCGGGGAGAGTAACCGGCGGATCGCGCAGCCCGCGAACGGGTCCACCCCCGGGATGTCGGGATGGCGGGCGTCCCCGTGCGGAGCCGGAGGCGTCCGAGGTACCCGGGATACTTGGCGGGGCCCGGGTGTTCGGTCAGCTGCAGTCGCGGCAGATCAGCTGCGCGGGGTCGGCGAGCCGGCTGCGGTGATGGACCAGGAAGCAACTGGTGCAGGTGAATTCGTCCGCCTGCTTGGGGAGGACTCGGACGGTGAGTTCTTCGCCGGACAGGTCGGCGCCGGGTAGTTCGAAGGATTCGGCGGTGTCCGTGTCCTCGACGTCCACGGCCGGGGACTGGGTGTCTTTCCGGCTGGCGGTGAGCTGTTCGAAAGACGTATCGGAGGTCTCGTCGGTTTCGGTGACTCTGGGGGTGTCGTAGTCGGTGGCCATGGCTATGTCGTCCTTGTGTTCTGGGTGTTCGGACCCGCCATGTTAAGGGGTCCGCCGCTCCCACCCGCGTGCGGGCCGGGCCGTCGTGTGCCGGGTTCGTCGGGTGTGGCGGGCGCGTTCGGTTTCGGAAAGACCGCCCCAGATGCCGTAGGTCTCGGTGGTGGTGAGGGCGTGGGTGCGGCAGTCGGTGAGGACGGGGCAGTAGTGGCAGATCTGTTTGGCGGCGTGCTCGCGTCGGGCGCGGACGCTGCGGCGTTCTCCGTCGGGGGAGAAGAACAGGTCGGTGTCGGTGCCGCGGCAGGAGGCGCGGTGCTGCCAGTCCTGGTCGGTCCGGTGATGTGAGTGGTCGAGCATGGAGGGGTGGGGTCGCTTTCGGCAGTCGAACGGGGGCGCTCTGCCCGTCAGGTGCGGGCCCACTGGTCGGGGCGGCTGGCGGGTGGGGTGGTCGCCGGTGGCAGCGGGGCACATCGATGACATGGGCGGCCTGGGTTGGTGGGTCCTCCTGGAAAGCGCAGGGAATGAACGGGTTACGCACCCCGCATGCTGTAGGCTGCGAAAGTGCTGTGCGGCATGACCCCTCGACACATCGCGTGCACACTCGCGCGGCCTGCGGACGTGGTCGCCGGCGAGAACGACAGTCCGGATCCGGGACTGTAATTCGGTGCGCCGCCGCGTCCACAGCAGTGGTCGGATGGGTGCGTTGATGCCTGGGCTCGACATCGGTGACCGGGAGTAACCCCGAATGCTCCACCCCTATGTCGCCTGGAACGGGCGGGTGCAGGGTGTGCTGTCTACGGTAACGACACCGGCCGCGGCGGTGAACGGGAATCGCTGGAAAGTAACTGCGATCACATTTCGGTGCCGTGCCGTGTTCCCGTTGTCGGTTCGCCGGTCTCCATGATCGGTCCGGGTCCGGGTCCGGGTCCGGGTCCGGGTCCGGGTCCGGGTCCGGGGTTCGGGATGGGGACGGTCTACTTCCCGTGGGTGGCGAACAGGCGGTGCAGGGCTTCGTCCCAGTAGCGTTGGCGGTGCCGGTCGAGTATGCGGGCGCACCAGGTGTGCAGGGCGGTGGCCAGGGCGGTGGCCAGGGCGGTGGCCAGGGTGAGGGCGCCGGAAGTGTGGCGGCGATGTCGGTGCCGGTGATCTTCGGGCCGGCCCAGTTGCCGGAGGAGTCGAGGAGGATCTCGGTCTGGGTGTGGGTGTAGGCCCGCCGGTATGTCGATGGTGTCGGTCCGGGTGTCGTCGCCGGCCCATTGCCAGGTCGCGGCTTCGGGGCCAGGGGTTGGTGCGCGAGTCGAGGCGGCCGGCCGGTCGTGCGGGGGCGCCGGTGCCGGTGCCGGTGTCGGTGTCGAGGGTGATGGTGGCGGTCACCGGGTGGGTGCGGGCCTGCTTGTCGGCCGCGCGTGCACTTTCGGTGTTGTAGACACTTATCGCGGCACCGGCGGTGAGGACGATCATCAGGAGGGCGAACGCCGTGAGGAGCAGGTGCAGGCGGCCAGCCGGTCCACGGGGCGGTGGAAGGGATGCCGGTGGTGGGTTTTCCGGATGCGTACGAGTTCGTCGCGGGACGGTTGTGGGGTGGGGCCGCGCCGATGCGGTGTCAGCAGACCCGGCCGGCCTCAGCCCTGGTGGTGCCGGCCCGTCCTGGCACGGGAGGGTCACAGCTGGTTTCCTCGGCCGCGGTTGTGGGCGGCGCGGACGTTTCGGTGTGCGCGAACGTCGTTGGCAGCTCGTGGATTACCTGAGCGAGATCGGATTGGGAGGGGTCGTGGCTTCTGAGCATCCCACTCACGGCATGGTTGCTGTGCGGGCGTGCTCGCGTAAGGACGCGGCCGGTGCCGGACGAGCGTGCACAGGCGGTCCAGGTTTTCCGCGATACCGTCCGTATCGACGTTCTGGCTTACGGTGTCGGTATGAGAGGTGACGAGGCTCGCGTGGCCCGGGCTTTTGTGGGGTGGTTGTCGTCTCAGGGGTGGACGGTCCATGCCGAGGTGGATGTCGTCGACATCGTGGCAGAGAGGGACGGTCACCGGCTCTACGTCGAGGTCAAGGCGGCGTCCACCGCGCCGGGGTTGGACGTCGATACCGCGATCGGGCAGCTCGTTCGGCGGATGCCGAGCGAGGCGGATCAGGCGGTGTCTTTCGCGTTGGTCGTTCGGGACGAGCCGGGGTCGGTGGAGGCGGCGGTGCGGGCACCGCAGCGGATTCTGGATCTGTTGGGGATGGCGCTGTATGCGGTCGATGAGGACGGTGGGGTGCGGCAGCTTGTCGGCCGGGAATGACGTCGGTCCGCGGCACGGCCGGGGATCGGGCCAGTGAGGTGGCCGGCAACATCGTTTACGCGCGTTATAGCGGGGTTGTGTGGTGATGGGTCGGTAGCTCGGTCGGTGAGAGCTGTGGACTCATCCTTGGTTGGTCGAGGGGTCGAGCCCCGTCCGCCCCACCGCGTTCATCGCCGAGCCCTCGACACGCTCGTGGAGGGCCCTGGTCGGGCCGTCGTGCCGGCGGATCGGCGAGGGTGGTCCTCGGGTCGGAAGGGGGCGTCGGAGGAGTGCACCGTTTTCGGTGTAAGCCCGCGCTCCGGGCGGCGGTGGGCGGTGGCGGCCGGCGACGGGTGTGTGGTGTTCGCCGCCGTTGGTGACATCGCACCCGCCCCCCTCGCTGCAGGGCTGTGAGGGGGAGTTCGTGCGGTACGGCTCCCGCCTCTGCTTTTCGGCTCCGCTGTGACGCGATGACGAGGAGCGGGGTCGTTCCGGCCGGTGCGCTCGTGGGCACGGCACGCGATCTCCCGGCACGGAGGCCGCGGGTTATAGGGGTGGGGTGTCGAGTTGTTTCCATTCGTGTGCCCAGCGCCGCATCCGGTTTCGGTGCAGCAGTGTGCGGGTGAGGGCGGTGGGGAGTAGGACGGTGCCGGCGGCGAGGGCCCAGATTCCGAGTGCGGCGGCCGCGGCGACGATCGTGTTCTCCCCGCTGTTCGAAATCGGGCCGCTGGGGTTGCCGTCGGCGTCGATGCTGATGGTGACCGGCTGCCCGGCTTTCGTGGGGTGTCGGTGGGCACGGCGGCGGTGTGCTGCCCTTGGGGTGTGGACCAGCGGGCTCGGGCGGTGTTCTGGGCGCCGGCGGTGCGGAGGGTGCCTGCGCTGGTGTCGGGTGTGGGGTGGGTGTCCTCGAGCAGCACGGCCGGCACCTGCTGTGTGCTCGCCCGCAGGGCTTGGGTTTGGTGTTCGAGTCGGGTGTGGGTCGCGGTTCCGTATGCGGCGGCGAAGGGGATCGCCAGCAGCACCAGGGTCGCGGCGACCAACACGAGGAGGGCCTCGACGCGGTCGCTGGACCGCATCAGGTGGTTGCGGTTGCACGGGCGCAGTCGCCACCACCGGATCGGTGTGGGTACCGGTGCGCGCGGTTGCGGTCGCATGGCTCACCCCCCCAGTTGGATTTCACGTCCTTCTCTTTCGATTGTGCGCCCGGAATCTTGTGCGCCCGGAATCCGGTGAGGTGCCCTGGCGTGCGGGTCGGGCCGGCCCAGTTGCTGGGTGGCGGCGATTCCCCGACCGTCGACCGGTCCGACAGCGGCGTCTCGAACTGCGGGGATGGCATGTCCCTTGGAGGGTGCGTGGGGCACGGTGGCGGCACCGTCAGTGTCGTCCTCGACGCTACCGAGCGCACGATGGGGGATGAGCACTCGCTTGACGGCAGGATGAGACGGTGAGCGACCGAACCGTGGCAGACCTCGAGCGTGAACTCGCTGTGCTCGCCGACGTCCGCGAACGCATCGAAGGTGTCGGAGGGCGACACCTTCGGTATCCCGACCACCGCGGTCGATCAGGTGCTCGGTCAGCTGAACGGTCGTGAACGGCCGCCGTGCGATCCGACGTGATGCCGAGCGAGTGCTGGTCGAACTGGGTCATTCCGGCGCCCGAGCACAGATGTACAGGCGGTGTGACGCGGATTGCGAGAACTCCTCTCGACACGAGAGGCTGCTGGGATGCCGCGCTTCTACACAGTCGATCGAAGAGGAACCCTCCACGAGGGGCAAACACTCGGTCTGACCCGGTACGACGACGTCACCCCGGCCGTGCTTCAAAGGCACCTGGACGTACTGTTCCCCGACGGAGTTGCCGCCCACGGTGCGAACAACTTCGTCAGTGCAGACGCTCGTTTTCAGGTCACTGATCATGTGATCGAGTTGGCCTGGGAGAATGTGCGGCGCGCGCATTTTCCGACTGCACCCTCTCGATTTCAATCGGTCTTCGCAGTGGACAGCCTGGACGAGGCCCGGGCTTTCCGCACGGCTTTCGATCCGACGGGAACCGCCAAGATATGGCGACTGGAGACGGAACATGACGGATTCCGAGTGAATATGGAACTCCTGCGCACGCATGTCTCTGCGCTCATGACCTCGCACCTAGCACATTGTTACTGGTCACAGAAGAGCCCGGACTACGAGGTTCCCGTGACATGGGAGGTGCTGTTGACCCCACCGGTTCGGGTCCTCGGACTTGCTGAGTAGGCCGACACCCCACGTCAGAAGGGTCTGCTCGTTCCCGGCGGCGGTGAAAGGCATGGCCGTTGCTGCAGATTCGACGGAGCGGCACGTCCATGTGGCGGCTGTGCGCGCCGGGCGGGCGTGAGCGTGTCTCCGACTGTGGCGGGATTTCCCTCTGCGGCGCTTGAGTTTTCGACGTCGAAGCAATCTATCCCGGCGAGTGACTGTTGTGACCACATCGATCTCGATGCGACGGCGATGTTCGGTTGCTTGACCGCGGTGGTCGGTACGGGATGCCGGTCGGGAGGTTCGTGGTTCACGGGCGGGTCCTATCGGACGATCGTTGATCGGTCACCCGGTTCTGCGGGAATGCAGTTCTGGGCAGGCGCCGGGTTGCACGGTGATGCGCGGTGCACGGTCGTCACGACCTTCCTCATCGAGCAGTGACTTCGCCTCCGGAACTCCGCTGTGATCAGCTGGGGAACTAAGGGCGTGGTTGCGTATGGCCCGGTCGGGCCCTCGCGGGGCGCACATCTGGACACATCGCCTTACGATACTTACACTTGTCTATATCGTAAGAAACGTAGTTGTCGGGTTGGAGCGGGTCATGACGGACGAAGGCGTCGATGCAGTTCGCAAGCGTGATCGGATCGTGAATCGGGGCGCGTCGACCGGTCGGGTGGTGTCCAAGGCCGCGGGCGGGTGGCCCGGCCGCGCCGGTGTCGCCGCTGGTCGTTCCGTGCATGTTTCGTCCGCGGGTGTTCGTGGTGGCACCCCCGTCATGGTTGCCCCGCGGATCGCCGGTGGCCGGGCGGGCGGGATGCAGGTTCGGAAGCACCCGAGGAGTGCGCAGGAGTGGCAGCGGGAGATCACGCGTGTGGTGTCGTCGTTCGAGGGTGTGTCGCGGCGGCCGGCCGGCGGCATCGAGGTCGACTTCGAGCTTCGGTTCGATCTCCGTGCGACGGGGCTGGCGCTGTCGTGGCTCACCGATGCGTTCCGCACCGCATTGGACGCGGCCGATCTCGCCGATACCGGCGGGGTGGTGATGCGGGCGTTGTTCGACACCAGCGACACCGACGTGGTCACCATCCAGTTGCAGCGGCTGCCCCGTACCACCCGCGCCGCCCTCACGGAGGGCGGAGGTGGTGATCGGGCATCGCGGTCCGCACGCGGTGTCGCCGATCCGGCCCCGACCGTCACAGCGGGCACCGATTCCCATGGACGTGACCCGGTGGAATTGGAGACCGCGACCGGCAACCTCACCTACGCGTCCCCACTGTCGCTGTCGGGCGACACGATCTCCTCGACGGAGGTCTCGGAGATCCTCTCCCCGTCGGGGAATGTGAATCGGGCCCTGGCCAACGCCAAGCGGAAGAGTCATCAACTCCTCGGGCTGAGGGTCGGCAACCAGTACCGGTATCCGCTGTTCCAGTTCGACCGCGAGCGCAAACAGATCCGCCCGGTCGCCGAGCACGCGAATCGGCTGATGGAATGTGACCTGGACCCGTGGGGGACCCTGGACTGGTGGTTCACCGAGAACCCCCTGATCGGGGACCAGCGGCCGGTGGACCGCCTGACCGCGCACGCGCTGACGGAGGCCGAGGTGGAGCTGATGGTGGCGGCCGAGCAGATGGGCATGGACTGACACCGGTGAGCAGTGAACGTTACAACGGCCGGCCCCCGCGGACCAGGCTGATCCCGGCGGGCACCACATTGCACCGGATCTCCGGTACTGGCTCTTCGTACCCGCCGAACTCGTTCAATGCCACAGGTATCCGGACGCTCGGTGACCCGTTGCAGGGGCGGTTCGAGCCGATCGACGACTCCCACGGCGGATACCTGTACGTCGCTTTGTCCCTCTCCGGTGCCGTCGCGGAAGGCATCCTGCGCGATATCCCCATTCCCCGGTCGGGGATCGTGCGCCGCACACGGCTCGCGGGCAAGACGTACACCCGGATGGTCCTCGGCCGCGACGTCACCGTGGCTTCACTGCTGGACGGTGACCTGCGATCGCTGAACCTGTCCGGGACCCTGGTCGGCTGTGACCGTGGCGCCTACACCTGGTCCCGCACCACCTGCCATCAGATCCTGGGCGCCGACCCGTACACCGATGGGGTGATCTACCGCTGCCGCAACAACCCCGCCGAACTCGCCCTGATGCTGCTGGACCGCGGAACCCTCGACTCGGCCGCACTCACCATCGCCGAGTCCCACGACGTGCTGACCGACCCGGGCACCTTCGACGACGTGGTCAAGGTCCTCGACGAGGTCCACCACCTGAAATACGTGGGGGCGGGCAGCGCCCGGCTTCCGTAGCCCGGGCCCCAAAGGCGGACCCGCACCGTTGGACTCGCGGCCCGTGCCATGGCGCAGTATCCATGCCTGGTAATGGGATCAGAGATCCGTTGGGAGAGTGAGGTCCCTGGTGTGGGGACGCTCTCGGGCTCCTCGCGGTTGTGAAGGTGGGCTCGAACACCTGCCCGCTAACCTGGAGATTTCTTCTCATGCGGGCTGAACCCGGCGTGTAAAGCACGGAAGTGCCTGTCCGGTGGTGGATTCTTGGCTTGTCGAAGGTCAAGTATCCGTCATCGAGAGAGGCACTCCGCAGGTGAAGCCTAACCCGTACCCAGCTCTGGTTCTCGATCCTCGGCGTGAGTCGTTGATCTCCTCGTCCGGGGCACTGCTGTTGCGCGAGACGGTCCGGGTCTCTGGCGTCGATCGGGCACTGTCGACGGCGTTGACGCCGTGGCGGCCACCGCGATCACGTCATGACCCGGGCAAGGTGCTGATCGACCTGGCCATGGCAGTCGCGCTCGGTGGTGACTGCGCCGCCGACCTCGCGGTGGTGCGCGCCCAACCGGAACTGTTCGGGTCGGTTGCCTCCGATCCGACGGTGTCCCGACTGGTCACCGGTCTTGCCGCAGAATTCGAGACGGTGCTGCCCGCGATCCGGGCTGCTCGTGCATCGGCTCGGGCGGCGGCGTGGGATCGCCGCCGACCACTGGCCGGCACCGCGGGCAACCGTGACGGTGGTCAGGTGATCGTCGATCTGGACTCGACATTGGTGACCGCGCACTCGGACAAGGAACTCGCCGAGCCGACCTACAAGCGCACGTTCGGGTTCTCGCCGATGTGCGTGTTCGTCGACCACGGCGAACATGGCACCGGCGAACCGCTGGTCCTGGATCTGCGGCCGGGCAAGGCTTCCCCGTTCGACAAGGAGGACCACATCACCGCCCTCGACCACGCTCTCGATCAGCTGCCTGCATCGGAGCGTGGGCAGGTGCTGGTACGTACCGATTCCGGTGGGTGCTCCAAGGCGTTCCTGCATCACATCACCGACCTCGGTCTTGAGTATTCGATCGGGTTCCCCGCGCACGAGACGGTGAAGGCGGCGATCGAGGCAATCCCTGTTCAGGCGTGGCGGGCGGCGGTCGACGGTGACGGTGAACCTCGTGACGGCGCCCAGGTGGCGGAGCTGACCGCGTGGATGCCGGAACCGACCCGGGCCACCAGGCCCGGACCGAAGGACTGGCCCGCCGGGATGCGGGTGATCGTCCGACGTGAACGCCCACATCCCGGCGCGCAGTTGCGGTTGACCGATGCCGACGGCTGGCGGATCACGTGTTTCGCGACCAACACCCACGGTCCCGGCTGGACCCTGCCCGTCCTCGAGGTCCGGCACCGGCAACGGGCCCGAGCCGAGGACCGTATCCGCGGGTTGAAGGACACCGGCATGCGGAACCTGCCGTTTCACGGGTTCGCCCAGAATCAGATCTGGCTCGAAATCGTTTCCCTCGCAGCCGAACTACTGGCCTGGACCCAGACTCTTGCCTGGGGTGAGCGGGAACCGGTCCGCCGGTGGGAACCAAAACGGCTGCGCCTGCGGACTGTCGCCGGCCGGATCATCAACACCGGCAGGAGACGATTGCTGCGACTGCCGAGGGGTTGGCCCTACAACCACCTCATTGACGCCGCCTGGACCACATTGCACACCGCCTGAGCATTCACTTCGGATCGACGAGCAATCACGGAGAGCCGGCGAATGCAGCGCCGGCGATCCCGCATGCCTTCATCCGACAACGCAGCCACCTACGGGTTATCCGCAGGTCAGCCTAGCCAGACGAAAGTTTGAGGCTAATGTCCGTTGTTGAGGCGTTTCGCGTCATCGCAGTCTCGGGACGTCGGTGCACGCGCAAAGATTCCGCCGCGTTGACTGTTAATGGTCAGACCGCGGCACAACCACATTCGTATTCGTTATTCGCACGACGGAAAAGAATGCCTGGCCTGGTTGGCAGAGGTGGTCCTGCTGGGCGAAATGGGTGAGGGCCACGGGTCTTCGTAGATCAGTGCGGCCCGCGTGTGATTGGTCGCGGTTTCGTCGGCCGGCGGTGGAAGCGCCGAAATGCCGCTACTGTGTGTTTGACGATTGCCTGGCGACATGGGGAGACAACGTGGCGGTATCACCGAGGGGTTCTGCAGGTTCGGCGAAGACGACGACCAAAGAGATTCGTCAGTGGGCGATCGGGGCGGGTTTGGAGGTGTCGTCCCGGGGGAGAATTTCGGCCGAGATCGAGCAAGCCTTCCATGACGCGCAGGCGAAGACGGCTCCGACTGAACCGAAGAAGGTGAAGAAGACGGCCGCGAAGAAGGCGATCGCGGAGACTACGACTGCGAAGAAAAGGGTAGTAAAGAAGGTAGTCGGGGAAAAGGCCTCGACGAACAGGGCAGCGGCGAGCAAGGCTCCAACCAAGAAGACGACCAGGGAGATTCGTGAGTGGGCGATCGGGGAGGGGCACGTGGTGTCCTCCCGTGGCCGGATTTCGGCTGAGATCGAGGAAGCCTTTTATGACGCGCAGGCGACGACGGTTCAGGCTAATCCGAAACCGGTGAAGAAGACGGCAGGGAAGAAGGCAGCTGCGAAGAAGACATCCGCGACCGCTCCGGTGAAGAGGTCGACGGCGAGCACCGGTCCGGTGGAGAAGGCGGCGATACAGAAGAAAGCGGCGGCGGCTGCGGTGGCGAGTGCGTCGGTGAGTACGGCGCCAGCGAAGAAGACGACCAGGGAGATTCGCGAGTGGGCGATCGGGGAGGGGCACGTGGTGTCCTCCCGCGGCCGGATTCCCGCCGAACTCGAGCGCGCCTTCCATGACGCCCAGGCAGCGAAGGCCCGGACGAGAACGGCCTCGGCCAGAAAGCCTTCCGCGAAGAGGGCTGCCGGGAAGAAGTCCGCCTCGCCGGCCGCTCCGGTGACGAGGTCGGCGGCGAGCAAGGCTCCGGCGAGAAGGGCGGCCGCGAAACCGGCGGCCGCGAAACCGGCGGCCGCGAAGAAGGCGACGAATAGGGTTTCGGCGAACAGGACGTCCAGGGAGATTCGTGAGTGGGCGATCAGGGAGGGGCACCTGGTGTCCTCACGCGGCCGAATTCCCGCCGAGGTCGAGCGGGCCTTCCATGCTGCACAGGCAGCACTGCCGGTCGCGTGACAGTGTGACGCTGGCCTGATGCATTCGGCGGCCCCGGTATCCGCGGCACAGCATCAGTGAGCCAGCGGTGCCCTGTGCGGATCTCGGGGACGCACAGCCAGAAGGGCGAGGGCGACGAGGACGTGGCCGGGGTGCTCCGGTGGTCCGTGGTCGCCGGCGGCCCGTTCCCGCCGCGGCGCATTGCTACTGACAGCCCTGGTCAGAGGTGTCGGCACCGCACACTGTCGGCCCTGACCCTACGCGGGACTGTCAGAACATCGGTGGATCCAGATCTGGCACATGGCGATTCCCGACGTTCGGTGTCCGGCGCGGTCGCGTTGACTCGTTCCTGACACTCGGGGACCGAGATCAGTGCGCCGCGCTCTCGGCAGCCGCGAGTTCCGACTTCCAGACGCGGAAGCTTTCCTCCGTGCGGCCCCGACGCCAGTACCCCGAGATCGAGGCCGCGGCCGCCGGCACACCACGTTCCTTGCGGACGTACGAGCGGAGGTTGTGCATCACCGCCTGCGCTTCCCCGTGGATGAAGACGTGCGCGTCGCCGGGCAGCCATTCGGCACTGCGCACCGCGGCGATGAGGGGAGCATTGTCGCCGGACGTGTCGTCCCCGATGCGGTCGGCGGTGTCCCCGCGGTGAATCCAGGTGACCGTCACGCCGTTGGGGGCCGTGAGAATCGTCTCGTAGTCGGGGCCGGCCACCTCCACGAACACGTGCCCGACGGCGTTTTCCGGGAGTGCCTCCACCGACGCCGAGATCGCCGGTATCGCGGTCTCGTCGCCTGCGAACAGGTACCAATCAGCGGCGGGATTCGGCGCGAATGCCCCACCGGGCCCGCGCAATCGCAAGGTGTCGCCGGCGGTCGCGGTCGCCGCCCATGGACCCGCGAACCCGACGTCACCGTGCACGACGAAGTCGATGGCGATCTCCCGCGCCGCGGCGTCGACCGACCGGATGGTGTACGTGCGCAGCACCGGTTCTTTGGGCGTGCCGAATTCGAGCTTGGCGTACGCGTCGGTGAAGTCGTTGGGCGTGAAGCTATCGAAGTCGGGGTCACCCAGGAAGACCCGGACCATGTGCGGTGTCAGCCATTCGGTTCGCCGCACGGTCAATGTTGCGGTGGGACGGGACACATGTCACCTCGTTTTCGGTATGTCGCAATATGGTTCGTGTGGGGTGTCACGAAGCCAGTTGGCGATTTGCCGAGCGGCTTCAGATTCCTGGCGATCGATACGGGTAGAGCTCGGAGACTTGGTATATCAACTTGGGACGGCCGATCGGGACGCGTCCAGTTTGTGCTGGCAGAGTGCGATGATGCGTTGTCGTTCCGGCGGTTCCAATCTGGGGCACGGTGGAGTCTGAAGGATTCTGAGGAGTCGGCGGTAGTACTGAGGCGGTTGCAGACCGAATTCCGGCAGTATGTACTCGTCGAAGTCCGGGAGGATGTACTCGTCGACAGTCGCAACGGGTGCCCACCGTACGGCGAACTCGACGAGTCGGTGGTCCTCGCGCGATCCGGGCGATAACGCGGACCGATGGATGCGTGTGGGCGCGCTCACTGCACTTCCGAGGGAAGGAATCCGCCTTCGAGGCGTCTGCGGACAGTGGTGAGGTAGCGCGCCGCGTCAGCGCCGTCGACGATGCGGTGGTCATAGGACAGTGACAGATACGCCATCGACCGGACACCGAAGTGGAGTTCACCGTGATCACCGCGGGTAGGGACCACGCGTTCGACGACAGTGCCGATGCCGAGGATCGCCGACTGGGGCTGGTTGATGATCGGGGTGTCGAACAGCGCGCCGCGGCTGCCGGTGTTGGTGATGGTGAAGGTGCCACCGGCCAGGTCGTCGGGGCGGATCGTCCCCGACCGCACACTGTCGGCGGAGGCGGCGATCGCCCCGGCGAGCTGCGGAATGCGCAGTTCGCCGGCGTCCCGGATGACGGGAACCATCAGACCCTTGTCGCTGTCGACGGCCATCCCGAGGTGCACGGCCGCGTGGTAGGTCACCTCGGTGCAGTCGGCGTCGAGCGAGGAGTTGATCACCGGGTGCTCGCCCAGCGCCTCGACGGCGGCGGCGACGAAGAACGGCAGGAACGACAGCTTTGCTCCGGTGCGCCGGTGGAACTCGTCCTTCTCTCTGTCCCGCAGGCGAGCAATGGCGGTGATGTCGACCTCGACGACGGTGGTCAATTGCGCTGATGTCTGCAGGGATTCGACCATGCGTCGGGCGATGGTGCGGCGGATCCGCGGCAGTTTCTCCACCCGGTCACGGAGGGGTGCCGGGGCGGGTGCGACGGCGGCGGGCACGGGGACCGGCACCGGCGTGTCCGGGGCGGCGCCGTTCTCCTCGCCGAGCACCGCGATCGCCGCACCCACCTCGACTACCGCGTCTTCCTGCGCGACGATCTCGAGAAGGATTCCGGCGGCGGGGGAGGGGATCTCGGTGTCGACCTTGTCGGTGGCGACCTCTAGCAGCGGTTCGCCCGCCTCGACGTGGTCCCCGACGGATTTGAGCCAGCGGGTGATGGTCGCCTCGGTGACGTTCTCGCCGAGCGACGGTAACTCGACGGTGGTGCCGATTTCAGTGGTGGTCATTGGTGGTGTCTCTCTGGGTCAGTCGGTGAGGTCGAGGGCGGCGCGGACGACGGCCTCGGTGTCGATGCCGTGGTAGCGGTAGACGTCGTCGAGGGATCCGACCTGCCCGAACTTGCTGACCCCGAGTGCGGCTCCGGCCACGTTGTTGATGCCGGTCAGGAATGCGAGGGTGTGCGGGTGCCCGTCCAGCACGGTCACCATCGGGGCCGCCCGGTCGGCGGGGAACACCTGGTCGAGGATCCACGACGGGCCGTCGGTGAGGCCGCGGCGGGCCTGCACCGCCTCGAACAGCATGCCGGGACTGGTCACACACACGACATCCGCGGCGATGCCCTGCTCGGCCAACCGGTCTGCGGCGGTGAGGGTTTCGGTGATCACCGCCCCCATGCCGACCAGGGTGACCGCGGCCTTGCCGGCGTGCCGGAGGGTGTAGGCGCCGGCGACGACCTGACGCCGGCGACGTTCCCGGGCCGCCGGATCCGACGGTACGTCGGCGAGCGTTTGATCGACCGGGCGGGTCGACAGTCGCAGGTACGATGAGGAGCCGTCCGGCCGGCCGAGGCGGGAGATGCTGTCGAGCAGGGTCCACTCGACCTCGATCGCGAAGGCGGGTTCGTAGCTGACGCAGCCGGGTTGTTCGAGGCCGATCGACGGGGTTTTGATCGACTGGTGCGCCCCGCCTTCGGCGGCGAGGGTGACTCCGGAGGGGGTGCCGACCAGGATCGATTGTCCGCCGGCGTAGATGCCGTAGGACCAGGGTTCGAGGGCGCGTTCGACGAAGGGGTCGTACATCACTCCGATCGGAAAGAGGGGCTGTCCCCAGCGGCTCCAGGTGGCGCCGAGTTCCCCCATCAGCCCGACCAGGTTGGTTTCGGCGATGCCCAGTTCCATGTGCTGCCCGGTGGGCTTTTCCCGCCAGTGCATGATCGTTTCGGCGTCGTCGTCGAACCAGTTGCGGCGGTCGTTGGGTGACCAGACGCCGACCTTGTTCAGCCACCCGGCCAGGTTCGTGGTGGAGGAGACGTCGGGGCTGACCGTGATGACCCGTTTCGCGGCGTCGGGGGCCTGGCGGCTCAGATCGAGTAGCGCCCGGCCCAGCGCGGCCTGGGTGGTGGAGGTGCCCGATGGGGTGCGGCCGATGTCGGCGGGCACCGAGGGCGGCGTTGCCAGTGCGACAGGGTCACGCTGCAGCCACTGGGCGACGGCGGCGCAGACACGGCCCGCGGTGCTGTCGGTGTCGAATCGTGCCCACGGGTTGACCGGGTCCATCCCCAGTTCGGCCGCAAGCTGTTGGTACTGCTCCACCGTCAGCAACGACGAATGATTCTGCGGATGCCCCTGGGTGGGCAGCCCGCGGCCCTTGACGGTGTAGGCGATGATCACCGTCGGGCGGGTGTCGTCGATCTTCCCGTAGGCCGCGCGGAGAGCGTCGAGATCGTGGCCGCCGAGGTTGCGGATCGCCGCGAGGAGGGTGTCGTCGTCGAGGCCGGCGATCAGGGCGGCAATGGCCATTGCATCCGCCCCCGCTCCCGGCAACCGGTCCCGCACCTGTTCGGCGTTGCACCGCAGTAGCCGTTGGTATTCGGGGTTGGGCATGTCCAGGATCCGGGTCCGCAGCTCTGTTCCGCCGGGGCGGGTGAACAGCGATTCGAGCAGGGTCCCGAACTTGACGGTGATCACCTGCCATCCGGCGGCGGCGAACATCGACTCGAGTCGGCCGGCGGCGATGTTCGGCACGACCCGGTCCAGGGACTGCCGGTTCAGGTCGACGATCCACACGATCTCGCCGAGTTCGGCGACCGAGTGGTCGAGGATCGCCTCCCAGACCGCGCCCTCGTCCAGCTCGGCGTCACCGACCAGGGAGTACTGCCGGCCCGTCCCGGCACCGCCGATGGCGGTGTCGACGTAGCGTCGGGCGATCGCACCCCAGATCGGGGCGGTCGCACCGATCCCGACCGAGCCGGTCGAATAGTCGACCGGGTCGGGGTCTTTCGCCCGGCTGGGGTAGGACTGCAGTCCGCCGAATTCGCGCAGTGTGGTCAGGTACTTTTCGTCCAGTTCGCCGAGCAGGTAGTTGATACCGTGCAGGACGGGGGAGGCGTGGGGTTTGACCGACACCCGGTCGCCGGGCCGGAGTTGCTCGAACCACAGCGAGGTCATGATGGTCGCGATCGACGCACAGGATGCCTGATGCCCACCCACCTTGAGCCCGGTGGGGTTCGGACGGACCCGGTTGGCGTGGTGGATCATCGACGTCGCCAACCAGAGCACGCGCCTCTCGATCTCCATGAGCGCCTCGGGGGTCGGGGAGGAAGCGGTGTGGATGCTGGTGTCGACTGTGTGTGTGCCCTGCATGAAAGTGCGTCCTTGCCTGTGAGTTCTCGGCACCGACCGAACCCGTGGCCAGACTCAGGTCGTGAGCGAGCGGTCGATGTTGTCAGCAGGCGGCTCTGGTGAGAGCCCGGCGCTGCCGCTGGCGGTGAAGCCGCCTATTGAAGAAGAAGTCCCGTGTGCAGAACTCGGCTTATAGTTCAGCATCGGCATACACTTCGAGCAACACCCCTCGCAGAATTTCAGCATTCTGCACACCAGTGCGATCGCATCCCAGCTGGAGGTTGGCAATATGCCCAGCACGACCACCGGCGATTCCATCGACGCCCGAATCCTCGACGCCCTCAACGAGGATCCGCGGGCAACCGTGATCGCGCTGGCCGACAAGACGGGACTGTCCCGAAACACGGTGCAGGCCCGCCTCGGCAAGCTCGAGAAACAGGGCGTCCTGCAATCCTTCGAGCGGCGGATCGACCCGGGAGCGCTTGGGTACCCACTGACCGCCTTCGTCCTCACGAGCGTCATGCAACGGAAATTGTCACGAATTGCGCAGGCGCTCAACAAAATACCCGAAGTGGTGGAGGTTCATGGGCTCAGCGGCGTCACCGACCTCCTCGTGCACGTCGTCGCCCGCGACGCCGACGACCTCTACCGCATCGCCGGCCAGATCCTCGACGTCGACGGGGTGGAGAAGACGACCACCGCACTCGTGATGCGCAAATTCGTCGACTACCGCCTCACCCCGCTGCTGAAACAACTCGCCGACAAGGACTGATCGGGCACACTCGTGAGCATTGTGCCCACCGTACTTCCGCCGGGTCGGCAGTTCGTGTGCAGTCTGCGCAGCGGCGGCGGCGGCGATTGTGGGTTGGCTGCGGTGGTGCTTGACTGGTCGCTCGAGCTCGCCCACCCCCGAGCAGTTGTCTCTCCTTGCGCACCATCCTCCGATCCCGAGGATGTCCGGCAGGTCGCGAAGGCGTCGCATCCGAGTCGTCGTCGACCGTGCCGATCCGACACCCGATTTCGATCCGAGGATTCCCGTGAGTGCACCGACCCAACTCGACCGCCCAGCTCGCCGTACCTGCGCTGACATCCGTCACCTTCCGCAGCGGGTGACCGGGGCGCAGGCCGTCGTGCGCGCGTTGGAGGAGCTGGGCGTCGAGTGCGTGTTCGGCATCCCCGGTGGTGCGATCCTGCCCGTCTACGACCCGCTGCTCGAATCGACCCGGGTGCGGCACGTGCTGGTCCGTCACGAGCAGGGTGCCGGGCACGCCGCCACCGGCTATGCCCAGGCGACCGGCAAGGTCGGGGTCTGCGTGGCCACCTCCGGCCCCGGAGCGACCAACCTCGTGACCCCGCTCGCGGACGCGCAGATGGACTCCGTCCCGGTCGTGGCGATCACCGGCCAGGTCGGCCGCGGGCTGATCGGCACCGATGCCTTCCAGGAAGCCGACATCTGCGGTATCACGATGCCGATCACCAAACACAACTTCCTGGTCACCGACCCCGCGGACATTCCTCGCATCATCGCCGAGGCCTTCCACATCGCCTCCAGCGGCCGGCCCGGCGCGGTGCTCGTCGACATCCCGAAGGACGTCCTGCAGGCGATCACCACGTTCTCGTGGCCGCCGGAGCGGCAGCTGCCCGGGTACCGTCCGGTGACGAAGCCGCACAGCAAGCAGGTCCGCGCGGGCGCCGCACTGATCAACTCCGCCGCCGCCCCGGTGCTCTACGTCGGCGGCGGCGTGATCAAGGCCGACGCCGCGGCTGAGCTGCGTGAACTCGCCGAACTGACCGGCATCCCGGTCGTCACCACCCTGATGGCGCTCGGCGCGTTCCCCGACAGCCACCCGCTGCACTACGGCATGCCGGGCATGCACGGGACCGTCGCCGCCGTGGCCGCGTTGCAGCGCAGCGACCTGCTGATCACCCTCGGCGCGCGATTCGACGACCGCGTCACCGGGCATGCGGCCTCGTTCGCCCCGCATGCGCAGGTGATCCACGCCGACATCGACCCGGCCGAGATCGGCAAGAACCGCGAGGTGGACGTCCCCATCGTCGGCGACTGCCGGGAAACGCTCCGGGCCCTGATCGCCGCGCTCCGCCTCGAACGTGCCGCCGGCGGCGCCCCGGACCTGCAGGGCTGGCGCGCATCGCTGGACGAGGTGCGAGAAACCTACCCGGTGAGCTACGACCGCCCGGCCGACGGCATGCTGTCGCCGCAACTGGTGATCGAGGCGGTCGGAAAGGCGGCCGGCCCCGACGCGATCTACGTCTCCGGTGTCGGCCAGCACCAGATGTGGGCGGCGCACTTCGTCGGCTTCGAGAAGCCGCGGACCTGGCTGAACTCCGGCGGCCTCGGCACGATGGGATACGCCGTGCCCGCCGCGCTCGGCGCGAAACTCGCTGCGCCCGAGAAGGAGGTGTGGGCCATCGACGGTGACGGTTGCTTCCAGATGACCAATCAGGAACTGGCGACGGCCGCGATCGAGGGTGTGCCGATCAAGGTGGCCCTGATCAACAACGGCAACCTCGGCATGGTCAAGCAACTCCAGGCCGTCCACTACGACGGACGCTACTGCAGCATCGACCTCGCCACCCACTCGCGCCGGATCCCCGACTTCGTCAAACTGGCCGACGCGCTCGGCTGCGTCGCCCTGCGCTGTGAGCGTGAGGAAGACGTGGAATCGGTCATCGAGCAGGCGCGGGCGATCACCGACCGGCCGGTGGTCATCGACTTCGTCGTCAGCGACGACGCCCTCGTCTGGCCGATGATCGCCGCAGGGACGAGCAACGACCACATCATGGCTGCGAAGGGCATTCGACCGCTGTTCGACGAAGACGACCTAGACAAGGTGTAGCCCCCGAGTGCCCAGTGCGGCGGAACGAGAACGTACCGCGCGGGTACTGTCCGCCCGCACGCAATGGTGACACGCCGCTGTCTGCGGGCATAGAGGGACTGGAATCAGTGGGATCGGCGCGGGCGAAGCGACTGAGCATCGAGGCCCATCCGTGCCACTGCGCCAGGTGCAAGGTTCTGCCCAAACACGCCAGCGGTTGCGCGGCGCTTCTCAAGGTTCTCGCGACCATCTCCGGATCGGCCATGCGGTGCTCGAGATCAGTCGCCTGCTGGTTGCATCATTGCGATGGCCACCGACCCCACACCAGGATCGGCGGACTGTCACCCATCGCCGCGTCGGCGTTCACAACGTCCCCAGGAATTACATCTAGCGCAGGTTGTTGGCGTGGGGCGCGTCACCCAAGGGTCGGCCCTGTTACCGCTGTGGGCATGCCTTCTCGTCAGCGCGGGCCATTTCGGGTGCAAAGGAAAGCGGTTCATTCGGAACTAAGGTCCCGACGAGTTGCTGAAATCATCATGCGAGGTCGCGTCGCCGGATCCGAAGGTCTCGATCCCCGTTGCTCCTCGGGCTCTGCAAGTCGGATATGTAAATTTTCTGTGCCAAATCCACAAGCTCGCCAGCCCGGCGTTGACACGCTGCCACTACGTGATTAACGTCATGACCTAAGTGGAACGCCGTACCTTATCGTGGCATGGGGCTGATATCTGCAGGAGATGAAGGCTAACTGACCCCGAGGTCCGGCGGTCGCCCCAGCGCGATCATCCGGTGTGAGGTCGGCAGTTCTGGCTCTCCCGATCTATTTCAACTTGCGGAAGGGGCTGCAACCGTGTGGTTTTCGAGGGAGTCGCCGGACAATACGCAGGCGACTATCCGAACGACGCCATTCGTCTACCCGAGACTTACCTGCTCGGCTCCCGCGGGCGGCTCAAGCTGGTCGATCCAAGACGCGTACCCCGCCTGTTGCTTCTGAATTCACGCGCACCACGGCACAACAATCTGACATTCTTCCGACCCCGACGAACATACTTGGAGTGGTGATACCACAATGATGAACCGCAACAATCCTGATGTACACCAGAGGATTCCACACGATGATGATGTGCGCGTAGCTATGGCCGACCGCAGTGAATCGTCCCCCGAAGGATCTGCCACCGCAATCGGGGTAGACCGGCGACGAAAGATCATCGCCGGCAGTGTGGGAAATATGGTCGAGTTCCTCGACTGGTGCATCTTCGCCACCTTCTCGTCCATATTCGCACATCAGTTTTTCCCGGCTGGTAACGATGCGGCGGCGCTGTTGTCCACCCTGGCCATCTTTGCGGTCGGATTTACAATCCGGCCGGTCGGTGCAGCTGTACTCGGTTCCTACGCCGACAAACACGGCCGAAAGAAGAGTCTTGTACTCACGGTAGCCCTCATGTCCGGTGCGACGCTGGTCATCGGGTTGGCCCCTTCCTACAGCAAAATCGGCTTCCTGGCGCCTGTCATCCTGGTTGTCGCACGACTCGTGCAGGGATTCGCCGCTGGTGGTGAATTTGGTATAGCCTCAGCATTTCTCGTCGAATCTGCGTCGCCGAGACGCCGCGCATTCGCCGGCTCGTTTCAGCAGGTCTCAGTCGGTGCCGGCTTGCTCATCGCTTCGGCGCTGGGTGCGGTTCTCACCTCTGCCCTCTCCAAAGATGCCCTCGACAGTTGGGGATGGAGGCTCGGCTTCGTCGTTGCCTCCGGGTTTGGCGTCGTGGCGCTCTGGGTGCGCAGATCGGTGGATGAGAACGATTCATTCCACCGTGGCGAGGAACGGCGTGGGAATTCCGGTGAGCGCCGTAGCGCGTTCGTGCAGATGGTGCGTGACCATCCGGGATCCATCCTGCGTGTCTTCAGCATCAATATCGCGGGTATGGTTCTGTACAACATCTTCGTGACCTACCTGCCTACGTACGCGCATGTCACCACGGGTATGTCATTGAGTAGCGCGCTGACCGCCAACACCATCGGCATGCTCTTGTTCATCGTGTTGCTGCCTTTTGCCGGCCTGGCTTCGGATCGGTTCGGTCGCCGAGCCACCATGGCTCTTTTCGCAGGTGGCTTCGTGGTCTTCTCCTGGCCAGCGCTGAAACTTCTCGACGGAGGATTCTGGTCGTACCTCGTGATCCAAATCGTGGCACTCATACTAATGCTCGGGTACTCGGCCAACCTGGCGGCGATTATGGCAGAGCAGTTCCCTCCCGAAGTGCGTGCGACCGGGATTGGGATGCCGTACTCGATTTGCGTTGCCTTGTTCGGCGGAACCGCACCGTATCTCATGACGTGGATGTATGAGAAGGGGATCAGCGACTGGCTATGGGTGTATTGCACTGCTGCGGCAGTGTTCGGACTTGTGGTCTACCTGACCATGCCTGAGACGAGAGGTAAGCCTCTCGACTGAGGCGTCGTCGAAGCGCTCCGACAGCTGCGAAGGCTCGAACCCGAGGGCAGCAGTGGATGCAGATCGCCACGTTCGCCATGGTGAACGTGGCCATCTGTGCGCCGCCATTCCCGACATCGAACCCGTGTTGAGGAAGATCGATGCGCCGGCGGGGAGCTACCCCGCCGGCGCCTCGTTGCTTTCTCGGCGAGTCCGTGTGGTGAGCGTGTTGATATAGCGACGCGCGGTCAGACTGATAGACGCGGGTTGACCACCGCAGGAGAATGTTTCGGCTGGATCGCATTCGCGCGTGTAGAATCGAGCGTCGCCCCGGAGGTGTACTCGTAGTAGCGGTGCCGCGAGTCATCCACGCGCTTCCACCACCGACTCGACGAGCAGGCAGGTGAGGTGGACGATCAGCGGTGAATGACCGCCAGCGACCCAGCACCAGCCCGCCAGGACCGGTGATATACGACAGCGGCCGGATCGGGTAGATCCGCGATCCAGGACTGGACGTGCTCATAGGACGTCAACCGCGTCTGAAATACTTCACCGGTGACACCGTCGATCGCTGCGGCAGCTCCCGATCGTGCGTGCACACCGAGGCCGACACTCGTACGCTCTGTAATCACCGGGGCATCCCACCACTGTCGGAAAGACCGGGCATGGATTCCCGCTCGGTAACCCACGAACACGGGTGAGAGGCGCCCTCCCGCAACCCCAACTCAAGGCCGGCGGTCACCCAGTGCGTCTATCCGCACGTGTGGTGCATCGCGGTCGGCGGAGTCGATGTAGCCCATCTCGTGAAGACTCGTCAAACAGGTATGCAGGAGGTGATGTTCTCGCCCTGGGCGAGCATCGCCCAACTGACCATGTGGGAAGGGGGACCCATCGTGTGTCACGAGTCACTGCCACGACGGTGACCGCGGGCGGCACGCCGGTAGTGCCGGCGACTTGTTGATGGTGTGAGCCGAGGTGGCGGTGTCTGCCGTGTCGAAGAGAGAGTGTGGACTGCTCTGTCGTCGGCACTGCCGACGGCGTAGTGGACCGGGATCGGTACCGGTGCAAGCATCAATGGCGCACCGACTTACTGAATTCTCCAGAGTTGCGGTAGTGCACGAAGAGACTGAAAGATCGGCGCTAGGAGCGGCTCCTGCAGGAAAATGCGGGCATATCGACGCTGTGTCCAAACGCTGCCCTGGTGTCGGATGCGATCATGACAGCCTTGGAGATACGTTGGACCCTCTCCATTATGGTCCGCGCCGAGAGTGCCACTGCGGACCATGCAGTCGACGACGGACAATCGGCGATGACAGTTACCTCGGATCCTGATTCTTTCCCAATGGTGCACTTGGATCGCATCGTGCAACTAGCGCAGGAACCCGGTCGCTGTCTGTGCGATGACCGTGGCGTCGGCTGCATGGAGCGCGCTCTACGGCCGTGAGACATGGCTACCGTGCCCGTGGTAGGCGGTTCGCCATTGGCGTGCGGCGCGACGCTCACGCTCGACGATGTCTTTCAGGAGGGGCGTACCACGTCGGCTGCATGGGTCCCCTCGGATTCGCCGTGATCGACAATGCGATGTTTGCTCGCCGAGAGGTTTACCTACGCGTCCGGACCGTCAGGCCGAAAGTTCGTCGGCGCCGGGTGGCGAGCGCGGCTTACGGCCGGGCGGCGATGACGTTGTGCACGCAAGCGGGCCAATGCCCGAAGCGCGTCGAAGTGCAGATTCCGAACGCGTAATCTCTCGACCCGGCCGACACTGCTACGAATGCGGTCGGCAGTCCGGCGACCTCGGTATCGACGGTGAACCCGGTCTCTGAGAAGCCGATTCACCGGCTGGATCGGCTGGATGTGGCGATTACCGAGATGGCCACCGACGGTGGCTAACCCTGGTGGTGATTCGGCTCGGCAGCCTGCGCGAGGTATCGACGCTAACCGGGTTCGGATTGGCCGTGGAGATCGACGGCTGGCGGCGCGTGATCGGACGCGAGATCGGCGCCTATCTCGGGCTGGTGCCCACCGAACGCTCCGTCGGCGCGGCCGCTCGCTGGGATCGATCATGAAGTTCGGCAACCCCACACATCTTCTCGAGCCAGGCTGGCACTACAAACTCCGGTATCGTCTCGGAGCGGATTTGCAGCGCCACCCGCTGGATCGGACTGACGCCCGCCGTAAATGCCCAGCGCCGACGAGTACCGCGATCGCCGGCGAACTCGCCAGCTGGTGTTGGTCGCTGGCCGTACCGATACCCGAGATCCCGTTCCTCGTTATGCATCCGGTTGCGAGTGCGGTCGTCAACTCGGCGGGTGGCAAGATCGGTTCTTCGCTACGAGGAGTCTACCTTGCCTCGCTGTCGCCAAGCGACCAGGTGAAAAGGGCCAGCTACCTTGCAGACGAATCGCGCGGTGGCGACGGCAGCGCCTGGGAGTGACTGCGCGAGCGGCCTACTGAGCAATCCTCACTGCAGGTTGCGATCACGCTCGACATTAGACGAGCGACCCACGCCAGCCGAATGGCGCTCCTGCGGTGGCCAACCCGCGCGTATCAGAGTAACCACGCGTCGAAACCGGCGCCCTCGCCACCGCCCTGGACGCGCCTCGCCTTGCCCCCTCGACCGTTCTGGTTCAATGTCAGATTGCACTCGAACTTCCGGCGTAAACAGCGCTCAGGACGTCTGTCACCGCCATACCTCTCGTAGCACGCGCAACACGTTGCCGCCCAACACGGCGCGGATGTCGCTGTCGCTGTATCCGTGGCGGACCAGCCATCCCGCGATATTGCGAAAATTCTCGCTGGGATTTTCCAGGCCGTCAACGTACTCGACGGGATTGTAGTCGACTCCGTTGGTGTCAAACATCTTTGCCACGCCGAGGCCACCGCCCGCCGCATGATGGAACCCGATGTGATCGCCATAGAATCCGTCGGGCCCGAAGGTGACGTGCTCGATACCCATCAGGTCTACGGCGTATTCGAAGTGGTCCATGACCGATTCGATGGTGTGGGTGCGGTGGTCATAGGAGACAGTGGTATGCGGTGCTGCCTCGAGGCCCAGGACGCCGCCGCGTTCGGCACAGGCCTTGAGGACATCGTCGGGCTTCATACGTGGGATCGGCCAGACCGACCGTGCACCGGCATGGGTGATGGCGATGGGCTTGGTTGAGGCCTCGATGGCGTCGAGCGAGGTCTGATCGCTGGCATGCGAGACGTCCACGAGGATGCCAAGTGCATTCATGCGCTCAACTGCGCGGCGCCCGAAGGTTGTGAGCCCAGCGTCTCGGTCCTCCTTCTGCCCACTGCCGAGGGAGTTGGAATCGGAGTAGACCAGTCCCATCTGCCGAATACCGAATCCGTAGAGAATATCGATTCGGTCCAGCTCGTTTTCGATGAATCCGGCGGATTCGGTGCCCAATACGAACGCGAGGTTGCCATCGCGCTTGGCATCGAGGATGTCGCCGACGGTGTGCGCGACCGTCACACCATCGCGGTGAGCGAGGTCGGCAAGGCGCATCCCGAGCGTGGTGACGATGTCGTCCCACTTCCACCCTGCGGAGGTGCTGGTACCGATGATGCCGAACAGGTTGTCGAAGATTGCGTTCAGGCCCGAGTCCGCAAGCGCGGTATAGGCCGTGTACTCGTGCCGGCCGTGGAGATAGGGAAACAGTTCCGACGGGTTGGATGGCAGCATCTGTGGGTGATCATGCAGGCTGATGATCACGTTGTCGGCGAAAATTCGTTCAACCCGGGCGCGCTCCTCCTCGCTGAGTCCGGCATCGAAGGTGCTGCGCCGATGGTTGGGGTCCGCCAAATCGATGGCGGGAAAGTCAACTCCACGGTTCAGGTAGCGAAAAGATTCATAGTCGGACGGTTGGGCGGCGGGGCTGGTCAACGGAGGCCACCTTCTCTCTGTGTCTTGGCGCTGCTGCGTCGTGTCGCGCATTGGTGAGGTCTGTTCCGGTCTGTACTGATGTCGGCGCTCGGTCGCCAGTCCGAGCTTCCAAGAATGTGGTCCCACCAGGACTCTGCGACGTCGCACCGAACGAGGCGGGTCGGCGACCACTACACCTCCCGCCACCGCTAAACCATCGAAAGGCTCTGCTCTAAATGGCACGGTGTATCGCATAGTAGAACGATCTGGAATCCTTTGCAAACAACAATCGCATGTGCCGTCATAAGGCACGTTGCACCGCATGGTGGTATAGTACAAGGTGTTCCCCGACCCGTCGGAAGACTAGGACGTTGAGGTGGCCTCAGGCAGCAACGCGAGCAGCATTCGGTCGATGAATAGCGTGCTTAGTACCCTTCGAGTGCTTGAAGAAGTGGCCGTCCGCCAGCCGGTCGGGGTGTCCGAGCTGGCCCGAATCACCCAGATCCCCAAGAGTTCGGTGCAGCGTAGTCTGGTTACGCTGAAGCAAGCAGGCTGGCTGCGGATCACCGATCCTCAGCGTGCATGGTGGGGTGTCACCATGAAGGCCCTGGCGATCGGGCTGCGCGGCGCCGGCGAACAAGATCTCCGCAGCCTAGCCGGACCGACCATCCAGCGTCTCGCCGCGGAAACGGGCGAAACGGTTCTTTTAGGCCTTCGTGACGGCGACGACCTCCTGGTAATCGCGCGGGAGGACAGTTCGCATGTGGTGCGCGTATTCATAGAGATCGGGGAGCGAGTGCCGCTACGCGCCACCTCGGCGGGCGTCGCGATCATGGCGCGGCTTGAACCCGCGGAGGTAGAGGACATCCTCGCGAGAGAGATGACCGAACTCGTCAACGGTCAGGTGGCAAGCCCTGAGCAACTCCGGCCCGAGATTGCGCAAGCGGTCGCGAAAGGCTACGCAGCGAACATCTCGACGTGGTACCGACCGCATGTCACCTCGATCGGCACGGCGATCATGAATGCGGAAGGCAAGCCGATCGCGGGCCTTACCCTCTCTATTCCACAGGTGCGGTTCGAGTCTCTCGTCGAGGGCAATTTGGCGCAGTTGACGATCGACGCGGCCGAGGAGATTGGCCAAGCAATCGCGTCCGCCTAATGACGATGCCCAGACACGTTGGTCAGTCTCAGACCGGTGGTCGGCCACCCATGGCGGAGTGGAGAAGCGGAGGCATCCAGCAGGGCGATGTTGCGCTGCTCGGTTAACTGGTAGACGGCTGCCTCGGGCGTCGGTTCGCTGGGAGGCGTTTTTCGTTCCGTTGATCGTCCTTCGGTCGGTACGACTGGATTTGCGTTGCAGTGACGCCGAGTTCGTTCGCACGAGGCCATGCGAAGGAGCAGTGCCGCCGGCCGCTGCAGGAGAGGATGCGTTAAACGATGACGCGGTGGTCGGCTGATCAGGTCACAGCATGCAGGCTCATCTCAGAACTTTCCCCGGATTTCACATTTGTTTCATCCACCCACCGGGGTCATGCCGCAATGCGGAACTATGTATCTACTGGTAGCATTGACTCGGTAGCCCCCGCGAGAGAATTTTTGCGGCCAGGCCCATGTTAGGAGTGTTTTAGATGACATCAGAACTTTTCAGCCCGCTGCAGATTCGCGGAGTTCAGCTCAAGAACCGCATCGTGGCGTCGCCGATGTGGCAATACTCCGGCGACAATGGCGCGCCGACGGCGACACACACCGTTACGCTCGGGGGCTTTGCCGAGGGCGGCGCCGGCCTTGTCTTCCAGGAAGGAACCAGTGTCGATCGCAAGGCCCGGGGCACGATCAGCGACCTGGGTATCTGGAACGACGCCATGGTCCCGCACTTCGCCCGACTCGTCGATGTCATCACGTCCGGCGGTGCCGTGCCCGGGATTCAGTTGCTGCACTGCGGACGCAAGGCACGGCGTAACCCGCCTTGGGCGGCGCACGAACCCAATCCGCCGGCGAGCGAGGACTGGCAACTGTTGGCGCCCAGCCCGTTCGCCTCGGGCTTACCAGGCAGTGAGGTGCCCCGAGAGATGACGTCTAGGGATATTTCTGACGCCATCGACGGCTGGATCAACACAGCCAGGCGAGCTGACGAAGCCGGGTACGAAGTACTCGAGATTCATGCGGCCCACGGGTATCTCATCCATACGTTCCTCTCGCCGCTCACCAATCACCGCACCGACCGGTACGGCGGCTCGCCGGAAAACCGATCGAGGTTGCTCGTGGAGATCGTCGACGGCATTCGCACGGTGTGGCCGGACCGCAAACCGCTGTTCGTCCGCGTATCCAGCGTCGATGCAGAGTGGAGCATCGAGCAGACCATCGAGCTCGTCCGCCTACTGCAGATGCATGGCGTCGACGTAATCGACTGCAGCTCCGGAGGTCTCACCGGAAAGCCAGACTTCGGCGGAGCGCCCAGCGGCTACGGGTATCAGGTGCCGTACTCGGAGCGAATTCGCACCGAGACCTCGGTGAAGACCATGGCCGTGGGTTACATCGTCCATGCCGAACAAGCCAACGACATCATCGCCAACGGACAGGCGGATCTGGTAGCCCTTGGCCGCGAGCTGCTACACAACCCCAAATGGCCCATTGATGCCGCACGCAAGCTCGGCGTAGAAGATCCATACGCGTTCGCCCCGAATCGGATATCCCACTGGTTACGCAAGCGCGACAACAGCTTTGAAGGATTCTTGCCGTCGACCGATCGCCCTGTGGTGTGACGTGCGTCCGCTCATCACCTGAGCGGTTTGGGATGCCATTCCGGTGATTCTGGCATCGGTGCGCATTTGATGAACGCCAGCGGCGACAGGTGCCGAATATTGCTGTGTATTCGAAAACTTGTCAGAACTAACCGGCACTCGGTACTGACGAGGATGGGTAGTACCTCGTCCTGCAACCCTGGACGGCTATGGTGGTTTTCTATGCTCGATACCCGCCATCTGAGGATGCACCACTCGTGCGCATCGCAACGTAGACGGCTCATGCCAGCTTCCACGCGGGGCATCCCACGCCAGCATTGACAGCACAACCCGATCACCATCGCCCACTGGCACGAGACCCGCGTGGGATCTCTACCTCAGGCTCGTCACCGCGGCCCTCGTGTGTGCGTTTGCCATGGACTCATACGACGGACTGATCGTCGGGTGGGAAATTGAAACCAAGCACACCCGAAGAGCGGAATCGACGATTCGCCAACCGCCACCTACCGACTGGCATCGCGGAGCCAAGCCGCGGGCGCCGGGGGCATTGTGACAGGAGGCCAACCCGGACACGCCGATGCGGATGGATTCGTCGCAACACGCGCCTGGTCAGTAGGGGTCGGCAGTCGTGGGCACGGCCTCGCTAGGCGTGCCGGCGAGGGTCGGGGTGGCGGAGGGAGAACGCAGCCATGGTGTTGATGTCCAGGTAGCCAGTGGATCTGGCGTGAATCTCGTGATCCTGTGGGCGGAGCGGAACCGGCACGTAAGTTGCGGGCGTCGGTGAACCGGGCACGGTCATCTCCGATCTCGCCGAGCATCCGGGCCTCCGACAGTGCGCCCAACCCGGGAGGGCTGGTCAGGATCGGCACGTCGGGATGCCGCTCGAGAACAAGCTGGGTTTCGGTCGCGAAAGGGTCAGCCTCCCGGCCGGCCGCATCGAGCTGCATGGTGCCTACTACGTGCCTGTTCGCCAATGAATGCCGGTTCCGCACCAGGTAAGCGGCGCAGCTGCTCCGTTGAGAAGAGGTGGTGGAGAGGATCGACCCACTCGTCGATACCGCGCTGCCGTCCCGCCGTGACGAGAAGATCCCGTAGCTGGCCTTCCGCGAGCGTGCGAGCTCGCGCCGGTGTCGGGGTCGCGGCCAAGATGATGAGGGCCTCGACGCTGGCCAGCCCGTACTTGACCTCCCGAAATGCTTCCAGTGCCGCCGGGAAGTACTCGCGCAACACCGAACGCAGCTGGTTGGCGATCTGTTGCCGATTCCACGCGGTGTCCTGGCCGGCGCGGGTGAGTACAGAGATCGCCTGCGCGAGATCGGTGTCCGCGGGCCGCCTCCGAGCGCGACATCGTGCGGTGCGCGCAATGTTGGCGAGCATGACCGCATCGGCATGATCGAACTTCGCCCACGCGACCGAATGCCGCTCCCGATACCGGGACGCGGCAAGTAAGGCCATCGCATAGAACGCCGGTCCTGGGGCGCGCAGGTGGTCTTCGTCTCAGTCGATCCCACAAATTATCTTCACCATTCGTCTCTCACCTTCGTCCGATTGCCGGGAGAATCCCGCAGGGGCACGCGGCGTACTAATGGGAGGGCTCTGCTGAGCCGACACCCGATCGGCCGTTCATGACCCCAGCTAGCGGCAGGATCTCGGTCTTCGCCCGAGCGGTCATAGGCCGCGTGTCGATGATCAGAGGTAGCTTCCTGCCGCTGGCTCACGCGGCAATCGTCAACCGGCGAACGGTGGTGGCGCGCCGGGACGGGCGCACCGACTCCCGCGCGACGCTTCCCGACGCGATTCCACCACCGCCTCGTACGCGACCACCACGCCGATCGGACCCGAGGGTTCGACTTTGGATTTCACGTAGGTGTCAGACGGCCGGCCTACACCGCCATTAGTTTTCACGTTCTGTCGACGGCACGCGGGCACGGGAAGTGAACCCGTGCAACCAATCGGCCTGCACGAAGTTTTTCTTGACACAACCTGTGAGCCCTGACACTCTAACCGTACCTAGGCACACCGTGCCGAATCGCGACACATCGGCTGGGGGTATCAGCCGACGAAAGAGGTCCAAGCTTATGACCGTCCGATGCCCAAACCTTCCGACGGCAGGTCGGTCCCCTCTGGGAGCGCCGAGTCGAGTTTCCTGCCATCGAGTTGCCCGATCCCAGTCATCGTCAGAGCGGCTCTGCTTCTGGCTCGGAGGAGGATCCGGCCAAGATGTGCGCTGAGCGTGAGGGGAATTCGCGGTCGTATCGTCCCCCACATCACAATCTCCTTCGATCACAGGAAGCACGCGATCGAGTCGGTGACAACAATTACGCAGGCGTCGATCGGATGAGCATCAAGCACGTCACACTGCCTTATCGCACACAGCGATCACTTCGGGTGCCGATCCTGAGGCGCCCGGCGGCGACCGAAATCATGACCGACAAACCCCAAAGACCACCCGCGACCGTTTCATCCTGGCTGGTTGGGCCGACTCGGTGCGCAGCAACGACAGTCCGTCCCCTCATCATTTCCGGAAGGTGGGCAAGATGACGACGACCCAAATCGGCAACTCCGATACCCATACCAAATTGAACGGCCTATACCGCCTAATCGTCGCGATTGAGCGCTGCGGAAACAAACTGCCACATCCGTTCTGGCTCTTCTGGATCCTGGCCGGGGCGCTAGGTGTCGCCAGCCTCGTCCTCTCTCTATTCGGTGTTTCCGTAATGTTGCCGGATTCCGACGAAGTCGTTGTCGTCCAGAACCTGCTATCGTTCAACGGAATCGCGTTTGCCGCAGATTCTGCATTGGACAACTTCGCTAAGTTCCCACCACTTGCGGTGATTGTCGTGGTCTTCCTCGGAGTCAGCATCGCCGAGAAAAGCGGTTTCCTCACAGCACTTCTCCGGGTCACAGTCGTTCGACTCCCCGCCCGATGGGTGACATTTGCGATCGTATTCAGCGCGATGCTCGCACATGTCATGAGCGACTCGGCGTTCCTCGTGATGCTTCCGCTGGGAGCTTTGGCCTTCCGCGCGGCGGGTCGAAGCCCAGTGCTCGGCGTCATGGTGGCTTACACGGCAACGGCCGTGGCAACCGCCGCGAGTCCTATGGTCACGCCAAACGACGCGCTCCGGACCTCTCTGACATCCGCGGCTGCGCAGCTCGTCGACCCCAACTACGTGGTGACCCCGGTTGCGCTCTACTATTTCTCCGCGGCGTCGTCCATCTTTCTTGCAGTGGTAATCACCCTGATCATTGAGCTTGTTTTGGCGAGACGTCCTGACTTTGCAGCCGTCTCGACGGAACACGACGATCCAACCTCCGCCACACCCGACGGGCGCTCTGCCATCACCGCGACCGATCGTCAGGGCGAAGATGAGAACCTGAGTGTTCGTCTGGCGCCCGCTGAGCGACGGGGGCTGCGATTGGCTGGAGTCACTTTCGTGCTGTACATCGTGTTGGTGTCGGCCATGCTACTGGCACCGGATTCACAACTGATCGGCGAGGGCGGAAGTATCGTCGAATCGGTGGTTGTGGAGAACATCGCTGTCTTCATCAGCCTGCTGTTCGCGATTCTGGGCTTCGTATACGGCCGAACAGTGAAAAGCATCCCGTCACTGTCCGACATTCCAGACGTCATGTCGGAAGGTATCAGCAGGATCGCACCCGTCATCGTGCTGTTCTTTGCCGTCTCACAGTTCTTGGCCTACTTCAACTGGACAGGAATTGGAAAGGTCCTGATCGTTGGAGGAGCGAATCTCATCGACTCAATGAATGCGCCCCCCTTGGTAATTCTGCTAACCATCATCCCCGCCATTTGCGTGCTCAATATGGTTATCAGTAGTGGTTCTGCGATGTGGTCGATCCTCGCTCCCGTCCTGGTGCCCATGATGATGTACGTCGGCATGTCGCCGGAAGCAGCAATGGTCGCATTTCAGATCGGCGACTCGGTCACTAATCCCGTCACCCCAATGCTCCCGTATTTCGTACTCGCCCTGGGATACATACAGCGGTACTGGAAGAACGCCGGCATTGGCACCTTGATGTCCTTCACAGTGCCCATCTCATTTGTCGTCCTGATAGCGTGGTCGGCATTCTTCATTGTTTGGTACACCCTCGGCATTCCCCTGGGACCGGGAGTGGACATCCACTGACCTGGAAAGATCGGTCGCCGTGTACCTCGACCGCACCAATGTTTGACGCCGCACCCCCGTCTTGAATGAGTCAGGGCGGAACCCACCTGGATTTCTCCGCACTCACCTGATGTGGTGTCAGCGGCAGGGTCCGCCGGAGCGGAATTCTGACTGGGCGACGTGGTCCCGCGTGTCCACGACTGCGCGGTGGAAACGACGTCAATATTACTGACCGCGATCCCAGTTCACTGTTTAAGGGGCGAACTCGAGAAGTCGTCACATCACTGGAGATTCATGGCGCCACATCTTCCGCGAAAAACTCTGCTGTTGTGCGCTTGTCGAGGTTCCTCCGCGGACGGTTGTTCAGACGCTCCCCACCTTCGCGCAGCACTTCCGGCCCGTGGACGGGTAGTTTCGGCTAGAAATGTCATGCGTCTCCGGGAACTGGGCAGATCAGATTCCAACAACCCAGCTGAGATATTCTGTCATGCAGCTTGTTTGGGCAGTCCATGGCTTGTGTGCGATTCTTGAGGTATCGCCTTTTCAGGCGCACTGTATCGATGTTGGACGTGGACCTGCGCAAGGCTGTGCTCACGAGCTGGAACTTTGGACATGGACCTCTGTTGCGCGAGACTCGACCGGGCCGAGTTGCGGCGCACTGGTTTATGCCAGGAGAATCTGAGTGGCTACCATGACGGACGCCGGGCTTGAGTGCGAGACCTGTGACGGCGAAATGAAGCGGCCGAAGAAGTTTCCCTCTAGCCTTTACGGAAGTTGTCAGCGGGCCCCCCACGGATCACGTTCGGCGTAGCAACCGTCGATGTCGTGGACACCGGGCCGGCCCAATCGGCCAGTCAGTGGAGAAGATTCAGGTTGACGGTTGACGTGTACTATCCGGTCGATGTCCTGAGGAGCGGCGTCAGACCGCTCGCAGAGGACCATGGAGAGCGACAAATCCCCCCCCGGGGTCTCAGCTTGGCGGCGTCGGCTGAGTGCCTGAATGTCTGGGCGGCAACGTATTGGTTCTAGTGCGCTTTCAGGCCGACGCGACTAGCTTGCTGATCTCGTCCGCGGCCACGACGGTCAACTGTGCCAAGTCTTTCTGTTGAACGCTGCGGTAGCGCATCTGCGGGATGGACAGCGTGAGTGCTGCAATGGGTCGTCCAGCCGAGTCTGTGATGGCCGCGCCGATTGACGTGACGTGCGGCCGGTACCACGCAGACATATTTATTGCATAGCCCCGATCTGCGGTTCGCGCGATCTCCTCTCGCAGCTCGTCGGCGCTCGGTGCGGGGGAGTCCGCGAATTCCTTAATCTCGTGCTTTAGCAGTTCGTCGATCTCGGTGGGCTCTAGGCGGGCCATTATTGCGACGCCCGCCGAGGTGACTTGAAGGGGCAGGCGCGTGCCGGTTTCGAGGAAGACGCGGACTACCTGCGTGCTGTCCTCTCTCGCAACGATGACGTAGTCTTCGCCGTCGCGGAGGCCAAGAAAAACGGTCTCGTCGGTCTCGGCAGCTAGGCGTTTGATAACCGGGGCTGCCAGATCTCGGAGGTCTTGCTCGCCGGCCCCGCGTAGCCCGATGGCGAGAGCTTTCATCGTCACACCCCACCGCGCATGTTCGCTGTCCACGATCCTCAGCCAGCCAGCCTGCTGGAGAGTGATCAGGCATCGCTGAACCGAGCTTTTGGGAATTTGCGTTGCGCGCGCCAGATCTGAGACGCCGATCGGTTGTCGCACGGCAACCTCTTCGAGAACGCGAAGTGTGCTGAGCACGCTGTTCATCGACCGAATGCTGCTCGGCTTACCTTCTTCGGTCACGTCGCCGTCACCCTCTCGCTTGCGCTTCGGGCCAACAGCGTACCACTCACCGCACAGCCATCTCGCATCTCGGCACGGGTAGTGCCGGACTGCTGTGTGGTGATGCAGGCTTGCCGATCCTCACATTGGGGACGGGAGCGCCGCGGGCTTGGAGGTGTCGTTGTATCGGCGCAGTCGCGGCCTCCGCCCGTGGATCCTGTCGGACTGAGTGAACCCAGCGTTCACACTCGACGGCCCGATGATGATCGGCAATCCGGAAGTCCCCTTCGTCGAGGAGGCGAGCGCGCCGACAGGATCGTCGCGATGTGCGCACCAAAATCACGAGTAGGTGAGAGGTTCGGTCTTGACTGATTGCGCTAATCTGCTAATGTTCCGTCATATAGCACGTCAGCCCGCAATATGGCACGCATCACCCGGCGTACTGGCTGACGATGCTGATCGACGCGGTGCGTCGCCGGGGTGGCGTACGAGCTGGGCGTGGCTAGCAGTCCGGTTCGCGCGGCGGCGTTGAGGCTCAATCGGAGGCGAACCCATGAGTTTGATCATCCGATCCGTCTGAGCCGTAAGACGCGAGTCTGGTACGTCACCTTGTTTCACCGTCCTTGGTCGCCAGGCGAAGCGACGGTTTGCTCATCTAAACGTCAACGTCAGGGGCGAATCTGTGAAAGACACGATGGCTGAATCCACAATTGCATACGACCCGGCCAGCTTCGAAGCGCTGCGGTTCCACACTGTAACAAAGGCGTTCCGCGCAGGAGAAGACTCACCGCGGGACTATCTGGAGCGGTGTCTTGCCACCATTGCCGATCGGGAACCGGTCGTTCAGGCGTGGGTCGTACTGAACGAGTCCGGTGCCCGGGCTCAGGCCGATGCCAGCGCGGAGCGGTGGCGTCGCGGGGAACCGCTGTCTCTGATCGACGGCATGCCGATCGGCATCAAGGACCTATTGGAGACTCGGGATATGCCGACGCAGATGGGTTCTGCGGCCTATGCTGGCAATTTTCCGAGACGGGACAACGCGGCGGTGTGGGCGTTGCGCCAAGCAGGAGCGGTGGTGCTCGGCAAGACTGTGACTACAGAGTTCGGGGGCCCAGAACCTAGCAAGACCACAAATCCGTTCAACCCTCGCCACACTCCCGGCGGCTCGTCGTCCGGCTCTGGTGCCGCCGTAGGAGCAAGAATGGTCCCTGCGACGATCGCGACGCAAACCGGAAGCTCACTGATGCGACCGGCCAGCTTCTCGGGAAGCTGGGGTCTCAAGCCCACCCAGGGAGCGATCAACCGCGGAGAGCGACAGACCGCCAGCATGACGGCACACGGCGTTCTGGCTGGATGCCCGGAGGACATGTGGCTGGTGGCAATCGAGATTGCATCCCGGGCCGGCGGTGATCCCGGCCGCCCAGCCATGTCCGGGCCTGCAACAACGCCGCCGTCCCGGAAGCCGATGACCCTTGCTGTGATGGAGGCCGAAGGCTGGCAGCGACTCGACGAATCCAGCCGCCGAGCATTCGAACGGGTCATCGAGCAGATCCAAGCGAACGGTGTGACCGTCCTTCGCAGGACGGACGACTGGGCGGTGGAACGTTTCGAGCAAGCCCTCGACGGCGCGACGAACTTTACGAACGCGATGACCGCCTGGGAACACTACTGGGCGCTGCGAGATTCCATTGCATCGAATCCGGATGGTTTCAGCCTGCGTACAAAGCGCTTCTTCATCGAGGTGGGACAGCAGCTGGGAGCGACCGGTTACGAGGAGTCGCTGCAACGCCGTGCGGCCGTGCGCGCGACGTATGCCAACCTGGGCACCCGGGTGGACGCGGTCATAGCACCTTCCTCCGTCGGCCCTGCCCCGGAGTGGCTGGGAGACGTTCCCGGAGAGGAGTTGACTCGCTGGCCCACTGGCGACCCTGCCTTCGGCATGCCGAGCTCGTTGCTGGGAGCCCCCGCGGTGAATGTGCCGATGTTGTCAGTCCACGGTCTGCCGCTCGGAGTCCAGGTAATGGGTCAGCCGGGCACCGACGCCAGGATGGTAGCCATCGCCCGCTGGCTTGGCGAGGCCCTCTTGCCAGTCAGCACCTAGGTAGCTAAAGATGGCGCAGCAGGATTATAGAGTCAAGTTTGTGGTGTTCGGGTCGCGTTCGACGGCTTGGTGTTTGTTTCAGGCTGCGAGTTGCGTTGTGCCGGTGAAGGTATCAACCGCGGTGCGGTACGCGGTCGCAACCGCTCGGAGGCGGCTGGGAGTGGTTGTCGGGGTGGCGAGTTCGGCCAGGCCGGTGCGCAGGACCCGGTCGTGGACACAGGTGAGGAACTTCGCGGTGTCGAGTCCGTGGTCGGTGACGCGGTACCGGTGGGTGCCCTCGATCCGGACGATGCGGTTGGGGGTTTTCAGCCGGTGCAGGTCGTAGGGGGCTTACCCCTGAGATGTGGATACACAGTTCCTAGCCCGGGAGACGAGCGAGATCACCGAGCAATACCCTCCGAGGCGCCGGTAACCGCACTTCGGCGTCGTGACGGCGGGCGAACCTCACTGCGGCAGAGTAGGACGCGGTGGGGGCCGCCTATACCGCCGCCGCCGTCGTCGGTATCGGACCGCGCCGAGACCGCCAACCGGGTGGCCGGGCTTGCCGTCGTAAGGTGGTCAGCGCCGCTCGCTCCCAGACTCGGGCGGCCTCGACCCCGCCGGCCGGTACACAGTGCGACTCGCGATTGGCCGGCGGGGAAGGGGGCAGCGCCGGCACGTCACTTCGCAGGTATCCACCGGCACCGCACAGCCGGCTCGGCGCACACGCTTGCGCGTCATCTCGTCTGCCGGGTCGGCTGCGGTTACAGGGTGCCACGGACCCGTGATCTGCCCGGGAGCTCGGTCGGGCCCTTTCGGTGGGGCCGTTCAGTGTGATCGGCCACTCGCCCGGCGTGGGGTGGATCGGTCGGGGCTGCGGTGGACGGTGTCGGGCGGGTGTGGGTACTCTGAAGTGGGATGATTCATTTTGAATCACGCGAGGAGGTGCTTGTCGTGGACACCATCGACCACAAGGCTGTCGCCGCACTCGATGCTGCGGCCGCCCGCCGCCGGGTCGCCGACCTCGACGTCCTGCGGGCGGTGGCCGAGGCGAACGCCGCCCACATCACCCAACGGGTCATCCATGAGCACATCGGAATCTCGCAACCGACGATTCACCGCATGCTGCGCACCGTGCTGGAGAACCCGGCCCTGCTCGATCGGACCCCGACCGAGGTCATCGACCGCCGCACCGCCGGCCAGATCAGCGATACCGGGATGATGCAGGTGCTGTTGGACTGGGCCTTCACCTTCGGCCGGGTCCCGGTCAGCGGCGGTATTTCGGCGGATGCGTACGAGCCCGGTAGTTGGGACGAGGTCGAACGCGCCTACTACCGCGGACTGCTGACCGACGATGAGATCGGCCGGCTGATGGAACGCAACAAGGACGCCCTGCAGCAGGCGGCACGGTCTGCGTGAAAGCCCCGGATCCGCTGCGCGGCAGGGTCGCCGCGCAGCTCACCGCCATGTCCGTACCCGGTGAACCGCTGCCCACCAAATCCGACACCAGCACGATGGTCCGCTTTCGCGGTATCCCCGGCCCGGCTGCGGTTCCGCCGCACCGTCGTCGACCGGTATCTGGCGCGGGACACCTCACTGCGGGAGGGTACTGGCAAGGCTGGCTAACAGAACCGTCGGAATTCGTCGGAATCTCGGTCGAATTCCGAGAGGCCGGACTTTCTGCGAGAAATGAATTGAAACCTGCCCCTGTTCGTGCTGACGCTTTCACATGCTCGACGGTGACTCGACACGATTCGGTTCGGCCCCCGTTGCACCTGCTGACTGGTCAGACTCGCCGCGGGTCCGTCGTATGAGTTGTGCGGCATACCTGCCGTTGCTGGCCCCGGCGTTTGTGCTCCATTTGCTCGCTGTGCTGGCCTGGATGCCCAGGAGCTGACTCAGCACCGGATGTGGCAGCTGTGCTGCAAGATCGATCAGTGTCGCTTGGCGGCTGGACCGGACGTGGATGCCGATGCGGTTCATGCGAATGGACATTCGGGACGCGGTGAGTGGTCGTCCGGGGTGTGCGCCGGGGAAGAGCCAGGGTTGGTCCTCGACGCGGGCGATCTGTATGTAGTTGGTGCGTTTGGCGACAAGCTGGATGGCCATCGCGTCCACGGGAGCCGGCAACTCGAGGGGCTTGTTGCCGAGTTGGAGGCTCATGGTTCCGTCTGTTTGGGTGAGGTGGTCGACCGTGAGAGTGACGATCTTGGACGCTGGCTGGCTGAAGAGCAGGATCAGGAGCCGCGCGAAGAGCGGTCTGCGAGTGTGATGGCTTCGTTGTGGAGCAGTTCCCTCTGTTCGATTCGGGCGCAGCGGACCGGCTGGCGGCAGCATGATGGAGTTGTGGTTGCTCGCAGGAAACGTCGCAAGCCGACGCCGTATCCGTCCGATCTGAGCGATGCCCAATGGGAGTTGATCGCACCGATGGTGCCCGCGGCGCTGCCGGGTGGTCGCCCGGCGATTCACGATCGACGGCGGATCGTGGAGGGGATCCTCTACGTCAATCGCACTGGTTGCTCGTGGTGGCAGCTCCCGCATGACTTCCCGCCCTGGCAGACCGTTTTCGGGTATTTCCGGCGGTGGAACGAGTCTGGGGTGACCGACCGCATCCACGACGCGCTGCGGGCGAAGCTCCGTGACCGTAGCGGCCGGGATCCGATGGCGTCGGCGGGGATGGTCGACGCGCAGGCGGTCAAGGGCGCCGACACGGTAGGCGCGGACACCCGCGGATGGGACGGCGGAAACGGGTCAACGGCAGGAAGCGACACGTGGTCACGGACTTGCTGGGCCTGTTGGTGGTCGTGCTGGTGACCGCGGCGAGCGTGCAAGATCGAGATGGCGGGCGCCTGGCGTTGTCCCGGGCGAAGACAGTGATGCCGTGGATGGTGTTGGTGTGGGCAGATGGCGGCTACGCCGGACGCCTCGTCGCCTGGGTCGCCGAGCATTGCCGGATGACGCTCGATATCGTGCGGAAACCCAAGGGGAGGATCGGATTCAGTGTGTTGCCACACCGTTGGCTGATCGAACGGACCCTGGCGTGGATCGTGCGTTGCCGTCGACTCGACCACGACTACGAACGCCTCCCCGCGCACTCGGAGGCGATTATCAAATCGGCAATGATCGGACTGATGACCCGACGACTCGCCCCGCCCGCCGACGACGTCCTTGGCAGTCGACCCGCGCGGCGTGACACTTTCAAAACACTTTCTGAGCTTGCGCCGGATCCCAGCGGTGTCGGCCACCTTGAACACGGCCCGGCACAGGGCCATCGGATGCCCGTCGGTGGTGACCAGCCGCGGTGGCGCGAGGCGGGCGCTGAGGAACTCGACGAGCTTGGCGGGCCCCGGCGCCCGACCGGTGTTGCCGCGGTAAGTACAAGACCGCACGGGGCCATCACTGTCATGCGAAAAGTGCCTCGAAGAGCGCGGCGGCCGATGCGGTCTTCGCCGCGGTTTTCGAGGTCGCCTCCGCGGTGGCGGTGTGGCCGGCGAGGTGCACGGTGGCGGTGAAGCGAGGTGCGTGCGCGGGACCGTCGGTGCGGAACTCCCATTCGGGCGGGGCCTGACGGCTGTTCTGGGCCAGGCTCATCAGCCGCGCGATCGGGTTGGACAGCGCCTTGGATTTCTTCGCCCCGTCCAGGTTGAACACGGTCGGACCGGTCGAATCGAGCGGCGGTTGGGAGATCGACGGACCGGGCTCCGCGAACGCGGGCGGTGTAGCAGGCTGCGGGTTCTGCAGTGCAGCAGTTCATTCGGGTTCCAGGTCGGTGTGGTCGGAGTCGGTGAGGTAGGCCCGCAGTGCCCCCCAGAGGGCGGCCTTTTCGGCCGGCTTCTTCGCAACCGCGATGGTCCAGAGTCCGCGGATGCCGAGGTGGATGACGCGGGCGGCGAACAGTGGACCCCCTTCGAGCCGGATCCGCTGACCGGGCATTCCATCGCTGTCTTGGTCCGGGCTCACTTGGCAGGTCAGGCGCCGGTACACAAGCGGCCCCCGGCCAGGAGGCCCACGACGAAGTCAGGCGAGGACGCACCGGCCCAGGCCGTGGCTGATGTCGCGCTGGACCAGGGCTACTGCGACTGCGGAATCGACGCCCGCCGTAACGCCCACACACCACCTCGAAGACGTCACCGACGTCCTCGACGGTATCGAGGACGAAGCCGACAAACTCCTCGCCGATCTCCTCGCCACCCTCGACAGCACCGAAAGCGACTGACAGAAAACTGATATCCGACGGCGACGGCTACGTCCTTTCCAAGGAGTCGTCGTCCATATTGCACTCCTCGACGACGTCGAGAGGTCAGCTGGTGTGGGGGATTTGGTCCCAGCCCTCGACGGACTCGGGGTTGCGGGGCGCGGGTCCGGTGTAGATGGCGGCGGGGCGGACGAGTTTGCCGAGGCGTTTCTGTTCGAGGA
>NZ_JARJBD010000476.1:0-566 GCF_029269925.1 Rhodococcus sp. T2V
GGAGTCGCTCGGACCGCTGCGGGTCGCCGTGAACTGCGCCGGCATCGGCAACGCCATCAAGACCGTGAGCAAGAACGGCGCGTTCCCGCTCGCCGACTTCACCAAGATCGTCACCGTCAACCTGATCGGCACGTTCAACGTGATCCGCCTTGCCGCCGAGCGCATCTCGAAGAACGAGCCCATCGACGGCGAGCGCGGCGTCATCATCAACACCGCCTCCGTCGCCGCATACGAGGGCCAGATCGGTCAGGCCGCGTACTCCGCGTCCAAGGGCGGCGTCGTCGGAGGTTGTCCATCACCAGCACCACCGTCTCCGCGTCCGGGTAGTCCACGCACAGACGGTCTTTGACCTTCCGGGCCCAGTCGACCTTGGTGCGCCGGGGCTGGGCATCGACACGCCGCCATCCGGCCAGAGGCTCTGGTCCAGCAGAAGATCGAGCAGGTCCCGTGCCGCACGTACTCCGAATCCTCTCGCCGGTCGCGGCCCGGGGCTGCAGGGATCGGGTCACGCACGTGAGCGAGGAGCTGGTAGGGCTTTTCGTCCATGCACACCACCGGGTGAGAGG
>NZ_JARJBD010000477.1:0-564 GCF_029269925.1 Rhodococcus sp. T2V
TGCGCCGGTGGGCGCAACAGGGGCGGATCCCGCATGCGGATGTGCTCGAGCGTGCGCAGCGGCGGGCGGCGATCGAACGCCTCGGCGGTATCGATGCGGTGGCCGCAAAGATCGGCCGGTCCCGTTCCGCGGTCTCCCGGTATCGGTCGGGGGAGACGAACGAGTTGCGGGCCGATGCCGGCAAGAAGCTGAAATCCGTGAGGGCGCAGGACATCATGAGGCGGGCGGGGGTGTTGCGGCCGGACGGAACCCCGAAGCGGGCGGTGATCCGGGTCCGGGGTGTGCGCCGGTGGGCGCAACAGGGGCGGATCCCGCATGCGGATGTGCTCGAGCGTGCCCAGCGGCGGGCGGCGATCGAACGATTGGGTGGTGTCGATGCGGTGGCCGCGAAGATCGGCCGGTCCCGTTCCGCGGTGTCCCGGTATCGGTCGGGGGAGACCAGCGAGTTGCGGGCCGATGCGAGCAAGAAACTGAAAACCGTGAGGGCGCAGGACATCATGAAACGGGCCGGGGTGTTGCGGCCGGACGGAACCCCGAAGCGGGCGGTGATCCGGGTCCGGGGTG
>NZ_JARJBD010000478.1:0-563 GCF_029269925.1 Rhodococcus sp. T2V
CAGCGGTCTCTTCCTCGGGTTCCTCCTCCGTCTCGTCCTCAGCGGTCTCTTCCTCCGGCTCTTCCTCCGACTCTTCCTCCGGTTCCTCGTCCTCGTACTCGCCGGACTCTTCCTCCGGTTCCTCGTCCTCGTACTCGCCGGACTCTTCCTCGGGTTCCTCGTCCTCGTACTCGCCGGACTCCTCTTCCGGCTCCTCGTCCGGCTCCTCGTCCGGCTCTTCCTCCGGTTCTTCCTCCTCGTACTCGCCGGACTCCTCTTCCGGCTCCTCGTCCGGCTCTTCGTCGGCGTAGTCGGTCAGCCGGCCGGTCGCGCCCGCCACCTTGTCGGAGACGGCGGAGACCGCCTTGTCGGTCACGGTGCCGAGCAGGCCCTGCGCCGCCTGCTGCAGCGGTGACACCGATGCGGCCTTGCCGGACGCACCGGAAACATTCTGGCGCAGCTTCTTCGCCGCGCTGTCGAGAGTCGAGGTCATCGCTGATCACTTCCGGGTGCGTCGTCGTACGGGTATGGAATCGGTCGTCGCCTTCGCGCGCGTCCTGCGGGCCCGGGACAGCTCGTCCTCG
>NZ_JARJBD010000479.1:0-558 GCF_029269925.1 Rhodococcus sp. T2V
CGTGCGAGGTGGAGACCACGCGGTTCTTGAGCCGCAGGTGCTTCAGATCGAACGGTGAGAGAAGCGGGTCGTTGGATGGCATGACAGGCTCCGGAAGGGGGTGCGGACGGAAACGGAAGTACGGGACGGCGGTGGCGCTGCGGTCCGGCGCCTCGGTGACGGTGGTCGGGTCCGGGACGGACATCCCCTTACCCGTCGAACCGCTGGCCCGGCGCTGCGGGCCAGCGGCGCGGTCAGGCGCCCAGGTAGGGGTAGCGGTAGTCGGTGTCGGGGTTGAGGTGCGTCTACTCGCTGCGCCGCAAACTCGAGTCCCACGGTGCCCCGCATCGCATCCGCACCGTGCGTGGAGTCGGCTTCAGCGTGCGAACACGGTGACGCCCGAAGGCAGTGCCGCATTGGGGCGGTCAATTGGGTGGGGTGGGCGGAAGGTACTGCAGTGTCGGGGCCGGACCGTCGCGGCGACGAGGTCGCGCGTTGCCAGTACCCCGAGGGTGCTCAGCGGACGGTCCGCATCGGGGCCGTGCCAGCTCTTCTTCTCGCCCGCGTGCGCGTGACGGA
>NZ_JARJBD010000480.1:0-556 GCF_029269925.1 Rhodococcus sp. T2V
GGTCTTCTACGGTGCGGGTTCGGTGCCCGCCGGGAACCCGGCCGCGGTGCCCGGAGCGACGGGCGGCGCTCCGGCGGCCACGACGCCCGTCGGCGGCGCGACGGCAACCACCGGCACCGGCGGCTGACGTTTCGGGCCGAACCCGCCCGGTGCGAGCACCGAACCAGATCCGGCTCGCCCCCGGCCCGACCACCGCTGAGGGTGGCACACCCACCGACCGGGATTGGCAGAACGCTGTCGCCGACCGCGAGAACACCCGAGCGCAGCAACGTCACCGCGGCCCCGATCTGCCAGTAGAGCCTGAGCAGTTCGGTGTTCACCCGGCGCTGGGCGACGTAGCGCGCCTCATGCACGAGCCGCTTGATGCTCTCGAGCGTGGCGGCGTAGTCGGTCGGGACGGGGGAGGACATGCCTCGAGGCCAATGGACACCGCTGAACCCAGCCGGTATCGCGGGGATGCGACCCAATGGGAGGAATCTGGGCCACTGACCCGGTCCGTTCGAGGATCGATGACCGGTCACGACGGCCAGCCGATCGAAGACAGTCTGGTTACCCG
>NZ_JARJBD010000481.1:0-553 GCF_029269925.1 Rhodococcus sp. T2V
TGAACCGGCCGAAGGCGATCAACGCCCTCAACCACACCATGGTGGCGCGGATCGCCGCGGCGCTGGGCGGGGGACGACGAGGTGAAGGCGGTGCTGATCACCGGCGCCGGGGACCGCGGCCTGTGCGCGGGCGGGGACATCGTGTCGATCTATCACGACGCCAGGGAGGGGGGCACGGGGTCGCGGGAGTTCTGGCGCGACGAGTACCTCCTCAACGCGACCATCGCGAACTACCCGAAGCCGTATGTGGCGATCATGGACGGCATCGTGATGGGCGTCGCCCGGTCGAACAGGTCACTCGCGTACTCGATGACTCCGGCCAGACCCTGCCGCTCGTCGGGGGCGAGACTGAACGACAGATCGAAACGTGACGTTCCGGTCGGCGCGGGCAGTGTGGCCCATTCGAGCCCGGGAAACTCGACCTCGGGAAAAGCATTGTTCTGCATGGAGAACGACACCTGAAACAACGGATGATAGGCCGTCGAGCGGACCGGATTGAGCAACTCCACCAACCGCTCGAACGGCGCATCCTGATTCTCATACGCCGCCAACG
>NZ_JARJBD010000482.1:0-548 GCF_029269925.1 Rhodococcus sp. T2V
GTTGGTCGCGGTCGGTGTCAACGCCGAGGGCTACCGCGAGATCCTGGGCCTGGACATGACCTCGTCCGAGGACGGTGCCGGCTGGCTCGCGTTCTTCCGCTCCCTGGTCGCCCGCGGCCTGTCCGGGGTGCGGGTGGTGACCTCCGACGCCCACGCCGGCCTCGTCGCGGCGATCGGGGCGACCCTGCCCGGCGCCTCATGGCAGAGGTGCCGAACCCATTGTGACTGTAAAGAATTAATGTGTCGATTCGGTTGTGTCGTCTTCCTGCTGTGGTTGGCGTCGGCGGCGAGGTCGAGGTCGGCGTCGGGCAGGACGATGGCGTGGTTCTTGGCGCCGCCGAGGGCTTGGACGCGTTTGCCGTGGGCGGTGCCGGTGGCGTAGACGTATTGGGCGATGGGGGTGGATCCGACGAAGCTGATGGCCTTGATGGCGGGGTTGGTGAGGAGTTCGTCGACGGAGGTCTTGTCGCCTTGGAGGACGTTGAAGACGCCTGCGGGGAGTCCGGCTTCGGCCCAGAGTTCGGCCATCCAGATGGCGGCGGTGGGGT
>NZ_JARJBD010000483.1:0-542 GCF_029269925.1 Rhodococcus sp. T2V
ACCAGCGCAAACATCAGCCGAACCCAGAAATCCCCGCCGACTTGTGCAAGTCAGGACGCTTACCCATCGGCGGGAACTGAGATTCCTCGCTCACTGTCAGATATTGGACATCCGTTCCATGAATGTCGTTCACAACATCTCGCGTGTTGCGGGAATGTCTGCCAAGTAGGGAACGACGCCGGGAGCCGCCACCGCAGCTCCCAGCGCCCACCATGTCGGGTGTCACCTAACCGGCCACCTGATCACTCGGCGCGGCGTCGGCGCGGTTTGGGCAGCCGCTCGGCGCGATCGCCGTCGGCTACCCCCTCGAACCACTCACACCCCGCAGTCCCACCGACTCGGGCGACGCCCTCACCGAGAAATGACCCACACATGAGGCAGCCGAACCAGGCAAGAGCTCCCTGCGCCGCGCACGCACACGCTGATCGATTGTTGACGACACGCTGACGTGGATCGTCGAAACCGAAAGGGAATGAGTAGAGAATGACCATCGTGTCCGAACCCACCGCATCGCAGAAGGTCGAGCTGACCGACGAGGAGAT
>NZ_JARJBD010000484.1:0-538 GCF_029269925.1 Rhodococcus sp. T2V
CGGATCCGGACGAGGCGGTCGCGCAGATCCGCCCGTACCTCGACGCCGGGTTGAATCACCTCGTGTTCCACGCTCCCGGGCACGATCAGAAGCGGTTCCTGGAGTTGTTCGAGAAGGACCTGGCACCCCGGCTGCGGGGACTCGCATGACACACAACGTGACCGATACCCCGCTGTGGCAGAAACTGTCTGATCACCACCGGGAAGTCGTATCCACGCACCTGCGGGAATTGTTCGACACCGACCCGAACCGCGGCACCGACCTTGCCCTTCGAGGACGCCCAGGCCCGCGCCCAGCAGGCGCGGGCAGTCGATCCCATTCTGGCCGAACGATTCCGGGCGGAGGCGACGGCGCTGCGCCGGCAACGGCACGAGGCGCAGCAGCTCGTGGACGGGCTCGTGGCCGGTGTTCCCCGCGGCGCGCAGCGTCGACGACATCTCGGAACAGGGGCAGGTGGGCACGCGCCGTCGGGAACAGACCGAAATTCGGCCGCCGCGCGGCGATGGCCCCCAACCGCAGCCCAACGCCTCTCGGAGCA
>NZ_JARJBD010000049.1:0-71842 GCF_029269925.1 Rhodococcus sp. T2V
TACGCTGGCTACCGCCGCATAGGAATTGGTGTCCACATCTCGGGGGGAATCCCCGTCTACCTGCTGCCGGCCGCCGGGCTGTTCGCCGAGGCGGGGTTCGGGCAGGTGTGGCAGCGGATGATCGCCGGACTCGACGGGCTCGCGGTGGCCACCCCGGACCGCCGGAGCGCTGGCCCAGGCCCGACGCCGGATCGGCCCGGCACCGTTGCGTGCCCTGCTCGACCTGCTCCGTGGCCCGGCCGCCGGCCTGACCACGAAGGGCGTGTACTGGCGGGGGCTACTGGTCACCGCCATCGACGGCACGGTGATGTGCTGCCCGGACACCATGGCGAACCTGCAAGTTCGCCATCGCGGCGGCGGGTTTCACGGCCGTGCCAGCTTCACCATCGCCCTCAACGCGGCCCGCGACCAGCTCATTCACCCGCGGGTGTCATCGAAACCACCGTCGTCGACCTCGTCAGCATCATCGGCGAACGCGTCTTCGACCACCTGATACCGCCCGGCGATTACGAACCAACCCCCGCGTGGTCAAACGAGTTCCCCTGTCCCTTCCGGTGACGCCTTGCAGGCGTGAAAATGGGTCGGGCGGGCACGGCGCGCGTCGTCACCGCTGTTCGATAAAGCCGCGGTAGCCGTCCTTCGCGACACCGTCACAGACATCGCGGAACGTCGGGATGCCGGCGACGTATGGCAGGAAAGCTGCGGGCTTGCCCGGCACGTTGGCGCCCGTGTACCACGAGGCCGCGTGAGGGAAGAGAGTCGTGCCAGCAAGTTCGGCGACGTGGTCCATCCACTCCTGCTCGGCGGTGGCGTCGGCGACAGTGGACCTGACGCCGTTCGAGCACATCTGACCGACGTAGTCGACGATCCAGTCGACGTGTTGCTCGATGGCGGAGATCATGTTGGTCAGCACCGACGGGCTGCCCGGGCCGGTGATGATGAACAGATTCGGGAATCCCGCCACGGCCACACCGAGGTAAGCATTGGCCGCCTGCTGCCACTTGTCGCGCAGGGTTGCACCGTCCTTGCCCCGAATGTCGATCCGCGACAGCGGGCCGGTAATGGCGTCGTATCCGGTGGCGAACACGATGACGTCGGCCTCCACTGTGGGGCCGTCTAGCTCCACGCCGTTCGGGACGACTCTCTGGATCGGATGCTGACGCAGGCCCACCAGGTGCACGTTGTCGCGGTTGAACGCCTCGTAATAGTCCGTGCCGATGCACAGCCGCTTCGTGCCGAGTGGAAATTCCATCGAGGTCAGTTGCTCGGCGGCGGCCGAGTCGGTGACGGTGTCACGGATGCGCTCGCGCACGTAGTCCGCGGCGACCTCGTTGGCCTCAAGGTCGCTCAGGGAGTCCTCGAACGCGAACATGAAGGCACCGCCGCCCTCGACCCATCGAGCGTCCAGCGATGCCTTGCGCTCATCCTCGGTGAGGTCGAATGCCTTGCCGGGCGGTGGCACGAGGATGGCGCCGCCGAATGTCTCTCGGCTCTCCGCACGCAGGATCGGATAAGTGCGCTTGGTCGTCTCCAACTCTTCATCCGTGTAGTCGCGGTTGCGCGCCGGGATGGTGAAGTTCGGGGTGCGCTGAAGCACCGTCACGCTTGCGGCTTCCTCTGCGATCACGGGGATGAGCTGGACACCGGAGGAGCCGGTACCGATCACCACGACGTGCTTGCCAGCCAGGTCGACACCCTCATGAGGCCAGCGTCCGGTGTGGTAAACCTCCCCGGCGAAATCCTCGATGCCATCGATGTCTGGAATCTGGACCGCTGAAAGGCAGCCAGCGGCGCCGATTAGGAAGCGAGCTGTCACGTGCTCGCCGCTGTCGAGCTCGACTGTCCAGATATGACTAGTCGAGTCCCAGGCGGCTGCGACAACGGTGGTCGAGAACCGTATGTCCCGACGCAGGTCGTGCCGGTCGGCGACGCGTTGGGCGTAGGCCAGGATGTCGGGTTGCGCGGCATAGCGCTCGGTCCAGGTCCAGTCCTGGTCCAGCTCGGGATCGAACGAGTACGAGTAGAAGATGCTCTCGGCGTCGCAGCGGGCGCCCGGGTATCGGTTCCAGTACCAGGTGCCGCCGACGTCGGAAGCTGTCTCGAAAGCGACGACCGACAGTTCCAGGTCGTCTCTCAACCGCTTGAGTGCGTACATTCCGGCGAATCCGGCGCCGATGATGATGGCGTCGACACTCTTGGGACCAGTCAACTGGGTCATGGTTCACTTCCTTGTGTTATTGAGTGCCCTTAACAAGGCTTGTAAGTAGCGGCAGCAAATGGCGGGTTGCGCATCACATTCGCGTGATATCGCACATTCGGTTCAAAACAGCCGGGTACGCCAACATGACAGTGCGTGCGGTGTTCGTCGCACGCATCGCTGGCTGTTGCCGGCTTGGCGGCGGCCTACTTGACCCTCGGTCGCAGCGCGATCACTCGCCGAGCGGCCGCCACCGGGCGTCGGCACGACCTGGTCGCGATCGGCCCCCGGACGACGCTGCTGGAACCGCTGGCGAGGTACACAAGGCTGGTAGTCGTTATCTCGATGTACGGGACTCCCACGTCTGCCCGCCGACAGTCGCCGGCGCAACGGTGTTGGCGTCGCCGCGCTCCAGCGACGCCGCGAGGTGGTCGAAGTTTTCCTGGTACACGTCATGGGGATACAGGTCCAGATACGAGTCCGGGTAAACGTCCGTGACCCATGGGACCACGACAGACTTGTCGTCGACTGGCGTCAGTTCCAGAACCGCCTGGTGGTGTACGGCCCCGCCGAAACCGGGGATCGTATACGCGAGGCGGCGATGATCGGGCTCGGTCGAGACGTCCAACTCCCAGACATCTACGCCGTCATATGTGACGACGCGGTAGTTGCCCGACTGGCGTCCGTCGGTCGGTTTCTCGATGCGCTCCATACCCACGGGACGCGACTCATGAAAGAGTCGCGACTCGGCTCGTGTGTAGCGGTCGAGCACCGCCCACGCCGCGTCAACATCGACCGAGATCGTGGTGGAGAACCTCATGGTGGCCACGTCACGCCGCCCCTTCTCTCACGGCCCCGGTACCACCTGGCCGCCTCATCGGCGATCTCTCGAACAAGAGCTCGCTCGATAAACAGTATTCTAAATAGACGCATAGTGGCAAGCATCACACGTTACATGCCTGAACTAGCGACTTAGGACTTATTCTCAGTGCCCTGATTGACGTTTTGCCGGAGAGCTTGACGGCTCACCATACTGACCAGCGTGGTGACATCCCACCGTGCCGTGCTCGCCCGTCCGGCTCGACTAGAGGACATGCCAGTCGGGGCCGCTAGCAGAATCCGCCTGGCCTGCGCCCGCCGACTCCACGACAAGGGCGCGACCGTCGCGATCGCCAACGTCGATGCCACGGCCGGTCGCGTCACTGGCCCAGGAGCTCGGGGGTGCCCCTAACGAGGTTCGGCACCCTCGGATCATTCGAGAGACAGGGGCAAGAAGTCATACCGCACATGGCGACCGCAGTACCGCAGAACGGGACCACGAAGACGGTAACGTCTTCCTCGGAGTTCGACTTCCGCGACGCCACCGCCTGGGATCATGTCAAGGCGTCATCGCGTCGGAGCTGATATGTTGGGCAATTTGTCAAGTAGGCACGCCAAAATTGTCCTGGAACACAGTTCAGGACAGGGGGATTCCGTCCCCCCGATAGTCGCCGCTGGGATGGCCCGGCCGCAGCCGGGGTCACGGTCCTGGGCCGGAGGCCCACGCGTAGCGCTTGGGGGGCCTTGAAGCCGGCGAGGAACGGGGCTCACGCTGTGGCGCGTTCGGGGGGAAGGGGGGTGACCGTTAGGACGAGGCCGAGGTCAGCGTGTCGTTGCACGACGCGTGGTCGAAGCTGATATGCGCGGATTGGTTACCGCAGGACCATGTGTTCGGCTGGAGCGGTGCACTGGTCTAGGGCACGAGCGTCGCCGAGATCGCTTCGCGCGCTTCGGCTGCTCAATAGCCTCGGGGTGCGTTGCTCCTCGCGCTGCGGTTCCTCGACCCGAGGCCCCAACGGTCAGTTCAGGGGTGGCCGGTTCAATCGGGCATCACCGCCAGCGACCAGCACCAGCCGGCCAGCTCTCGCGCGACGGCGACGTTGGCGATCACCGGCTTCTTCTTGCGGAGGTTCATGTTGACCCACCGGGTGTGCAGCCGCTGGTTGCCGGCGTGCCCGCGGGCCCGTGCCGCTGCCGGCGCCTGGTCCCAGCGACGCCGCAACACCACTCCGGGGTGGTAGGTGGTCCGATGGTGCCAGGCCGCCTCGACCAGCAGCCGCCGCACGTGCGCGTTGCCGGTCTTGGTGATCGCACCCTGCGCTCGGCTCTGCCCGGAGGAGTGTTCGCTGGGGACCAGCCCGAGGTAGGCGCCGATGCCGGCACCGGTGAATCGCTCCCAGTCGCCGATCTCGACCGCCAGCGCGAAGCCGGTCAACGTCGCGATGCCGCGCAGGCACCCCAGCCGCCGCGTCATCGCGGTGAACTCGCTGTCCGCGGCGAGCGCGAGGATCTTCTCGTCCAACCGGGCACGGCGGGCGGTGGCCAGTACCACCGTCTCGTAGGCGTCGTCGAAGGCCGCCTGCGTCGGCGCCTGGTCGAACCGCTGCTGGCGCAGCCACCGATCGTGCAACTCGGTCCACGCCTTGCCGCCGGAATAGACGATCCCGTTCCGCAGCAACAGCTTCGACACCCGATGCCGCGACCGCATCAGATCCTGTCGTGCGGCCTCCCGGGCGCGGACCAGATCGCGGGCGGATTCCTCGGCCTGGGTGGGGACGCGGACCGACACCACCTCGTCCAACCGCAGCAACCGAGCCAGGTGCAGAGCATCTCGCGCGTCGGTCTTGATCCGATCGCCGGCCGGGCGGTGCAGCTTCGACGACGCCGCCACCTCACAACGCCACCCCGCCGCCGTCAGCGCGCGAGCCAAGCCGAACCCGGTCGGTCCGGACTCGTACACCACCGCACACGGGCCCGGCAGTGTGCCGACCCACTTGAGCACCTCGGTGTGCAAGGGCGGGGGCCGCGCCTTGAACACCTCACCCGACTGCCCATCGATCGCCGCCGCGACGACCGAACGGGCGTGCACATCCAACCCAACACTCGTACGTTCACAAAACACCGTGGCCTCCTCACACATGTCGGAAAGGCCGAGCGCGGAAAACGACGCTCGGTAACCCACGAGGTTGCGTGAGCGAGGTCCCTGCCAGCAACTACTCCAATCTGCGAGTAGTCACTTCATACGGTCTAGGTCCACTCGACGTTGACGTGAACGATGCGGGCATCGCCACAGCCGGCGAGGCCGGATTCGGAGAAAGCCGGCGATCTGGCGGGCCGTCTCGAAGCCCATGAGGAATCGCGGGTGATCTGGGTGAAGTCGGCGTCCGGGTCGAACCGCTCGATCTCGCTCAGGTTAAACGCCGATTGCGGTCGGTGCCCTCCACGTGCGAGTTCACCAGCCTAGGCGTCGCGGGGTGCCTCGAATCGCTACGGACAATCAAGGCCCAACGCGAATTGGTCGGTCTCAATTCTCCCGATTTGCCGCCGATCCTTTGACTCCGGCTATATTTAGGGCACTTAATATGTCGCGTAGGAGACACATGAACACCGAATCGGACCGAGCGGCAATCGAAGCCGTCCTCATTCGCTACGTCAACGCCAACGACGCCGACGACTGGGCGGGCATGACAGCATGCTTCACCGAGAGCGCCCGCTGGGGTGACCTGCCACCACAGGGACGAGCAGGCCTGCTTGAGCGTTTCTCCACGATGCGTACGCGGGCGGCGGAGATGATGCCGATCGATGATGTTCGCTCAGCCCAGCACGCCGTGTCCAATGTCGAGATCACGGTTGACGGCGACACTGCCACGTCCTATTGCCTCGCGACGGCGTACCTATTGGGTCCGCGCGGCGACCGCGAGGTGCTGCTGGTCCGCGGCATCACCTACCGCGACTACCTCGTCCGCACCGACGAGGGCTGGCTGATCGATCACCGGCAGCACCAGCTGAACTGGATGTTCGAGGCCGCGCCCCTCTAAGCTTGTTTTTTTTAACCTGGGCAGGCGGCCCCGACGGGTTTTCTCGCTTTGGTTTCGGCGCGTTTGCCCACGTGGTGATGCGGTGCGCGGTGGGTGTTTTTCGATCCGGGTGGGCGTCCGGGTCCGGGTCGACTGGGTTTCGGTGCACTGGCCGGAACAGGCATCGTCGCACGGGTGCGCGAAAACCCTCGACGAACCCGTGCCGGCGTCAATCGTGTTGGTGGGACAGGCCGTTCCCACGGGCGGCGTAGGTCCTCGGCCAGAGGACGGGCGAGCCGGAGTTGGGCGTAGGCCACCAGCACGATCCAGGTCCAGCGGTCGGCCGCCTCGGAACTGCGGAGCCGAGGTGCGGTCCACCCCAAGGTTTGCTTGAAGAATCGGAAGGTGTGCTCGAGATCGAAGCGCCGCAGAAACAGCTGCCACAACCGGTCGAGATCGTCGGCACTGACGCCCGGGTCCGAGCACCACAGCCACACCGGGGTGGGATGCCGGTCCCCAGGAAGGTGGTCGACGGTCAACCGGATCACCGTGCCTTCCACGATTGGCGGCGGCCCCGGGTGCTGAGCCCACGAGCCACGATGAACGAGTCGCGGGTGCAACCGATTCCACGCCGAAGCGGAGGCTGTGCCGTATCGGTCCGTCTCGGTGCTCGAGGTGGTCTCGGGTGCGGGCCACGTAATCGGGTCGGCGAATCGAAACTCGGGGCCGTGCCGGGGTGGGCGCCCGGTACGGCCCGGTGGCGGCGCCGGGAAGCACAGCACCCGGTCCGAACGCATCCGACCCAACACCTGCACCGGGAGATCGGCGAGCACGAACGCCAGCCGGGCCAGCTCGTATCCGGCGTCGAACACCAGCAGAATGTCCGGGTCGCCGTCGCGGTGGTGCCCGGCCTCGCGCAACCGTGTGATCACTTCACGCACCTGGGTCGCCGTCACAGCGGTTTCGTCATCGTCGGGGCGCAGGCGGACCGCGTCGAGCACCGTCGTCCACGAGGTACGGCCGGTCTCGAGGGCGGCGACGAACGAGTACGGCCACCCCGGGATCAGCTGTGCCTGATTCTTCCCGTGGCCGTAGACGTGGCAGAACCCGCGCTGCGGACTCGTCGGTGCATCCGGGCGCAACCAGGCACTGACATCGACGGCCAGAACGATCCGGCCGCCACGATCACACGGGATCGTCAGCCCGCCGAGGGCGCGGCGCAGACGAGTGAAATCTACTCTGCCGCAGTTGATTGCGTCGTACAAGGCGCCGTGGCCGCGCCGATGCTCGGCGGCCAGTGACAACTCGACCAGGGTGCGAACCGCGGTGCCGGAACACAGCAGCGCATCGGTCAACTCGAACAATGCATCACCTCGGGCCGGCAGACACCGGTAGAACTCTTCGCGGAACGACACCTGGTCGACACGCGGATCGGGGACCGATTCTTCCCCGACCGCCCACCGATCGGGCACACTGATACTCACGGCCACCGCCTGTTTTCGTCTCGAAAGTTCTGTGGAAGGAACCTCAAGATGATCAGGCGGTGGTCGCCTCATGCCGCGGCGACACGCCGAACAACACCAGCACCAACTGCCCCACGCGATGGCCGAGGTTAAACGACAAGCTAAGGGTCGCCGTCGCCCCGCCACCGTGGTCCTGGCTTTGAGCTGTTCAGCCTGAGTTACGCCCGATCAAGCCGTGGAGATTTTACACGCCACACTCCACGGCGACGATCCAGCGCCCCTGCGCACCAGGTGAGCGACATCACGGCATCTCAGTCGAGCGCGCTGGTGTCCCAGTACTCGCGAATCTCGACAATCTGGTCGCCTTCAACGGTAAAGGCGAAATGGTACTGGTTCGTGTAGACCGATCCGTCCTGGAGTTCCATACTGCCGGCAAGCTCGACGGCCGCCCGGTTACCCTCGACGATCCATGCTCGCGGGGTTAGTACGAGGCCCGAGGCCGCGCGCTCGGCGGTGCCGCGGAACCGCTCGGCCATGATCTGCTTCGTGACGTCGCCAGATCGTGAGCCGCGGCCCGCGATCCACCACTCGGCGTCGTCCGCGACCGCGCCGAGCACGACGTCGGACTCCGTCCACCGGCCGGAGCCGAAGCCATCGATGAACCGCTGGACCACCGCGACGACGTGCTCCCGACTCGGCGTCGTTTTCTCACTCATGTGCCAGCCCGATCAGGAGTAGACGTGGCGGGTGACGAGGTCGCCCTCGGTCTCCCACTTGAGGTCGTGGATTCGCTTCCTGATGCGCCAACCCTCGGGCGTGCGCACGAAGTCGTCGGTGTAGGTGATTCCACGCTGAACGACGATGTCCTGATTGTCGCGCGTCGCGACGATCGTGGTGAACGCACCACAGAACGACGTAGCCTCGTCGCCTCGCAGATGAATCTCGACGTTGGTCAGCAGGTGTTGGGTCCGGTGGATGGCGTCGACCTGCCACAACGGCAAAGAGCGGCTGCGGATTGACGCGAAACGTTCGCGTAGGCCATCGCGGCCGGCGGGCGGGCCGTCACCCATGCCGCCGTCCACGGTAAAACACTCTGCCATCGCATCGAAGTCGTCGCGGCCGTTGGAGTTCACATAGCGCACCAACACAGCCTCGATGGCGGCGCGGTCCAGGTAATCCTGGAGATCGTCGGTCGTGCTCATGATTGTGCTCCTCAGCTCTCAGTGCGCAGAAGCAGCGCGCCTGCGTTATAGAAGAATCCTCCCGGCGTAACAAGCGCGGTCTTCGCGCCCTCCACCTGCAGGCCGCTGCCCTGGCCCCGCAACTGACGGACGGCCTCACGGATGTGACCGGCGCCCTGCGACGCACCCTCCGACAAGCTGCCCCCATGCGGGTTGACCAGCACACGTCCGTTGATCTCGATCCGGTTCTCGTCGGCGTTCCAATGCTTCTTGAGGAATGCCGGCGCCTCGCCCACACCGCAGTAGCCGATGCTCTCGAACCACTTGAGCTGGATGATCGAGAACCCGTCATAGGGCATATACACGTCGACGTCGTCGAGCGAGAGATCGGTGCGTGCCCACAGGTTGTCGGCGGCCGCCTTCAGACCTGTCTGTGTTAGGTCTGGCATATCCTCCTCGACCGCGTGGCTGGTCTGGCCGTCGACGGCAACGTGCAGCAGCACGGGAGTGTCGGTCAAGTCCCTGGCACGCTCGGCAGTTGTGATGACCAGCGCGTCCGAGCCGTCGACCGGGTAGTCCATGTCGAAGAGGTTCAGCGGCTCCCGGATCATACGGCCCGCCAGATAGCCCTCCATGGTCAGCGGGTCGCGCTGCACAGCGTGGTCATTGTGCACCGCGTTCGAACGGTTGTTGATCGCGATCAGCCCGAGGTCCTCGCGGGTCGCCCCATATTCGTGCAGGTAGCGATCAGCCCAGGTCGCGTAGCAGACCGTACCGTTGATCGTGTCCGGCATCGGGCTGAGCGGACGCAGTCGGGACCGCCGCGGCACGCGGAACGGATCAGCCGCAGCCGATCTCGAGGCAACCGCCGTACGGTATCCCGAGTGGTAGACCAACACGGTCTCACACAGACCCGCGAACACCGCATTCATACCTGCGATCACCTGCCCCTGGAACGGGGGAAGGATCGTGTTGAGGTAGTAGTTCACGGCAGGGATGCCGAGTGCGCCCTGCACGAGCTCCGCGCGGACCCACGAGCCCGCGATGCCGTCGATATCCTTTGCCGTCAGGCCGGCGTCACGGATGGCGGCGCGACTCGCCTCGGCCACAAGCCCTAGCTCGCTCTTGCCGCTGTCACGCGAGTATTCGGTGGTGCCGACTCCTACGATCGCGACCTGATCCTGGATCGGGTACCTGGCCTTCATCGCTGTGCCTCTCCTCGCATGTTCATCGTGTTGTCGAGCATCCTCGACCGGTAGGCGGGGCTCACGCGGCGTCGGTCCGCAGTCCGAACGCCGGCAGTGGCTCACCGTCACGCTCGATCCAGGCCAGTTCGACTGGCGTGCCGATGCCGAGCTCGTCGGCGCCACCGCCGACGAGAGTCGCCGTAACCCGCAGGCCCTCCTGCTCCTCGAGCTCGATGACCGCGACCGGGTAGCCGGCGGCATAGTCGACACCGTCCAGCGGCGGGCCGGCCCGCAGGATCGACACCGAGTGGATGGTGCCTCGCCCGCTGACCTCCGTCGGGGTGACGTCGTCGGACCAGCAGGTTGGGCAGTTCGGCCACGGCGGCTGGTGCCAGCGCTGGCAGTCGTCACAGCGGTTGATCAGCAGCTTGCGCTGCAGTAGGCCGCGGAAAAACTCGACGTTATCCTGGTCGATCCAGGCGTTTGGGAGGCGCTTGGCGACCTCTTCGTTGCTGATCTGAGTCATGGGCGTTCCTTAATCGGACGGTGGTCTCGCGCGGCGCACTCGCCGCGCGGGAGGCACGAAGTGCTGACCGTCGGGCGGGGCTAGGTGGTGCTGCAGCGGTCAGTCGCTCGACGGGAGCAGCTTCGCGGCCGCCGTCCCGATAGGACGGCCGTCGACGCTCAGCGGGCCCGCTCCGGCGACGGTGCAGAGCACCTCCAGGCCGGACTCCTTATCGACGTACCTTTTACCGACGACCAGGGCGTCCTCGCCGCCGGCGGCCCCGCCGGCTGCCTGCGGGGGCGCTGCCGCGAGCGGGGAGACGGCCTCGCCAGCTATCTCGATCACGACGTCGCCCGCCGGTGCTCGCATGACGATGATCTGTGCGCTCGAGCCGTTCGGTGCGCAATACCGTTCGCCGACCTTCATGGACCTACTCCTGTTCGTGATTCGTTTGGGTGATGCGGACGCGATTCAGATGGAGGGCACGGTCACGGTGACCGTGCTGCTGATGTGCACGCCGATGCTGTTGGTTGCCTTCACCGCCACAGTGAGACGATCGCGCTCGCCTTGGGACTCGACGGATGTGACCTCCCCCGTGATCGTCATCAGGTCGCCCGCATAGCTCGGTACTCCGAGACGGATGTCGAGCGTCTCGATCAGCGCGTCAGGGCCGGCCCAGTCTGTGATGAACCGACCGACCAAGCCCGTGCTTATCTGGATGTTCAGAAACACGTTGGGGTGGCCGACCGAGGTCGCGAATCCGACGTCGTGGTGGACCGGTGCCCAGTCCTGTGAGGCGATCGCGCCTGCGATCACCTGACTGGGTGTGAGGTCGACGATCAGTTCCGGCAGGTTGTCGCCGACGGCGACCGTGGTGAGGTTCGGGTTCCAGGGGTCGGCGTGGAAGGCCCAGTCGTCGGTTGACGCGCCTTCGATCTCAGTCGCGGCGGGCTGCTTCTTCGTCTCGCTAGTCGCCGACGGTTCCTTCGGATACGGCTTGGCGCGCAACATCGTCTGGCGGATCACCGCGACGACTTCACCGTCGACGTCGAGCACACGCTGACTGGTGGTGATGAAATAGCCGAGACCGAGGCCCGTGCGCTTGGGGCCGGCGATCTTGTCGATGCGGACCGGTGCAACGGACAATCGCTCACCCGGCACGAGGTAGCGCACGTACTCGAACCAGCCGTTGGTGACGGCTGGGGCTACGTAGCCCTCGGCTTTCAAGAACTCGCGCATATCTACGGCAGCACCCCACGGCTCGTCCTTCTTGGCCGCCGCGGCCTCCGCCTCCGTTTGTCCGGAGGCCGATCCGGCTGCCGCGCCCTCGAGCCGGAACACGCGACGGCCAGCAGAGTCGACACCGTGACGGCCGCGCGGCTTGGCGGCGACCGTCCAGCTCATCAGGGCGGTGACCGGTGCGACGACGCGTCCGTGAACGCTGGCGGCGGCGGCCTCGGGGTCGGAGTAGACCGGGTTGCGGTCACCCAGCGACTCAACCAGGCGTGTCACGACGAACGCCTGAAGCCGCTCGGTGAAATCGGCGTCGATGTCGTCCGGCGTTGTGGTCGATGTCGTCATGTCGTTCCTCTCGGCGCTGCTTCTGGTGGTCGCGTCCCAGACAGCATCAGCTGGTCCGTCACGCCATCCAGCCCAGGACTGCGTGGTGCCGCTCACACTAATGCAGTGTACTCAATTAATACAACCGCCTGCCCACTCAGCCGCACCCGCTTTCTTAAATTCCCCAATTGAGTGCACTTTGTTTGATACAATCGGTAAGTGACCGAGCGCCCGATGCAGATCACCACCGACAGCGGCTTGCGTCTCGTCGGCCACTCCGTTGGCGACCCGTCAGGGCCGCCGATCCTATTCCTCCACGGCGGAGGCCAAACGCGGCACACGTGGGACGCCGCAGTCGAATCGATGGCAGCGCGCGGATGGCACGCCGCTACCGTCGACCTGCGCGGACACGGCGAGAGCGACTGGTCCCCCGACGGGGACTATCGCACCGCGACCGTTGCAGCCGATGTAGCCGCCTGGGTCACAGCCTTTAACGAACAGCCGGTCCTCGTCGGCGCGTCCAAAGGCGGGCTCGCCGCCCTCCACTACCTCGCCGAGCCGGCCGCGCGCGGCCGCGCTCTCATCCTGGTCGATGTGGTGATCGCGATCGAGCCCGACGGTGCGCGACACATTCGCGATTTCATGCAGGCGCGACCGGATGGGTTCGCATCGATCGACGAGGCCGCCGAGGCCGTCGCCGCCTACGGGTCGTCGCGACGGCGACCTGCCCGCCGGGAGGGTCTTCTCTCAAACCTGCGCCAGGGCGACGACGGGCGGTATCGCTGGCACTGGGATCCACGTCTACTCGAGGGCTCTACCTCATCCGATGTCATGCGCCAGACCGAAGACCTGGAGCATCGCGCTGCCAGACTCGCCGTGCCGGTTCTTCTGGTGCGGGGAGGACGAAGTCGAATCGTCAGTGATCGAGGAGTCGAGCACCTGCTCGGCGTGCTCCCTCACGCCGAGATCGCTACTGTCCACGGCGCTGGCCACATGGTCGCCGGCGATGAGAACGACGCCTTTCACCGATCACATCCGGGACTTTCTTCATCGCCTTCCCCAGCACCGACCTCGTAGATAACGTAGATCGAATCATCGATAATCGTCCAGACGAACCGGTAACCGGTTGTCCGCCAAGGAGTCCCACTATGACACTTACTTTTCGTCCGACAACGCTCGAACACCTCCTCGCCATGGAAGAGATTCGTTTGCTGGTGGTCGCCTACGGCAATCGCGTCGACGGCGGAAAAGGCGATATCGCCGACCTGTTCACTGATGACGGTGTTTGGGACAGCTCTGACAACGGTTATCCCCGCCTCGAAGGGCGTGACATGATTGCCGAGTTCTTCGGCGACTACACCACACGTCGTCAGCGTGGCCATCGGCTCAGTCATCTGCCGGCCAACCCGCTGATCACATACCTCGATGCCGACACGGCACATTCCGTCTCCGGATTTATCGGCCAGGCCAACTTCTCTGGCCGTGATGACCTCGTCGTCGACTCCGGCCGCTACCACGACGAGTTTGCTCGGACTCCGGATGGCTGGCGCTTTCGTTCACGGCGCCTCGAGCACGTTCTTCCGACGCGTCTGATCGACCTCGACGCTGCGGCGGAGCAACCGCGTAGCCGATCGTGGTCGTGACCATCCGAGCGTCGCACCCTCGGCATCCGCACTCCACGACCTCGCACTCACCGTTACTCGCAGGAACAGTTGACCACGACAAAACGGTTCCGCGTCCGTCCCGTGGGGCGCTTCGGTCGACCGGTCAAGATGCGATTGTGCACCTTGGGAAGACCCGCCGCTCGTTCTCGACCACGGTGACATCCGAACATCTAGATTTCGCGAACATGTTGCGGCGCCTGCGCGTTGATAGTCGGATCGAACGCGAACCTGCTCGGCCAGTTCCTCAACCATGGCTTCCCGTATACGAACACACCATGTTGTGGCGCACTTGCAGCCAGCCTTGGCAACTCGCTGTGCGGGACATGTCGAAACTGGGGTTCTCGGCGCACTCTCCAGCGAGGATGCGATTGCATGTTCCACGTCGATGCTGTCATGTTGCTGGTACGGCAGGACCGCTTATGAGGCACGCTCGGCCCAACGCATACAAATTCCTCTGGTCGGCGACAGACTCCGTTGCTTCAGTGCATGTTTGACGGCGTTATGTGCAATGAAGCGCGCGAGTCGAAAGGTCGCCGTTGAGGCGAGCGAGACAAGGCATCTCTTCGGCAGTATCGATCCGAGGATCGACTGGACATGTGTAGTCGATAACTTGACGCGCGTGACACGGAAGGTTCCTGTGCGTGCTGTCAACTCCAGGACCGTTCGAACACCGGCCCATAATCGCGGTGCGGCCGATGAGGGTTCCTCTGTGTATTTCAAGTTGGAACCTCGTTCGAACACCTAGAGCAACGAGGCGCGGGCATCGACATACACTTTCCGCGCCTCGTCGGGCTCAAGGAGCGCCAACCCGCCCGGATCGAACCCGCCGCCCGCCTCGATCGCCGCCGCACGCGCCCGACCGCCGGCCACGATCCGCTTGGTCGCGCCCACTACCTCGCTCCTGCCCGCTCGCTGCCACGGTGACCGGATGGCGGGCAGTCGATCTCGGGAAATGTAGCTGCCACCCCTGACCGCAGGGCTGCTGCGGCTGTGGTGTCGACCTGTGTCGTGCCGCTTAGGGTGAGGCATGCGCCTGTTGCCGACCTCCCGCCCGACAACCCGAACGACGGCGACAGCGGGGACGGTCTGACGCCACGTCAGCTGCTTGCGGTCGAGATCTGTGCACGGGTGCTCGCCGACGCCTACGACGACCGGTTCGCCGGCCGATCGGTCTCGACGAACTGCTGACTCCACGGGGACCAGCGGTGGGCCCCTCGCTCGGGTGAGAGCGAGGGGGCCTTTCTTCGTTCGGGCCGGGTGTTTGCTCCGCCACCCCTGGAGAGTCGTGGCGTCGATATGACCTATCCGGTTCGACGGCGTCGACCACGGCTTCACCGCCCGCCAAGCCCATCACCACGATCGGCCGTCACCCGCAGCACGCCTACGACCAACCTGCCGAACCCTGGCAGCCTGACCAAAGACACCCTTGCTCCGACCGTCTTCGCGACGTGCGGAACAGCGGCACACCTCAGAGGTCTGCCACCTCGTTGATGTCCCGGTTCGTCAGGACGTGTCGCCGATACCCCACGCGGGCGAGGGTCAGCGCAGCCCGCCCCAGCCGGACGGTATCCGTCACCAGCACCGGGGCCAGACGCAGCACGCGCAGCAACGGAACCAGCGGACCGGCGGCCACCGTCGCCCAGCGGTAAGCCGTCGTCTTGGATCGTGCGGCATGGCGGGGCAGCACGAAGCCCGGACGCAGGGCGTACCCGTTCGGGAAGGCCGCGATGACCGTGTTCTCGGTACGCCCCTTGACCCGCGCCCAGCGGACGCGCCCGTGCTCGCTTGAGTCCGTACCGCCGCCGGAGACATACACGAACGTAAGGTCCGGGCTGATCTCGCGCAGTGTCTGCACGGCGGCCTCGGTGTACCCGTAGGTGATGCGCTCGTAGTCAGCGGGGTCCATACCGGCAGAGCTGACACCCAGACCCCACAGGCAAAGGTCGGCGCCTTCAAGGTCGCCCCGGACAGCGGTGAAGTCCAGGAAATCATCATGAACGACCTGGCGCAGTTTCGGATGCGCTAGATCCAGCGGCCTGCGCCCCACCACGATGACCTCCCGCACGTCCCCGGCGAGCAGACTCTCCTGGAGGAATCCGTTGCCGATAAGTCCGCTGCCACCGAAGATGACTACCTTCACGTTCTTTCCTCTGTTCTGGTCGGTCGACCGGGTACAGGTCCGGTCGCAGCGGTCAGGGGCGAGCCGCGCCCAGCCGTCGGTGCGTTTCGTTCGGGGTCCTTCTCCGACTCCTGGGCGCGCAGCTCGGCGTATGTGACGGTCAGGCCCGTCACAAGCAGAGCCCACACGGGAGCACCGACTACGGTGTGTACCGCGTCGATGACACCGTCGCTGAGCCCGTGGCCACTGGCGCCGAGGCCGGTACGCCCGAGCAGGACCCAGCTGACGCCGGCGAAGAACAGACTCAGGGCACTCTCGAAGACCACCGCGACAACTGCGAGGACACCGAACCTCGCGAGTACTCCTGCGCCCCGGGTGTGTGTGAGGGCAAAGGAGCGACGCAACGGATTGGCACCGGGCTCGAAAAGCACAGGAAAGCTGAACAGACTCAGCGCGAACAGCACGTATAGGCCCGGAACGACGAACGCAGCCAGCCCCGCCACCAGCAACACAGCGACGCCGAGAGTCCACGGGACCAGCGAGGGCAGGCGGCCCAGACCGTGACGGAAGGCGTCCTTCACCCCCACAGGCTTGCCAGCCGTATCCGAACCGGTCAGGAGATGGATACCGCCCGCCCAGCCGACCGCCGCCACCGTGCACACGACGACCAGGACCGCGGCGCTCACAGCGATCGCTACCAGCACGCCGGTCGCGTCACCGATCGCTAGGGCATCGGGAAGCAATGTGCCCACGGAGTACCCCGCACTGCGGGCCAGCTCCACCAACGCCAGCGGCAGCGCCACGACAAGGCCGGTCACCAGAACCAGCCTCCTGCCTTCACTCCGGAGCACGTCCCGGACCGTGGCGCACCAGGAGCGTAGGGTCGGTGCCGACGGTGCGAGGACGAAGGGGAATGACGAACCCGCCGGCGTTGTGGCGTCGGCAGTCATCACCGCACCTCCGCCCGATCGGCCCCCGTCGGTTCACCGCGCATTGGGAAAGCCGCAGTGCATTCCACGCGCCTCCCGGAGTCCGGGCCGCAGGCCATGGCTCTTCCCTTCTCTCCGGTGCTGCCGCGCGGAGCACTTTCGTACCGCGAAGTTCCAAGGAAGCGGGCAGCGCCGAGTTGATGACGACGGACAAGACGATAACGACGCGAAGTACACCCGGCCAAAGTGCCTGCAATTCCGCCGACCCGAATAGCGATGGTTCCTTCGCCCGCCTGCGGTACTTTAACGACTGCAGGCAGGCAAGTAAAACACCGACGGTTCCTTAAGGCGCCGAGACCGCCCTCGCCATCCATTCGGAAGTTTGCTTACGCGGTGAAGAAGGCGCGGGCCGAACACTTATACGCGATCGCCGACGGGACGTCGTTCCCGAGGCTGGTGAGCCTGAGGTCGTGTTCTGCCGCGACGAGTTCGGGCCGCTGAACCTGCAGCCGCATCCGGGTTCGGCAGTGGACGCAGCGCGGCGGCAAGCATAAGGACCCGGATCGGGCCGCGGCGCCGGCGACACGCGACCTACACCCCGCCCGCACGGGGTGCGGCACCTTGTTCGCCGCCTACGACCCGGGCACCGACAAGCTGTACGGGCAGCGAAGACCACCAAGACCCGTACGAAGTTCCTCGAGTTCTGCCGGCACCTGTACCGCCTCTACCCGAAGTCCGTCCGGCTGGCGATCGTGTGCGACAACTTCTCACCCCACCTGACCACCCTCACGTGCAGACGGGTCGAGGACTGGACCGAAGCCAACAATGTGGAGACCGCGTACACCCCGACGAAACAGTTCCTGGCTCAATCGCATCGAAGCCCAGTTACCGCACTGCGGTACTTCGCCCACGACGGGCACACGCCAGTCACCAGGAGCAGGCATCGACAAAAGAGTGCACTCACTGATATGAAAGGGTAGTCGACCGCGAGTTCCACCCCGTGACGGCGGCGCGCCTCGACGCCCACCAGAAAACCACTTTTTTCTCGCCGCTATCGATCACACCAGGACAGACCGCTATGGCAGCCATTCGTAGACATCACTATCGCTGGTACTGGCGTCTTCGTCCTGTGCGTGGCGTGTGGGGCCGGGAGTTCGACAAGTGGCTCGTGCGCACCACCGGAGTGTCAGCGATTCTCATTCAGGTATCCCTGGCTCGACGACTTCCATGGTCCCCCGCCCTCCTGCTGACCACCATTGGACGCGGTTCAGGTCAGCTCCGCAGCGTCGTGCTTCCGTATACCAGGCATGGCGATTCCTTTCTCGTCTTCGGCTCGAACGCCGGCGGAGCCCGGCATCCCGACTGGGTCCTCAACCTCAGCGCCGAGCAGCGGACGTGGATCACCGTGGGTCGCCGCCAGTACGCCACGACCGCCCGGATCGTCGGGCGCGAGGAACGCGAGCAGATGATAACGACGATGCGTGCCGGACGGCCCCACGTCGACGACTATGAAACCCAAGCTGCGGCAATTGGCCGACAGATTGCACTGGTGGCCCTGACACCGCAGCGATCACGATGACCGTGAGCGAAGAAGGCCTCGCCCGTTGCGTCTTTCAGTGCACTTATTATTCGGCCCCCGTCGTGATGACGAGCTGCGGTCGAATACCTGCCGTTCATCGATAATGACCGGAAGTTGGGAGATCAGATGGACTTCGAGCTCAGTGAGGCGCAGAAGGAATGGCGCGACGAAGTGCGCACATTTCTTGCCGAGTATATAACCCCTGAACTGCTCCATGAACTGTGGCTTGACGACGGTCCCGACGGACCGTGGGGCCCAGGGCCTCGGTACCGCGAGTTCGAAAGCCATGTCCGGGAGAAGGGGTGGTGGGGCATGAGCTGGCCTGAGGAGTACGGGGGGCTCAGTATGGGCCCGGTCGAGCAACAGGTCTTGACATGGGAGTTCGAGTACGCAGGAGTACCTGGACCGCACCTCACGGTAACGTCAGTGGCCCCGACCATCATGCGTCACGGGACCCTGCAGAACAAGAATGAATGGCTGCCGGGGATGGCGAGCGGCGAGATAGTCACTGGGCTCGGCTACTCCGAGCCCGATGCAGGCACCGATCTGGCGAGCCTCCGCACGCGGGCCGTCCGCGACGGGGACGAATGGGTCATCAACGGACAGAAGATCTGGAACAGCCGCATCCACGCGGCGACTCATGACTTCCTCCTCGTTCGCACCGATCCGGCTGCGCCCAAGCACCGCGGAATCTCGATCATCATGGTTCCTCTCGACGCCCCCGGCGTCGAGATCAAGCCGCTCATTACGTGGGCACGTCGCCGTACCAACGAAGCCTTCTTCACCAATGTGCGGGTTCCTCACACAAACCTCATCGGCGAGGAGAACAACGGCTGGTCGTACATCACCGGCGCCCTCGATCTCGAACGCGGTGTGATCATGCACGAGGGGGAGCTTCGCCGATCACTCGACAGCCTCAAGCAATGGTGCTCCCGACCAGGCCTTGACGGTCACCGCCCGATGGACCGACCCGAAGTGCGACGGCGACTCGCCGAGTTTGAGGCTGACCTCGAGGTCGCTCGACTGTTCTCGATGGAAGCCGCGTCCCAGATCGAGGCCGAGCAGACACCGACAATCACTGTAAGCGAGAACAAGGTGTACGCGAGCGAACTCGGACATCGCATGGCCGATTTCGGGACTCAGGTAGTCGGCGCGCACGGACAGCTGAGCAAGTGGGACGAGGACGCACCCATGCACGGAGAATTTGAGTTGCGCTATCGCACGGCCCCGCTCCTGCGGTTCGCCGGCGGAACCATAGACGTGATGAAGGACATCATTGCTCAGCGTGGGCACTCGTTGCCCTCATACGGTCGTCACGCACCACAGACAGTCACCAGAGCCGGCAATAGCCAACGTGACGGAGGTACCCCAGCATGAACCTCGAATTGTCCATCGAGCAGACTGATCTGCAGCTTTCGCTCCGACAGCTACTGGCCAAGGAGTGCCCAACAAGCCTGATACGTGAACTGCGCGGAGAGGGTTCCAGCGGACGGCCGGAACGGCTGTGGTCGGCACTCGCTGACTTCGGCTTCTTCGGACTTCCATTCGGTGAAAATGTCGGCGGGTACGATCTCGATCTGCTCGACCTGGGTCTCGCTTACCAGGAGGCGGGGCGGACGTTGTGCCCTACCATGATCTACAGCACGATGGCATTCGGCCTCGCGCTTCAAGCACTCGGGACAGAACGGCAACGCGACCACTGGTTGAAGCGGTTGACTGCAGGTGAGGTCTCGGCATCGATCGCACTGTGGAACCCTTCGAATGCCGGCGATCTTCGACCAACAGTTGAAGCCGAGAATTGCTCGGGTTCTTGGTATCTGAGCGGCATCGTTGAATTTGTCCCAAACGCCGACGTCGTTGACGTACTCCTCGTGACGGCACGGGTGCCATCCAACGGTGACGGGGAATCTACGCTCGGTTTCCTCGTGGAACCGGGCCGATCCGGCCTGTCGATGAAGCGCCATCGGACCCACAATGGCGACATACAATGCCGCGTGGCGTTCGACAATGTTGAGATCAACTCATCGGACATGGTTGTCGAGTCCACAGGCCTCGCTGGCGGCCAGCTGGCGTGGCTGAGCAACGTCGTGGTCGGTCTTCAGTGCATGGAGATGGTCGGCGGTGCCCAGCAAGTGCTTCAAGAAACCGTCGAATACACGACTGTCCGACACCAATTCGGTCGGCCGCTGGCGAGCTTTCAGGCAGTTCAGCATCGCGTTGCCGACATGCGGATCGCAATCGATGCCGCACGACTGACGGCGCTGCAGGCGATGTGGTCGCTTGCCCGCGGTGACATTAGCGACCGTGAACTCGTGATCGCAAAGCTCCAGGCGAACGAGGCCTATAAGTTCACAACCCTGACTTCCCATATCCTCTGGGGCGGTATGGGTTACATAGTCGAAACCGACTTGCACCTGTGGAGCGAACGAGCCAAGACAACTGAGCTCCTCGGTGGCGCGAGGGACGTGCTGCTCGCACGACTTGAGCGAACCCTTGACATTGAAGTTGCTAGCTGAGCTCCCGCTACTCGGGCTCGGGCTCGGGCTCGGAGCCATTGGCCCAACAGTGTCATTTCGACTACTCACTCCCCTGCTGGGGTCGCCTCGGTATCGCCGGGAGTCACAGAACTGGACAGTTCGCTCGAGCAGGTGCGGCCCGCAAGTATGGGTGCACCTGCTCGAAGCGGGAGGCGACTTGCGTTGCGGATTTCCCCTGGACACAGATACACGGATGTGAAAGGAAGGCGATCGCCGACAGTCACACACCTGCAGCTCCCGGCGTCGAACGTAGCTGATCGACCCGACCCGCTCTCGCGGCGACAGTGTCGCAGTCACGGGTCGAGGTGTGGTGCCGAGAGGCCGCGGGGATGAGGATCAACGGCAGCATCGCAGCCCCCACTCAAGGTGTAGATACGCCGTCTACCGGTTGCTCGGGCCGGGCCGCCTCGCCGACGTCGCGTTCGCCAGCGCCGACCGAGTCGGCGACGTGTCCGCAACCTCAAGATGGACGGTTCCGCCTCGCCGTACCCGAAATGCAAAGGCGGGCTGCCAAAGACGTTCACCCTGCCCGAACGCCGGGAGATCAGATCGCCAAGTTCACACAACTGAGCACGACTTGCCGTTCTCGACCTGGAGCCTGGCCAGGCTTGATCCGCCGAAGCATTATCCGGCGGATCAAGCACGCGGCCGACGAACGGCTGCGGGAGATCGTCAACAAGGCAAACGTTGCCTGACGCGGCACCGGCGAAAAGACCTCCAGCCTTCGCGCTGTCACGAAGGACGACTTCAGAAGCAGTGTGATGCTCCATCCCTACAGCGCTTCTCGGCTTGACGATGCAGCGAGGATCTCAACTTCTGCTCCCTTGGCGCGATCGCAACGCTGCCGTGGTATCGGACATGCGGAGCTGGAGCAGCTACCCATAATGCTCGGATTTGCTTTGCCGTCGCTAGATGCCACCGATAAGTCGTTCGGCACTGTTTCGGACGGCGCGACTTTGTGTGGGACTCGTCTACTTGATGACCTGGCCGCCATCAATCGGCATGGACACGCCGGTGATGAATCGACCCTCTTCCGAGGCAAGGAAGACGACGAGGTTGCTTACGTCCTCCGGCTCCACCCAGGAGATCGGAAGGGCCGCCATGTGGCTGGCGGCGGCGGCGAACTGCTCACGCGTCGGGTTCGGCACATCCGGGACGAAGTGTCGATACAGCTCGTCGTTGTGGATCATCGGTGTGCTGACATTGAGCGGGTGGAGCGTGTTCACCCGGATCGACTTCTCCGCCAGCTGGAGGGCGAGGCTTTTCATGAGCCCAACCAGCCCATGCTTGGCGGCGGTGTATTGCGCGTACCGAGGGAAACCCTTGAGGCCGGCGCTTGAGCTCGTGATGACGATCGATCCACCGCGCTCGCCGTCCACGATGTGCGGGATCGCGGCTCGACAGGTGCGGTAAACCCCGCTGAGGTTGACGTCGATGGTGATTCCCCATTCCTCCTCGTCCATCTCGGTCAACATCATTGGGCGCGAAAGAATCCCCGCGTTCGCGACTACGATGTCTAGTCGGCCTAGTTCCGCGACACCGACATCGACCGCATCCTTGATCTGCGCGTAGTCGCGGACATCTGCCTTCGATGCGATGAACCGTCGCCCGGTCGCCTCGACGAGCCGGGCTGTCTCTTCGAGGTCGGCTGCGGTTCCGCCCCCGTATGGCACCGTAGGCATGTCGTCGAGTACGTCGATGCCGATGATGTCGGCGCCCTCCTCCGCGAGTCGAACGGCATGACTGCGTCCCTGGCCCCGCGCGACGCCGGTGATGAATGCGACCTTGCCTTCGACGCGTCCTGGCATTGTTTCTCCTCACTGGAAACGGCAGGCGCACAGGGATGCAACCTGTTCATCGTCTGACTTGCGGCGCGGCTATGGAGCACCGATCTGGCGGCGAGAATTCGTCTCGTACAACACGGAGATGGGTTGACGCTCAACGAGGTCGAGGGCGTCACCCATGTCCCACTCTCCGCCGCGACCGCGTCGGAGGATCTCGGCGAGAACGGCTTGCGGGTCCGGTGCTTCGATTGTGTAGATGACAAGGTGGCGATGTCCCCCTGGGCACGGTTCAGGCGTGGGCTGAACGTCGGAAGCAACGAGTCTCGAAGCAGCAATGACCCCAGGCACTGCCAGCACGTCTGGCGTATGCACCTCGTCGTACCACTGGTTGAAGTCCGCTTCGCGTTCCGGCGAAACTGGGCTCGAGAAGACCATCAGCTCGGCCTTCGGCATGAGATTGCTCCTTAGCAGTATCGCGCACGATAAATGTGCGCTGTTTTCATTCGCTCGAAAGGTTGGGCAACCACATCACGATGTCCGGCCAGAAGGAAAGTACGAACAGGACAACGAATGCGGCGGCAACGAAGGGCATCACCCCTCGGAAGACAGCTCCCAGGCTGACTCGCTGCCCAAGATTGACACTGGGCGCCTGCGCGACCTTGTGTACGACGAACGTCAGGAAGCCGATCGGGGGAAAGACCATGCCGATCTCACACATGATGATGATGAATACGCCGAAGAAGATGGGATCCACTCCGACCTGTGCGAGTGGGTCGAGAAGTAGCGGCACTGTGAGCAGGATCATCGGCAGCGATTCCAGGAACATGCCGAGAATCAAGTAGGTGACCATCAGCAGCAGCAGTAACTCGATGCGTCCAAGTTCCATCCCGACAAGCCACTCGGTCAGGTCCTGGCTGGCACCGGTGAGCGCCAGGGTCCTGGTCAGCAGCAGCGAGCCGACGAGTATGAGGAAGATGCTTGCCGTCGTCATTGCCGCATCAGTGGCGGAGGACCACAGGAATCGTCCGAAGCCCTGTCCGCCGCGGGCGGCGGCTCCGACCGATGTGTACTTCCTCACCACCACGCTGATGACGAGTGCTGCCAGCACACCCAAGGCGGCAGCTTCGGTAGATGTGACGATGCCTAGCAGGATGCCGCCGATAACGACGATCATGATGGCTAGCGCCGGGAGTGCACCGGGGAGCGCCCGCAATTTGGTGGCGAACGGGACCCGCTCTGGGCTCCTCGGAGCGATGGACGGGTTCACCGATGCGTGAATGATGATGACCAGGCTGAATGCAGCAGCGAGCAAAATTCCTGGAACCACGCCAGCAACAAGCGCTGGTCCGACGGGCACTTGCGCGACTCCCGCATAGACGACGAGCAGGATGCTGGGTGGGATGACTTGTCCCAATGACCCTGCCATCGCAACTGAAGCCGTTGCCAAAGACGGTGCGTAGCCATCCCGCAGCATCTGGGGGATGGCGATCTTTCCGAGGCTTAGGGTGATGCCCATGGACGAGCCGCTTGTGGCCGCCATGGCTCCGCCGCTGAGATTGGTCGCTACTGCAAGGCCGCCTGGCACTCGTCCTATCGACTTCGCTGCCGCACCGTAGGCAAGCTCACCGATACCGCTCTGCCCGACAATTGCGCCCATCAGAATGAACAGCGGAAGCACGCTGAGGGACCACGATGCCACGCCGGAAAAGGCTAGGGTCCCTACAGAAGACTCCACGACGTTGATTCCGCCGATGCTGTACAGGCCCGGGATTGACGCCGCGATCATCGACAAGCCGACCGGGAGACCGCCTGCCATCAGTGTGAGCAGCAGAATCACTGTCAGGATGCCGATCTGCTGATTGGTGATTCCGCCGAAGAGCATCACCCAGATCAGTGCGATGTCGACGAGGATCAGCCCGATGAAGACTATGTCGGGGATTTTTTTCCTTCGGCGCGGCGACTTGTCGTCGGCGACCGGTGTGGCCATCACGTCTGTATCGGTCCTCATAGCGTTCGTCCCTCAATCTCGATCTCCGGTGTGAACGGGTCTTCGACCTTCGTCACGATGCTCACGATTCGGTGCGCGGCTCCGATCGCCATCAGTACGTAGGCAGCCACGAGTACGTAGTGGCTGCCCCAGATCGGGATCCACTGCTTGCTCGGGACGCGCTCACCGATCGCGTATGAGTCCTGCGCCTCGCCCAACAGGATGTAGAAGATCCACAACGCAAGCGCCAGAGCGACTGCCTCGGCTAGGACGGTCAGGATCCTCGCCACCTTGGACGACGCCCACTCGAGCAGCAGGGTGACGCGGATCTGCTCGTCGCGCAGCTGCGCGTAGCCGAAGGCCAGGCTCACTGTCGGCATCCAGATGTAGGCGACCATCTCAATCGTTCCGTCGACAGGATGGTTGAACAAGCTGCGTCCTGCGACGTCCGCCGCAACGTTGACGACCATGGCCAAACACGCCGCAGCCGCGATCTGGGCTCCGAGTAGAACCACCCGCTCGGACCCACGCATGACTCGACTCAACATCCCGTCAACCTCCTCGAAAGCGCCCTGAGGGGCGTCCACTACGTCCGGTAATCCGACCGGGTTGAGATCCAGAACGCCCCCGGTGGGCGGCGCACTGTGCTTTCTGGGTAACTCGGACACGGGTTCCTTCTTCCGGCCGCTGGGCTATGGGGTTTAAGCGTCTGCGCAAACTGAAAGATGTTGCGCCACAGCATTCGGACGTACTAGCGCGGGTTGACCAGGTTCGCGTGGACCTCGGCGTCGAGCCGCTCGAATACCGGGCCGAGATCGGTGTCCTTGGCGGTGACGTACGCGTCGACGAACTGGTCCACGTTGGCCGGCTCGGGATAGCCGAGTTCGTCCATGACGCCGGACCAGTGGTCCAGCATCGCCTGGTACTGAGTGATCACCTGTGCGGGGTTGTCGACGGAGTCCGGTGCCCGGTCGGCCATGCTCGCCAACCACTTCTTGGCCGCGGCTGCCGCGATGTCGCCCAGGGTGCCGGGGTCGTCGACCGTGAGCTTCTTCCCGATCAGTGTCTTCGCGCCTTCCTGTACGATCTCCAGCTGACGCTCGGCCGATCCACGGATCAGCGCGCTCGAAGCATCGGAGATCGCCTGCTGGACCGCAGGGTCGAGCCTGTCCCAAGCATCCTTGTTGAAGACGAACATGGCATTCGGCGTTTGCGGAAGCGTGATGGGGACGAGGTGTGGCGCGACGTCCGCAAAGCCCTGCTCATAGGTCCCTGCGAAGGAGTTGATACCGCAGTCCACAACGCCTCGCTCCAGCGCCTCGTACAGCTCGTCGTAGGCGACGGACACGGTGGTCATCCCCATGGCCTCGACGGGGGCCGACCACAAGTTCCCGCTGGTACGGGCCTTGAGCCCCTGGGCTTCGGACGGTCCAGTGACTGCCTTGCTGCAATTGGGGTGGTATGCCGGGCTTGCGAAAGTGCCCAGCGGTATCAAGCCCTGCGACAGATACTCGTCGCGTACTTGTTCGTTCTCGACCGAGAACTGATAGGCAGCAAAGGCGTCGCCTGTCAAGGCGCGAACGGGGGAGGCGCTGACTGCGGCGCCCATGCCTTGAATCCAGTTGTTAACAGGCAGATCCTGGGGGTAGTACGACGGAACCACGAGCCCGACGTCGGCCACCCCACTCTTGACACCTTGGAGCTGTTCGGTCGGTCCCAGCAGTGAGCCCGAGTCGAAGTTCTTGAACGTGACTGCACCGTTGGTTGCTTCGGTGATTGCAGACTCCCATGCAGCGAAGCCACCAGCGACGCTCGAGTCGGACCCGAGGAAGTTCGCGACCTTCAGCGTGGTTGTATCACTGCCACCACCGACCTCACCGCACGCCGTTGCCATTACGAAGACGGATGCCGCAGCTGCTGCGACCATTCCGCGCCTCATCGCCGTGGAGTTTGTGCTCATTCTCATTCTCCCTGTCGAAAAGCTGATTAGGACAAGGCCGAGGTCTCCTTAGGACACCTGGGGCGACGGACCTGCAGATCGCGGGGCGCAGGTTGATTCCTCGGCACATGTTCCCCACATTGAGTACACTTAATGTGGGGAACGTTACAGTGCAACAATAGATGTGACAAGGCCCTCAGTGAGATACGGAAGCCTTCTTCGACTCAACGATTTAGGTCATACACAAGCCCGATTCCAAAGCTAAAATCGATCGCGCGAACCGTTTGCTACGCCCATCGAGCCTCGGGTTAAGTGCACCCTATAATGTGATCGGGACCATATGGCTCGCGTGCCGCACGACTTGCGGTACCGACTGGAGGGCGCGGTAATGTCTGAACTGCGACGACTGTTTGAACCGCTGCGTGTCGGCGGGTTCACTGTCAAGAATCGGATTGTCTGTCCCACCCACAACACCGGGCTGCCGCGCGAGCGTGAGCTCACCTATCTTGCCCGCCGCGCGGAAGGTGGAGCTGGACTGATCGGCATCTCCGGCACGCAGGGAGTGATCCAGTACGCCGTCGGGCCAGGCACGCCCGGACAGGTCGGAGAGTGGGACCGGCGACCCCCCTCACCCGCGTCGCGGAATGGCGTCGCGTTCTATGACGATCTGGTCATTCCCCGTCTCAGGGAGCGCGCCGACCTGCTACGCGAAAACGGAGCACGATCATTTGCGCAGGTCGCCCACGGCGGCGCGGCGCAGCACTGGTCGACCATCTCTCCGACGCTCGGCCCATCGACGGTGCCTGACCTCTACGACGGTCAGACGCCTCATGCGCTCAGCGAGGAGCAGATCGAGGAGCTCGTCTTCAGCTTCGCCCATGGAATCCGGCGTATCGCGGAAGCAGGTATCGACGCGGCGGAGATCCACGGAGCACACGGCTATCTCGTGATGCAGTTCTTGTCGCCCTATACCAACAGACGAACGGACCAATGGGGAGGCACCACCGAGAACCGCACCCGATTCGTCCGGGCGATTATGGCCGCAGCCCGCGACCATGTCGGTGCGGATTTCCCGATCGGCCTTCGTCTCGGGTACGACGACTTCGGCGACGGTCGTGGGATCACCGTCACCGAGGCCGTCGCTCTTGCCCGCGTGATGGCGCCAGACCTCGCGTACTTGAGCGTCAGCGGCGGCAGCTACTCGGGACTCGGTGACGGGTTTACCAGCGCCTACGTAAGCCCGTGGTACCGGCCCCCCGCTTACAACGCCGAGGTCGCCGCGGCCGTACGCGCCGCGGTCGACGTCCCCGTGCTGCTCACCGGGCGGATCGCCGACGCGGCGCTCGCTGACTCCCTGATCGCCGAAGGCAGCGCCGATCTCATCGGCATGGTTCGCGCACTGGTGGCGGATCCAGATCTTCCACGCAAGGCGCAGGCCGGTACCACGACGCACGTGCGTATGTGCCTCGGACTCTCCGAGTGTCACCACATTGGGCGACATCGCGTTCCACTGACCTGCGCCGTAAACGCTGCGAGCGGGCGAGAGGACGAGATGAGGACCCGACCTGCGGCCCATCCGAAGACAGTCATCGTCGTGGGGGCAGGTCCAGCTGGCATGGAAGCCGCCCGCATCGCCGCCATTCGTGGCCATCACGTCTACCTCAGCGACGAGCAGCGTCGGATCGGCGGGACGCCTCGGCTGCTGGCGCGTGACCCTAACCGTCGCAATCTGCTCGACCAGGCGGCCTACTTCGAGTCCGTCCTCCCGCATCTGGGAGTTGAGTTCGTACTCGGCAACCGAGTCGACGTCGACGACATCCGTCAATTCGGCGCGGACGCGGTGCTCATAGCGACGGGAAGCCGACCCCTCGTACCGGACGTCCCAGGACTGATGGAGTTCGGTGTGCATTCGGTGCGCGACATCCTGGAGGGAGTGCGGCCGACACGCGAGCACGTTCTCGTGGTCGGAGGGCCCGACCAGTCCATCGCAGCTCCGTCGATTGCCGAGTTCCTCGTCGATCTCGACTATCGCGTCACACTGATCTCCGAACTCCCCGATTTTGCTCCCGGCGTAGAAGATACGACGCGACTCACCCTGCTCCAGAGAATCCGACGCAAGCGCGTCGTTATACGACAGACGACCCGACTGGAGCGAGTCGACGAGAACGGCGCGACGATGGTTGACACGTTCGCAAACGAACGGTGGACGCAGCCCGACATCTCGATCGTCGCCGCGTGCGGAGCTGCCGCCGAGGACAGTCTCGCCCGAATGCTGGCAGCCATCGGCATGACCTTCGAGCTTGTCGGCGACGCACTCGCGCCACGCCGAATCATGCACGCGACGATCGAGGGAGCACGCGCGGCAATGGCATTGTGACGACATTCGACCGTTAAATCGGCGCGGACTTTAGCAATCCCCAGCGAGGTGATGCCGTTCACGACCGCGCAGCGGAATGCGGGCTGGGCGCCTTCATCGCCGAGCGCACAGCCAAGAGCGTCTCCTAGCCCGAATCGCAGATGCCCGTGCAGCCCAGCGCGATCCGGCTGGGCTGAGGCAGGAGTTACCGAGAGCAACGGAGTCCAAATTCTCCTCCGGGGTGATGTCCGCTCGATTTTCTGCCTGGCATCGACGTTACAGACCGCGACGTTTCCGGAGGGGTCCTCCAAGAGCCTATTGGCGGCCGGGCACCGCAGCGCGAGAGCCCGGCCCCCATGGGTCAGGGCCGGATGAACGCGCCGCCGTCGACGTCGAAGGATGCTCCGGTCATGTACTTTCCACCCTCGGTGGCGAGGTAGACGCAGAGGCTTCCGACGTTAGTCTCGGCGTCGCCGATACGGCCCAGCGCGATGCCCTTCATTATCTCTGCGATCACCTCGGGGAACTCCCTCTCGTAACGCTCGGACTCGGCCGAAGCGACGTACGGGTTGATCGTGTTGACGGTGATCTTGTCCTTGCCCCACTCTTTGGCTGCAATCCGCGTGATACCGCGGATAGCCTCCTTGTTCGGGCCATATGCGCCGTGGTTCGGGACGGCTTGCACTCCGGCGCCGGAGGACATGTTGATCACGGTGCCCTCGGTGTCCGTCAGGTGTGGGTACGCGGCGGTCATGAACCGCCAGGTAGCGAAAAATCCAGACTCGAAGGTGGCCTGCATGTCGTCCCAAGTGATGTCCTGCACGCTCTTACCAGTGCGGAACTCCTGGGCGTTGTTAATGAGGATGTCCAGCCGACCGAACTTGTCGACGGTCTGCGCGACGACCTGGCCCGGGACGTCGTGGTTCTTGTTGTCGGCGACCAGGGTTAACACCTGTGCATCAGGGACGAGGTGCTCCAGCTCGGTCTTCGCGGATGCGAGGGCTTCGGAATTGCGGCCGGTGATTGCCACTGCGATGCCTTCCTTGACGTAGGCCTTGGCGATGCCAAGGCCGGTGCCCTTGCTACCGCCTGTGATGATGGCGACCTTGCCAGAGAGTGATGCCATGAGTCGTAGTTCCTTTCAAGGGGTTGGATGTCGGCGATCGTTTTTGCCGTCATGCGCCGTGTGGTCTCCGCCAGTGGCGGAGCAGGATGGCGTGATGTCAGGGTGAGGGTCTCGGTTGACTAGGGCTCGGTGTGGCCGCCGGGCAGGCTCGGTGGGGCGAATTGGCCGCATCAGGCGCCATAGCAGTTGCGGGCGTTGCCCCGGGTCCGGCTCAGACGGCGGTGACACCTGTGAGGTGTTCGCTTTCGTTCCAGAGACGCTCGGCGACCTTCTCGTCCTGGCCTTTCGGTGTGAACTTCGCCGGTACCGGCTTGCCGACCAGGTTCCAACGGGGCCCGTAATAACCGCCCTGCTTCACGTCCGCCGCGGTCGCCGCGTACAGCATCGGGTCGGCACCCGCCTCTGCCGAGTGCTGCGGGGTGAGCTTCCACGCGACACGGAACAGCAGACTCGGCTTCCCACCCATCCGGGGCCCGGCATCGGCGATACCAGTGGCGGAATTGCCGGGATGCGCGCCCAACGACAACAGATTCCAGCCGTTCTTCGTCGCCAGTCGGGCAAGTTGCTGACTCAACAGAAGATCCGCGAGCTTGGAACGCCCGTACGCGCCCGTCGGGTCGTAGGACCTCGTCCAGTTCAGGTCCTCGAAGTCGATCTTCCCGCGCGCAGCCATCCCGCTCGACATCGTGACAACTCTCGGCGCCTTAGCTTTCAGCAACATCGGCAGAAGCCGCACCGTCAGGGCGAACGGACCGAAGAAGTTGCTTCCCATCTGCAACTCGAACCCGTCCACGGTCTCGTGCCGCACCGGCGGGAACATCACCCCGGCATTGTTGAGCAGGACGTCCACCGCACGCCCGTCGGCGATCACCGAGTCGGCGAACTCCCTCACACTGGCCAGGTCGGCCAGGTCAATCCGACGCACCTGCACGTCCGCCTCCGGGTGTTGGGCGAGAATGTCCCGCTTTGCCTTCTCCCCCTTCGCGACGGTACGCACCGCGAGAATCACCGTGGCGCCCGCGCCGGCGAGTTTACGCGCGGCCTCCTTCCCGGTGCCACTGTTGGCGCCCGTCACAATCGCGAGCTTGCCGCTCTGGTCCGGAACTTCGTAGCTCATCCCAACTCCTTAAAGACTGCCGGTCTGTTCGTTGGTAGAGACATTAACACACCACCGGTCTTTACACAAAAGACTAGCGGTCTGTATCATTGGGGGCATGGACTTCCAACGAGCCCGCAGCGAGGAGCAGCGCGAACACCGACGACAGGCGATCCTCGCCACGGCCGCGGCGATGCTCACCGAGATGCCCGTCGCCCAAGTGAGCCTGAACGAGCTCAGCCGCCGAGTCGGGCTGGCGAAGTCGAACGTGCTGCGCTATTTCGAGTCGCGCGAAGCGGTCCTACTGGAAGTCCTCGACACCGAGGTGCGCGAATGGGTCACCGACCTGCAACGACAGGCCACCCAACCGACACCCGAGACCCTCACCGAGCGTATCGAGCACCTCACCACCGCGATCGCGACTTCGCTCGCCTCCCGACCCGTGCTCTGCGACCTCCTGCACGCCGAGTCGGGCGTACTCGAACACAACGTCTCCGTCGACATCGTCCTCCGCCACAAACACGCCACCCAACACGCCGCCGCCGCGATCGCCGACACGATCACCACTGCACTCCCCGAAGTCACACCCCACGACGCCGAAGAAGTGATCGTGACCCTGCTGCTGGTCGGAGCAGCCGCATGGCCCTACGCACAACCAAGCGAGGCACTCACCACCGCCTACCAACAAGATCCCACCGTCGCCGCAATGCATCGCAACTTCACCACCATCGTCCAACGCACCCTCTCCCTGACAACCAGAGGCCTACTGGCACACAACGATGCGATGCGATCGGCCGGACTACGCCCGCCGACGAAGCCGGAGACAGCCCGCGAGGCTCCTGACCGAGGCGACAATCCACCGGACACCGTCCAGCTAGGGGCGCCAAAGCCCAAGGGGAGACCTGATTCCATGAAGGCAGAACACTTCGCATCGGTCGAGCGCGGAGTAGAGCTGGTCTGCGAGCCGGGTCCAGCACCCCTAACCGATCAGCTTCAGCACAATTCTGAAACGCGGTGACCGAACTGGTGTGTGACGAAAGATCGTCCTCGTGGGGTCACGGACACCCTGCCCCGCTCGGCGCGAGGCCCGGTTGGACGGACAAGAGGGCGCGCTTGTGGCCGCAACGACCATCGCGCTCACGAGAGCCTGAGCCGACTCAACCTCGAACCGCTTCGAGGCCACGCAACTCCTCAATCTCGGCGTCGTCGTATCCGATCTCGGATAGTACGGCGTGCGTGTGCTCGCCGAGCCCAGGCTCCAGACGCCACTGAGGCGGCGCGACATCGCTGCATCGCACCAAGCCCCCGACGAATCGGACACGACCTCGTGTGGGATGCGGGACCTCGACAGACCTCCCCCGACGAATCTCGATGGGATCGCTGAGGAATGCGGCTGCGTTGTGTGACGCGACGGGAATGACCGCCGGGATGCCGGCTGCCCGGAGCTCCTCGATTACGTCCGATGCCCTGCGCTCTGCGCAGCTCGCTACCACGGCGCTCTCGAGCGCCACGCCGACAGCAGAGTTCCCGATGAGCTCGGTCATTGTCGTCACGGGCGGAAGGTCGATCTTCAACACTCCTGTAAGCCGGCGTGCATCCTCCAGCGATCCCACGGCGAGACAGATCCACTCGTCATCGGCCGTTTGGTAGAGGCGGTCGAGAGGGCTAATGCCCATCTGGAGGACGTCCAGTCGTCCTCCGTTGAGAACCTCACCATCTGGCCTTCGGGCGATATGCGCCATCAGGCCAAGCGCAGCGTGGATCTGCGGATGCTCGACGTACTGTCCACATCCATTGGTTGCTCGGTGATAGAGGCCGAGCACCACTCCGAGTGCCCCCAGCATCCCGTTGGCCGGGTCCTCGTTGCCGGAGGGGTAGACCGGCGGATTATAGGCACCGGCGACCTCGAACGCTCCGCCCACGAAACCCGTAACCAGCGGAGCGAAACTCTGCTGGCCTGCGCGAGGCCCCGTCGATCCCCAACCCGGACCGTAGCTGTACACGAGCTGATCGTTGACGGCTGAGAGGCTTGCGTAGTCGACACCGAGGCGGGCGGCCGCGGCAGGTCGCATGGTGTGGTGGACCGCATCCGCGTGAGCGACCAGGCGGTGCAACACCTCCATGCCTCGGGCGGACTTCAAGTCGATTGCGACGGACCGCAGTCCTGCATGGCTTGAGCGGAAGATGGTCTCCTGGCCGCGGTTGGGCTCGCCCGCAAAGGTCTCGACACGGACGACGTCGGCACCGAGGTCGCGCAGGAGCCGGGAACCATACGGACCCGCGTAGAAGGCCCCCAGGTCGACTACGCGTACCCCGGCGAGCAGTTCCTGGGAGGTATCGACGGGCTCGCCGGCAACCGGTGATTGGCGGGGTTGCCAATCAATGTCGTCGACGGCGACGTCCACCACCGCCACCATGGGGTTCATGGTGGCCTCACTGAAACGTAGGCCAGGTCCGACCTGTTGCACCACGCCGATGTCCGGGTCGTCGACCGTGACTACCGAACCCAGATGAGCCACCTGGGGGTCATCGAAGACATCGAGGTCCCGATTCACCCGCACGGCACAGATGTCTGCGTCAGTTAGGCGCTTGAGCCATACGTCGGATGGCTCGGTCGCAAAGATTTCCGGAAGGCGGGTGTCGAGGAGATGTCGTTCCTCGGGCTGCAGCGGAACACCCATCTCGGTGACCGACCCGCTTGACGCGACGAAGTTTGAGAGACCTAATAGGTCCATCAGACGGGCGAAGCCACCGACGGCTCCCGAGTGAACTCCGATGATCGCGCCGTCAGAGCACGCGAAATTGCGAGAGACGAGGCGCTTGCTGCCCGGCACTCGGGGAGGCATCGGCACATCGGCGTCGCCCCACAGCATCGATAGGCTAGCGAGCGCTCCATCGAGCACGGAAGTCTCGACCTGCCGACCCAGGCCGTCGCGCAGTCGGCGGTGCAACGCGGCGACGGTGGCGATGACTGCCAGGTAGGCTGCACCCGCGCTGGCGAAAGGCAGCCCCTGGTAGATCGGTCCGTCGCGCAGACCTGGCTGTTCGGCCATTGTCCCGACGTAGGCGTGCACTAGTGACTCTTGACATCCCATCGCTTCGTCGTCCCCGAACCCGAACATCTCGATCGAGCACACCACGAGGTGCGGCAAGCGCGTGTGCAGCTGTGCGCACGTTGGATCCTCGATATCGTATGTGGACGTTCGGACCACGACATCGGCGTTCGTGAGCAGCTCCAGCAGTCTGGCACGGCCCTCGGCTGTGTCGAGCTCGAATCGGACGCGTCGCTTGCCCCGGTTGAAGACCGAGTACGGAACAGCAAGTCCATCGGCGTCGGTTGCGCCATCGAGCGGTTCGACCCGCACGACGTCCGCACCGTAGTCAGCAAGCAGGCCTGCCGCTCGTGGACCCGCCATTCCGCGGCTCAGATCGACCACGCGGATGCCGGCCAACGGCGGTCCGGCAACGGCTGGGCGCTGTGGGGCGGTACTCATCGATTTCCTTTCGACCTTCGCGGTCTCCCGACCGCGACCGGTGGCCTGATGGGGCCCTAGATTGCACGTGCCTGACGTAGGCGCGCGATCTCCTCGTCGCCGTAGCCGAGCTCGCGCAGGATCTCGTCGGTGTGCTCGCCGACCCCAGCAGCGTGCTGGTGAATTGAGAACTCGGCTCCGTCGACCTTTATTGGATTGCCGACCGTACGCACGGTGCCGACGACCGGATGGTGCTCGTCGATGACCATCTCGCGCGCCGTCACGTGCGGGTCGTGCTGGGCGTCGGCTATGCCCAACGCCGGGCCGATGGGCAGGTCGTGGTCGCACGCGAGCGCCATCCACGCCTGCAGTGAGCGTCCACCGATGATCTCTCTGAGCTCGGCCATGAGATCGAAGTCGTCCTCGCCGTAGTCGACGACCGTTGTCTGGGAGTGGCGAAGGGTCAGGTCCGGTCGGTCAACGAGGGCACAGAACCGGTCCCAGAACTTCCTCTCGATGCAGCAGAAGAGGAGGAACTGTCCGTCTGCGGTCTCGTAGTAGCCGTACTTCGCGGAGGTCGCGCGTCCGCCGCGGGCCGGCGGCGCCACGTCCGAAGCCGGCTGCAGCAGACCCGCGTTGAGCCGGGCCACGGCCCACGGCCACGACGATGCGATGACGGCGTCCGATGCGCTGAGGTCGATCTCGGCCCCCTCCCCGGTGCGAGCACGGCGCACCAGCGCGGCCGCGACTGCGTAAGCGCCGTAGAGGGGCCCGACGACGACTCCGGTCACCGGAGGTGATTTTTCGACCTCGGCCGCGCGACCGTTCTCGTCTAGCACGAGGTCCGGGGCCGCGCCCAGAGCCTCCATCATGCCTCCGTGGGTCGGCACCTCGGCGTACGGACCGTAGGATCCGAACCCCGTCGCGCGGCAGTACACGATGTCCGGCTTGATGGCGCGAACCGTGTGGTAGTCCATACCCAACTTGGCGGGCACGTCGCCGACATGGCTGATGAGGAACACGTCAGCATCGCTGACCACGCGGGCGAAGACGTCAGCTCCCTCGCTCCGCCGCGGATCCAGCGTGAGACTTCGCTTGTGCCGGTTGACCGCCAGATGCATGGGTGAATAGCCGGGTGCGACCTGCGCAGCAAGCTTCCTGACGTAGTCGCCGACTCCCGGCTGCTCAATCTTGACAATCGTCGCGCCCTCGTCGCCCAGGAGCGAGCCCAGGTAGTCGCCGACGAGCAAAACCGTCGCCTCGACGACCTTCACGCCATCCAGCAATCCAGCCACTCGTGCGTCCTTTCAAGACAATCTCACCGCTCAGATTCGGATGTCCGGCGGGACAGCCGTGATGCAGTCGGCACAACCTCAGTCAACGGCAGCTGCGCGGACCAGTCCGAGGTGTGGATCCGATCCGAGATCAGTCATTCGCTCGACGTCCGCCGAAGCTCGTCGAGGTACCGGATTCCGCGCACAGCGACGAACTCGCCACCCTCAGCGCGGTGACACACATAGGCCACGGCGTACGTCTCAGCAGACGCGGTCTCGTTTCGCCAGTCGACATAGTGCGTGCCCATCGTGTGGTACATCGACACGATGGACTTCCGCTCGATGCCGAGCCGTCCAGTGCCTGCTCCAGTGGAGAAGAACTTGGCAATCTCCTCCACTCCACTGGCAACATGCTCACCGTGCATTGACAGGTTCGCGTCGTGGGCGAAGACGGACAAGACGGCCGCATGATCGCGGCGATCCAGCGCCATGAAGTAGGTCGCCAGCAGGTTCCGGATACTCGCCCGATCCCACATCTCGCGCATTGCGTCGTCGCTACACGGGTCGGGGTACACCAACGCTCCTCCTGCTCTCCACCATACGACACCCAGAAGACGAGCCTCAGGACTTTTAGACGCCTTAATTAGGCGAGTCTGTCAAGGCCGTACGAGACGGATCGCCATGCGCTTCCTCATCGCCATTTGCGCCCTCGTGAGCCGATCTCCGACTACTTCTCAGCTTGCCCCTCTCCCGCGCATGCACTCCCGTAGTGCATCTCCAGTTCCAGATTGGACCACAATCTTGTGTCACAGGCCACTCAACGTTAACTTTGAGATCGTTAATAAGTACACTTAACGTGGGTTGGATCGTGCGTCGACGCATCTCAGGGTCGCCAGGCTGTTGGACGGCGAGGGCCTACGTGTGTCCCGGTCGAGCGCGTTCCAGGAAGCAATCGACGCCGTAGTCGACCGATGTCCCGACGTGCGGTGGGTCGCGGGTACTCACCTCGGCACTGGTCTGAGGTCGGGTGCTCGTTCGCGTCTGTGACCTCGTCTGCGCACCCTCCTCGACCGACACCCTGAGGCCGAGCTCGTCCCACCACTCACCGACAGAGAGGCAGGCCTGGGCGGCTCCAACTCGATACTGCCGCCGACTACGCCATCGAGTACGGCCTTCACACCGCCGACGCAGGGAGTCCCTGCGCTTCTACCGTGGCATCCTCTCCCACTGTCATGCCTGAGCTCCGACTCGGGAACGCAATACTCAAGGTTCTCCGACAACACCCCACCAACAAGCCAGAACCCACGCGTGCGCTCCATCGGCTACCGCTACATCACGATCCATATGCTCAACGTTGAGCTGCTCGGCTCAAGTGCGTGGCGGTCGGATTCGAAGTGAGAGTCCCTCCCACGCCCGTCATTCCGGGCGGCGGGAGCGGTCGCGCCTGTTCGCGTTGGCGATAGTCACGAATACTTCGGAGGACGTCTCTTGTGTCACAGGAACACCCTTCGATGTGGAGGGCGGCATCACGACCTCACAAGGAAGGGGCAGGCCCCACTCATCCGTCAGAAGCCATGGCCTGGCAATCCTTTACGAAGATTTCACGTCACGTCACGGCCACTAGTGATGATCTGGTCGAGCCGGTCCCGCAGGATCATTTCCGGCGCGGGCTGGGTGAGAACGAACGGCCGATTCTCGCGGATGGCGTCGACGACGAGCTGGCCTACAACATCGGGATCCACAGGGTCGGCTCGCAGCCCGGACGGGTTCCCTGGTAGCGGCCCGCCCCCAGTTGGCTCACCGTGCTGGAGGTAGCTGATCCACTCCTTCACAACTCGGTTCTCGGAACGGTCGGATGCCGGCCTGTGCCGCTCGCCCTGGTCGATGTTCGTCTGCACCGGACCCGGGATGAGCAGCGACACGCCGATCGGTTCCCCTGCGAGTTCGAATTCGGACCGCGAGCAGATCGAGAAGGCGGACACGGCGGACTTCGACACCGTGTAGGCGCCGGCGCCGGGGGTGATCCGCAGGGCTGCGGTCGACGCCGTGTTGACGATGTGCTTCGGACCACCTGATTCCCGCATCCGGGGAACGAAGGCGTCGTAGCCGTGGACGACGCCCCAAAAGTTGATGCCCATGAGCCACACCATGTCGTGGTAGTCGGTGTCCCACAGCGCCCGGAAGGGGCGCAGGCTCACCCCTGCGTTGTTGACGAGGATGTCGACGTCGCCGAAATGCTCGTAGGCGACACGAGCCAGTTCCAGCACGGCGGTCCGGTCCGCCACGTCGACCTGGAGGCTGATCGACTGAATACCCACAGCTCGCAGCTGGTCGGCCACCGCGATCGCGGCATCGCCGTCCACGTCGGCGACGACGATGTCTACCCCCTCACCTGCCAAGGCGAGCGCGATTGAGCGACCGATCCCGCTGCCCGCTCCTGTTACTACAGCGACGCGGTCCTGTAGTTCTTCCACCATTCCTCCGATTCGTAGGTTTCGAGAACAGGTTGCCGCCGATGCGGTACGGCGCTGTCCCGGGGCCGCGGTGTAGGAGCCCCGGAACGCCACGCCGACTCGTTCGGGATTGTTCTCGACCGCGGGCCACTGGTCCGGGTGTGTTGTCACGCAGCGTTGACCGGCGACAACGCCACGGACCGCGTCGTTCGGCGAGATGAGGCGGCCATGGCCGCCGCCGTTAGCGATAGCTGTCCCGGCGAGCTGTATTGCCGGGCACTGTTGGCCCCCAGGTTGGCGACCACAGGCCCAGGCATGATCGTCGTGAGGGTGATGTCGGACCTCCAGCTCGGCCTCGACGTCGTCAAGGCGAAGGGGAACCTGATCGAGACGCTCGAGTCGACCGACGAATCGGTCACGGTGCGTTCAGCAGCCGGTACTGGGGCTGGCTTCGTCGCGTGTCTGGCCCTCGGCAGGGATCGGCCGCAATACCGCCAATGACAAGGCAATCCGCGACGGGCCGGGCTGACTGAGCATGGCCGGTGGGAAGCTCGTCAGAGGAATTGGCTCCTCATTAAGCGTGAGGGAGGTATCTCGCGACCCCAAGAATCAGCGCAGAAATCTTCCGCAGGAAGCGATTAACGCTGTCATTGTTTCTCATGGTGCCATCACGGCACGAGCCACTCGCCAACGACGTCGTCCGTGTGATCGCCGAGACCGGGAGCAGCAGTCCACACATCGCGCGCTGCACTCGATCCGCTGATCGGACCCACCGGTTGCTGGACGATGCGCTGTCCAACCTGCAGGGGCCGGAAGAAGCCACGTTGACGATAAGCGTCCTCAGTGGAGACCTCACGCAGCGTGTACGGGATGCCAGTCGGGATTCGCATGGCCTGTCCGACGTGGAAGATTTCTTCGCGGGTCTTGTCTAGTGCCCACTCGTCCATCCGCTTCTGCAGCCTCGGAGCCACCTCACCTCGCAGCGCCGAGTCTGCCGCGAGTCGACGGTCGTCGGCAACGTCGTCGAGCCCCATGTACAGGCAGGCGTCGCGGAAGTGCGTCGCCGAGAGCGCGTTGACAGCGGCGTACCCGTTGATGGCCTGCACATACATGGGGAAAGGCGTCCGTCTCTCGGTCGGATGGCCCACACGGGCGGCGACGGACGGGTAGTACGGCATCCGTAGCGCGACTTCCTGCTGGGCGACATCGACTCGCTGACCGCCGTGACCGCTGCGGACCGAACGCCATGCGGCCACCACTCCGATTGACGCCACCACACCCGAGAGGTACTCGACCAATGGGAATCCTGCCGACAATGGTTCGCGGTCCCGATCTCCAAGGGACTTCAGGAATCCGCCGAGCGCAGCGATCGTCAACGGGGTCGCCGGCCGACCATGGTAGGGGCCGTCCGGCCCGAACGGTGTGATCGAGACGAGGATGGTATTGAGGTTGGCCGCCGCAACCTCAGCGAAGTCCAGCCCCGCCTGTTCCAGTACGCCCGGATCACCGGAGTCGACTATCACGTCCGCTCTGACGATGAGACGCCGCCACAGCTGACGCCCGGATTGGGTCGACAGGTCAAGACCAATGCTGCGCTTGTTCTGGTTCAAGTACGTGAATGTCGCCTCGGCTCCGGAGCCACCCTGCCCACGCGTCTCGTCGCCACCGCGCGCAATATCCTCGACCTTGACGACATCGGCGCCAAGGTCAGCGAGGAGGCGACCGGCGTACGAGCCGGAGATGTCCGAGGCTAGGTCCAGCACTCGCATTCTGTGCAGCGCTCCAGGTCTCATCTGTTCTCCCGCTTCGTATATTCATGCGCCATTCGAATCTGCCTTCGTCGGTTAGGCCATGTTGGGTGGGTACCCGCGAACTCCTCCGGGCGTACAGCAATCCCGTCAAAACAGTGGCCGACGCCACATAAAGGAGTGTACTCAATACACCGACACCACGCCAGGTAATTCCTGCCCATCGCGCTCGACGCGCTAGTAAATCCTGCGCTATAGGCGTTTCCATTGCGATTGATGATCCCTAGCCCAGTACCAGGCGAGCCAGGCCCGTCGATTCGCCTGTAGATCGGCACCCTCAGTTACGGCCCGTAAGCTTGGGCATGAATGCCACATTCCCGGAGGCCAACTTGTCACCGGGCCCTCCAATTGCCGGTGGGCGTGCCGGCGCTCGCGGGGTCAGGCTGGCGCCGTGCCGATGATCGCAGCCTCCTCAAGGTCGGCGAGATCGTCGTCAGTCAGCCCGAGCAGTTCCTGGAGCACCTCGCCCGTGTGTTCGCCCAGGCGCGGAGCCGGGCGGGTGAAACTCAGATCCGTGCCAGACATCCTCAGCGGTACCACGGGTACAGCGATGTCCCCGATCGGTTCTCGGGCCATCGACTGGAATGTCCCGCGATCAACAAGTTGCGGCTCGGACTCCAGTTCGAAGGCGTCGACCAACTCCCCGGACGGCACCCCGGCTGCCCAGAGGACAGCGGCGACCGACTCCTTCGCACGACTGGCACACCAGTCGTCGATGCGCTCGTCGAGCAAGTTCTCATGCGCCTTGCGCCCCGCGCGAGTCGCCAGCCGCTCGTCGAGTGCCCACTCGGGCCGGCCAAGCACCTCGACAAGGTGAGACCATTCGGCGTCGTCCCGGACGGCGATCGCGACCCACTCGTCGTCGCCCTCGCACCGGTACACGCCGTGGGGCGCCCATTCCGGGTGGCGGTTGCCACGACGCTCAGGCTCCCGTCCGGTTACCTGGGCCTCGATCATGGGGGCACCCAGGAACGCCGCCATGGCCTCAGTCTGAGAGATGTCGAAATGCTGGGCCCGACCGGTCGCGTCCCGCGCTTCCAGGCCCGCAAGCACCGCGAGCGCACCGACATACCCCGCGGTGGGATCGGACGCGCCGCCCAGTGTGGCCGGCGGGCCGTCTTCATAACCGGTCAACGCAGCGGCACCACTGAGTTGCTCAAAGACGTACGCGAATCCGACCAGATCGCGCCACGGACCGGTGAGACCGAATGACGTCATGTCAACCGTGACGAGCCGCGGATTCAGCGCTACGAGATCCTCGTGGGAAAACCCGAGGTTGGACATCACCCTGGCCGAGAAATTGTTGATCACCACGTCGGCATCGGGCAGGAGTCGCACGAAGATGTCCCTGCCCGCAGGGCGCGAGAGATCAAGGGTGATGCCGCGCTTGCCGGCGTTCGCACCGTTGTAGACCGATCCACGCTCAAACCAGTAGGGATCGGTATCGATATCTCGTGCCCTCAGGGCACGCGCAGAGTCGGGCCGTTGGACGGCCTCGATCTTGATGACATCGGCACCCAACGCAGCGAGCACGAGCGTCGCTTCCGGACCGGACCACCAATGTGTGAGATCGAGGATTCGGACGCCTTGCAGCGGCTTGTTCATGGTGCGATCTTCCACCTGTTGAAACGAGTTACCCACAGTCCTTGGCCACCTTCGTCTGTCGCGCTGAGCCACCTCTACGGGCGCGTGCCCGGATCCTCGGGCTTGTTGTAACGCGCGGGCGGGCCACCGCCAGGCGTGATGCGGTCGCCACCGCCGACGTGCAGGACCTCGCCGGTCAGGTAGCCCGCGGCCTCGCTCAGCATGAACATGATTGGGCCGACGATCTCGTGCATCTCACCGAATCGGCCGATGGCAGTGCGGGCGAGTGCCTCAGGGCTTTCGGAATCGAACTTCTCCCACATGTCCTTAGACTTCTCAACCGGAAAGCGGCCGGGGCCGACCACGTTCATCCGGACGCCAGACTTGCCCCACTCTCGGGCCGCGCTACGGACGAAGCCCTCGATTCCGGACTTGCCCGAAGAGGAGTGGGCGACGCCCGGCGTGCCGCGATGAGCCACCGAGCTGGTGAGCGCGACCGCGACACCGTCGAGGTCGACATCCAGCAGCGGTAGGGCCCAGCGGTGCAAGGCGTTGAAGGCAGAAAACAGCGTGGTGCCGACCACGGCCTTAAACGTCTCGAAGGTGATCTCACGAGCGGGTTCATATCGAACGCTCGCGGCGCAGTGGGCGAGCGCCTGGATGGGCTTCCCTTCCTCCGCCTCGATCGTGTCGAAGGTGGCGTCGACCGACTCGCGGTCGGTGAGGTCACAGGACATTGGGATCAGAAGGCCCGGCTTGCCCTTCGCCAACTCAACGGTCTCGTCGAGCGCGGCTTTGCGTCGGCCGAGGATGTAGGCAGTCGCCCCCCGCTCGGCCAGCTCCAGCGCGACCCCTCGCCCGATACCGGATCCGGCTCCCGTGACCACCAAGCGGTCGTGCACAAGTGGTGTGCTCCACGAAGTAGACAATTCGTTCCTCCTGTGACTGCATTACGTGTCGTCGATAATCCGCTCGGGCGAGCCTGCGCCGAAGCACTGCGTTCGGTGGCGGCGTTCTCAGCGGGATTCAGTTCACCGTCGGAACGCGAGGCCACCTCCCACAAAGTATACTCTTTTAGGTCACACCGCAACGGTCATGGCGGGTTCCGTCACACCACACGATCGAGGACCACAGCTCCAACACCCCGCATGGATCTCCCTCCGAGAGCCACCTTTGCGACTGCTCGCGCCAATCGGTCATTTCCGAAAACGCAAGTAAGAGGCGACTTTTTCCGTTGCCAACCTCACGAATCGCCAGGTTTCCCGCCCCCCGCCATCGCGAACGGACACAGCCCGTGGCACGTCCGACGAACGAACAGAGTGCACGGCCGAGAATCGCTGTACACGTACGTGCGGGAATACGCAGCGGTTTATCGAGCGCATGCCGCACGGTCGACGACGTCCTTTCCGCCCGGCGGTCGAACGAGTAGGCCGGATGGCCGACCCGACCGCCACTGACTCACCGACAGTGCCCAGTCCTCGTGACGGGCCACCAAGTCGGACGCTGTCGACTGCTCGAAGAAGCGGTACCCAGCGGACCACAATGGCATTAACACAGCAGAGGAAGTTCCTTCTGGAGGCCATCCATCGACCGCGTCAGCCGGCCCAGTGCCACCGTGCGGCGTTACCGAGATACCGTTCAAGCATCGCCTGGCGCACCCCCACTCCGACGAGTTAGACGAGATGAGAGCCACTCAATCTATCGCCAGGCCATAAAGAGTATGCTGATTAGCGAGTCGGTTGCCACATCCCGCGTGCAGGGCATCCACATGCGAGTGTGCAACAGGCCGCAAACCACCGATTAATACGATATTAGAGTGAACTGAACTGTGCGATCCGCTAGCCGAAGTTGACGCGAGTCCGTGATTCAGAGGCGCACCGTTCAAGGCCATCAGCAGAAGGAGACACGACATGAGGACGTACGACTACATCGTGGTCGGTGCGGGCTCGGCGGGCTGTGTGCTCGCCAACCGCCTGACGGAGGACCGCGACGTCAGCGTGCTCCTGCTCGAGGCCGGCGGACGCGACCTGAGCCCCTACATCCACGTCCCGGTCGGCATCCGAAAAATCAGCCTCAAGTACGCCTGGAAGTATCCCGCCGAAGCCGACGCCTCGACTACCGGCCCAGACGCTGTCTGGAAGATGGGCCGGGTGCTCGGTGGGTCGAGCTCGGTGAACGGCCAGGTCTGGACCCGCGGCGCCCCCGCTGACTTCGACGAGTGGGCCAAACTCGGCTGCACCGGCTGGGACTACGCGTCAGTGCTGCCGTACTTCAAGCGGTCGGAGCGGTTCGACGGTGGCGAGGACGAGTTCCGTGGTGGCAGTGGGCCGCAGCGCGTGTCGTGGTCCGCGATGAAGCACCCGCTCACCGCCGCTTTCGTCACTGCGGCGCAGCAGGTTGGCCACCGATTCAACCCCGACTTCAACGGCGCCGAGCAAGACGGCGTGAGTCATGTCCAGGTGTCGCAGCGCCGCGGCCTGCGGCACAGTACGGCACGGTCCTACCTGGCGCGGGCCCGTCGTCGGCGCAACCTCAAGGTGGCTACTCGCGCTGTCGTGCAGCGCGTGGTTATCGAGAACGGCCGCGCAACGGGCGTCGAGTACCGGACACACCGCGGTCGGATCGTCCGGGCAACCGCGAGCCGCGAGGTGCTCGTATCGGCGGGCGCGATCGAGTCGCCAAAGCTGCTTCAGCTTTCGGGTGTGGGCCCTGCCGACCGGCTGCGCGAATTCGGCATCGACGTCGTGGTCGACAACCCGGCCGTCGGTCGCAACCTCCAGGAGCACCCGACGGCGCGCATGCTGTTCAAGGTCAACGTACCGACGCTCAACACGCTGCTCAACGTGCAGGGGGTCGTCAGCGGCGGCGCCGACTTCGTGATGCGCGGCGGCGGCCCGGCAACCTCGCCGCCGACTCACGCGTTCGTCTACGGAAAGGTCGACGAGACTCACGCGCAACCGGACTACGAACTGTACTTCGGCCCGTTCGGCATTGAGCCAGGCGTGCGCAAGCGTGGCCCCGAGCTCCTGCTCGGAGCGTCGAAGCCACTCCCCTACCCCGCGGTATCGATCGGCATCGAGGCATGCCACCCCCACAGTCGCGGCACCGTCGCGCTGCGTTCGAGCTCTCCTGACGATGTCCCGGTCATCGCCCACAAGCTGCTCACCGATGCCGACATCGCGGTGATGACTCATGCAGGCCGGGAGGCACGCTCGATCGTCGAGGCTTCGGCTTTCCGCAACTTCGTCACCGAGGAGGTCCTGCCCGGCCGCGACGTACAGACCGACGAGGAGTGGGCGACGTGGCTGCGCGCGCGGTCCGGCATCCTGTTCCACCCGATCGGCACGTGCAAGATGGGCACCGACCCTGAGGCCGTCGTCGACCCGGAGCTGCGAGTGAACGGGGTCCGGGGACTGCGCGTCATCGATGCGTCGGTCATGCCGACACAACTCACCGGACACACCAACGCTGCCGCAATTATGATCGCCGAGCGCGCCGCCGATCTGATCAAGGCTTCTAGGGATCACTCTCTATCGCACCAGAATTGACACCCAATCACTCATGTCGCCCAAATTTGGCAACGCCTGATTCAGTCGGTGAGAGTAAAGGACACAACTCGATGATGAGACTCGACGGCAAGGTAGCTCTGATCACCGGAGCGGCGCGAGGACAAGGCGCATCGCACGCAAAGTACCTGGCACGCGAAGGTGCACGCATCGTCGCGGTCGACATTCTCGCCGATGTCGAGGAGTTCTACCCGAACGCCACCGCTGCCGACATGGAAACCACCGTCGAGACAGTCCGCGCAGAGGGTGGCGACATCTTGCCGTTGCAGGGCGACGTACGGGACTCGAACCGGATGCGCGAGATCGTCGATCAGTCGGTGGAGCGGTTCGGAACAATCGACATAGTTTGTAACAATGCCGGGACGATTCGCATCGAAGCCATCGACGAGATGACCGACCACACACTAGACGTGGTCGTCGACACTTGCCTGAAGGGCGTCTTCAACGTCACCCGCGCAGTCGTGCCTGTGATGAAACGTCAACGTGCCGGATCCATCGTCAACACGGCGTCCGCCGGTGCGATCAAGGCCGTGGCCTACTCCTCGCACTACGCCGCAGCCAAAGGCGGTGTCATCCTCGCGACGCGCAGTTGGGCCCGCGAGCTGGCGGAGTGGGACATCAACGTCAACGCAGTGGCCCCGGGATCGGTCTACACCGGCATGATCACGGGCCTGGCTGGGCAAGCTGGGGAGGACCCTCTCGAAGCATTCGCTCGCCACAGCGAGGCGAACCTGTTCACCGGAGAGAAGGGACGTCTGGATGTAGACGACATCTCCCGTGCCATCGCATTTCTCGCCTCTGACGATGCTCGCACGATCACCGGCCAAACCCTGGTGGTCGACGCAGGCTGGGCAGCCTAACCCTGCCCCACTACGAGGCCCGGAACACCATCGCGATCGCGAACCGAAAATCCCGATCATCAATTACACCAGGGCGTCATCGATGGCGCCGGCGACGGCGGATTCGAGAGCACCTCTACGAATACCAGCGACGCACACTGACTGCCCCAATCCGAGATACTGCCAAACCTGTAGCAGTGAAACAGGAATCGATACCTGTCAGGTGAGCAGCGCCCGTCCGAGCAGTGTGGTCACCGTTGCGCAAGGCGGGAGTGGGACCGGGGAGCCGAGTAGGCGTGGCGGGCCTGGGTGGACTGGGACACCTGGCGGTGAAATTTGCCGTTGCGCTCGGCGCCGAGGTCACTGTGTTGAGCCGCACCGCGGGCAAAGAACCGACCGCTCGATCGCTCGGAGCCACCGGCTTCGTCCTCACCACCGACGACAAACAGATGGGGAGCGTCACCGACAACTTCGATTTGATCATCGACATCATCCCTGCCACTCACGACCTGGACCCGTTCATCAACGCGCTGGACCCGTTCATCAACGCGCTGGACATGGACGGCGAACTCAGCCTTCTCGGGGTCTCCTGGGGAAATCCCGGTCAACAATCTACTCCTTCCGATCGGCCGGAAGAGCCTCTCGTCCTCCGCGACCGGTGGACTTCCTGCTACCGCAGAGATGCTCGCCTTCGCCGCCGAGCACGCGATCAACCCCGACGTCGAGGTGGTCCCGTCTTCGTTTGTCAAGGAGGCACTGGACCGCCTGAAAGCCAACGACGTCCGCTATCGGTTCGTCCTCGACCTCGCTGATCTCGACTGATCACGGGAGCCCGACGAAACACGAGGACGTCGGACGTGCGGCGGGACGTGCAGTCCCGCCGTCGGGGCCCGGAAGTAGGCACAAAACCGGTTACCTAACCACGGAAATAGCGTCCATCGGACGTGGTGTGTCGTCGGGCGAGAGCATAGATCGCGACACCTCCCTCCTCGATCAGGCGTCAGCCGGAACGCTCGATCTGGATGACCCGCGGGTTGTTTCAGGTCAACTGTCGCCACCACACACCGACGCGGGGCTGGTCGTCGATATCGACAGTTCGCCCTGCCGTGGCACTGCCAGTCGAACCTGCTGCACAGCAGATCCTTCCGGTCACCATTCCGCTCGTTCTGACAAGTTGCTCAAACGAGATCGAAGGTCGACCCATGCGACGGGATTCTTAGCTCGCCGGAGAGTTCACGATGCGCGGCCACCGTTTCCGGTGTCCTGTGGATATCGGCCCAGCTGGATCCGTGTGCTCCGATCTGCATCAGCGTGACGTCGAAGGGTCCGTACGTCTCACCGATAGTGGCATAGTTGGGAGTAGCCGCTGTCACCCGTATAGACGGCGCGCGTGTCTCTTTGCTGGTGAGACCCAGGAAGTCCACAGGGTGCTGCTCCGCGTATTCCTCGACCGGGAGAGTGCGCACCGCAGCCTCGGTGAGCTGGATGCCTGCGATCGTGCGGCTCTCGCGCCAGTCGAGCTGGACTATCCGATTCGTGCACCCAGTGCTTGAGATGCGCTCCGAAGCCCACCGGCACGACGAGCGGCGCAGAATGCTGGAGCAAAGCGCGGAAAGTGCAAGCGGCGAGGTGGTCGTCGTGGTCGCGAGAAACGACCATGGCATCGAGCGGTGGCAGGTCCTCCAGCCATCGAGTTGAGGTGTAGTCGCCTGGGACCCACCAGGGACGAAGGGACGCGCTCACTCCAAGCAGAATCGAAGAGGTGCGGCTGCCCTCGATCTCCAACGCGCGATGGCGTGCCCATACCAGGTGACATGCAGCCCAGCACGCGGCAACTCGGCAGCCACGGGGTACTCGTCACGGGACCGCGCCTGCAAGCCAGCGGCCGGGCAGCCGATGACGAATACTGCGACGAGCCTGTTACCCTCTCCGCCCGCACGCGGGCGGGCGGCGCCGAGAGCCGGAAGCACCTATTTGCCAACCCACACCAGCGCCCCCGGCGGCGACCGCAACCACTGTTGCCGTGGCTCGAGCGATACTACTGTTCATCGTCGTTAGTCCTCCTCCCGAGCGGCCGACGCGATCTCAAGCATGTCACGGTTCTCCAACACCCGCCGCGGAAAGCCATGCCGTGCCAAACCTAGTGCAGCCTGGCCGATCTGGGCAGTGCTGATCACGAGACCTGGCAGCAGCCGCTGCAGGACAGGCGAAATCGGGGCGACAACGGTCGTGAACACGCGGAAGGCGGTGTTGCGTGGCTTCTTACCGTGAACGGGACGGACGAAACCGGGACGCAGGCCATATCCGTTGGGGAAGGCGGCAATGACCAGGTTCTCGGCGCGGCCCTTTGCCCGGGCCCAGCGGAATCGACCGCTCTCGGTGCTGTCGGTGCCTGCGCCAGAGATGTACGCAAACGTCATTTCCGGGTTAACCTCGGTCAAGGCCCGGGCAGCGGCCTCCGTGTAGTCGACGGTGATACGTTCGTACTCCGCGGCGTCCACACCGCTTGAGGAAGTGCGACGGGGTCAACCGGATGATCGCGCAAGCCCAGTGCCCAGAAGCACGCGTCCACTCCGGCCAACTCGTCGACAATGGGGTCCAGGTCGTCGAAATCGTGATTCACAACCGTGCGCAGCTTCGAGTATCCGATGTCCAGGATTCCGTGTGTGACAGCGAGGACCTCCGTCACGTCGGGCGCCTGCAGGCACTCTTTGACGATGCGGTCCCCGACCAGTCCGTTACCTCCGAAAACCGCAACCTTCACTACGCCTCCTCTATTGAGATCGAACTCACTCGCACTCCGGGTCTGTGCGTCAACCTTCTCAGGAATCACAAGTATCTGGCGCCATTGCCTCAATCACGCGAACAGCTCAGTAGATGCGGTGTCCAGTACCTCGAGGCCCCCCGCTGGCCCTGCGCCGTTCCAATCCGCGACGGCACGGTGATCTGCTACAGCCGCCACCAACGAGGTCAGCTCGTCGGGGGGCTGTTCTGCGACCGACGTGTCGGCATTCGCATCGTCGAGCGACCCTCCGACGTTGTTGATCACCACCGAGACCCTCCGTCGCAGAAAATCATGCGTACCCGACGCCAATTCATTGGCCCAGCACCCATGACAAGGGCCACCGTCCGTCCAATCTGCCACCCATTTCTCTGTGCGCTCCGGAGGCGACCAGCACCACCTGGGAATCGCCAGCTGCCGTCAGGGCATCGTGCAGTCCGGCGGTAAGGCAAAAGTGTCCGATGTGATGGGTGCCGAACTGCTTCTCTAGGACGCCGTGATCAAGTACGGGGCGAGGACTTTCATGCAGTACTTCCAGACCGCGTCCTCGTTGGCTGGGGAGTAGTAGCGCTCGTTGACCTTTTCCAAACCCTTCGGCCCGTAGTAGCGGTCCGAGGAGCCTTCGATCTCGGGAGAGGTGGCAGCGTAGATCGTCGATTGCGCACCCTTCTCTGCGGTGGTGGCGAACAACGGTACGAAGACCGCAAACAGCAGCTTCATGAGGAACGGTCGCTGATCGCTCTCACCCAGGCTGGTCTTGGCTGTGCCGGGATGGGTGCAGTTGACGTCAATCGTGTTGACGCCTTCCTCCTTGAGGTTCTTGCTGAGCCGACGCATCGCCCAGATCACATACAGTTTCGACAACCCATACGCACGGATGTAGGAGTAGTGATCTCGCAGCTCGATATCGTCGATGAACGGCCGCCCGCCCTGCGCGTGCGAGGCCGAGGAGACCGTGACGATACGCGCGTGCTCGCTCCTCTTCAGACTGTCGATCAGCAAGAGGGAGAGAAGAACCGGGGCGAACAGGTTAACCGTCATCGTCTTCTCGTGCCCCTCACTGGTAGCCTGCCAGGTGCCACCGAACTGGTTCCCAGCGTTGTTGACCAGCACATCCAGCCGATCGTACTTCGCCTGAAACTCCTCCACCATCGTCTTCACAGCCGCGAGCGAGAGCAGGTCGGCAACCAGGATGTCGACGTTGCTGTTGCCGGTCTCGACGATAAGCTCCCGCTGCACAGCGAGGGTCTTGTCTCTGCTTCGACCGTGGATGATGACCGTGTGGCCCCGCTGGAGGAACGCTTTGGCCTCCTCTCGCCCGAGCCCGCTGGTCGCACCGGTGATCAGAATGATCTTCTTTTCCATGCCTTGTCCGTCTTTCCATGATGGGTTTCTGTTTCCTTCGCCGCCACCCGGCAGGCGCTTCACCGACTGTTACGCCGGCCCGGGGCCGCGTCCCCGCTGTTTGATGAGGTGTCCAGCCCCCGAACTTCTCGACAGTGTCCACGGCACCTCTGCGGGAATGCGCTGTCCGTGTTGTTCGGCGACCGAGCGACCTTTGCGCCGGAAGGCAGTTCTCCAGCTCGGCCTTCGCCACACAGCGAGGGTGTGGACACCTCGGCCGGGACGAACGACTGCGATGCCCTCCGCGGCCTAATCCCTGGCGATGCTCAGCCGGGCGCCTTTGCTGCCACTCGTCATGGTGGCGACGCTGCCGGCTAGAGATGGTATGGGGCCGTGTGCCCCTATCGATGAGATGCGCACAGCGACCAATGGCGGTCGGGTGACCTGGATGGTGGTCGCGGATTCACGAGTTGTACGGCGACCGGGGCTGCTTCGAGCTTCTCGAGTTGGTAAGCGGTCGCTAGGTATCGGCCGAGATGGATCAGCTCGGGCTCGACGTGGTAGCCATCGGGGTCGTACCAGAACGCGATGCTGTTCCACGGGGAGAAACAGATCAGGTCACCCGCCCGAACCCCGGACGCCGGCGAACCCGTCGTGCTCAATTCCTCGGAGAGGCGGGCAAGCTTTTCCAGGCCCTGATTGTCGGAGAAGGGCAGGCCTGTGAGTGGGAGCTGACCGATCAGGGATCGTACCGCCGGGTTGTCCTGATCGATCGTGACGTCGATAGTTGTGTGCGCATTGCTGAATCGAATGACGGAACCGACTACAGGTGCCATATCTCGCTCCTTCGCTGGTAACGGACGGCCCCCAAGGCGCATTAGACACTGTCGACCTGTTCCAACCGAACATAACACACCGGCGGTCTGCAATCAAGAGACCTTCGGTCTGCAAATGGCCCACGAACTCCCCGAGCGACAAGCAGGATGCCTCGGCGCCGTGACATCCTCGACACACTGCAGCGATTCTCGCCTAGGCCCGTCGCATCGGTGATGCTCAACGAAGCCCAGCCGCCAAGTCGGAGGGTAACTAATCGAACTTGTTGCGCTACTACAAATCCAGCGGCAATCCTGTTGGTAACTATCGACGGCGAAACCTGCGTTTGAATCGGCAACCTGCGCGACGATGTTGCGGAGGCGACCAGCATTGCGCATGCGCTTGATGCGCCGAATCAAAAGACGATTGCGACCGCCACGATCGAGCATTGTGAGGCATGACCTCATCAAACCTCCGATCTCTCCCGGAACCCGGGTTCCATTCGCGGAAATCGTCACCGACGCGATCTCTAGCTGAGCGAGATCGCGATCTACCGGATCGGCGTTGTCACGTTGCTGATTGCCAACCGCGCTCGAGCATGATCTCGTCGTCACCGAACTCAGTGAACAACGGAGCGAGTACCACCAAGCATTTACGAGCGAGACCATCGATGGCGTCCGGCCGCATCTCCCCCGGGAGGATGCGTGCGTTGAGCGAAGCGATAGCCTCGGCCACATCGGAGAAACTCAGACGCGGATAGCAGGGATGAGTCAAGACATCATCGCCTGGTCGACGAAGTGTGCTTGAAGCACAGACCGATCGTCAGTCCGCCCCGCGCCGCAGTGAGACGGATGGCGTCGCGGCTACGCTGTCCCGGTACCCGACGTTGAAGCCGAGAGCGATCAGTGCGTACACGCTCCCGGTCCCAAGTCCCAAGCAAGAGGTGTAGATCAGCACCTTTCGCCCCCCTTCCTGCCCGTCCACTCAGACGGAACGGTGGTGCGATACGCGAGCATCGCATCACTGCCACGACAGAAGCTGACAACTGAATTGTGTTGACCGTTGTCGTCCATCCGTGAGGCGTCGCCACATCCGACGCTCCTCTCCGAGGACGCGATGCTGTGGCTGGTGGCGAGAACCGGTCGCGCCGTCCATCGAGTTAGTGTTTCAGTCATTGGACGTGCCGCCCTCGGCCTGGACGTACTCGGTGATCTTGTCGGCGTCGAAGACGCTCGTCGCTGGAATGACGCGCAACCGAAGACGGAGGGGAACGTCGTCGGACTCATCAGCTCGTCGCGAGGAATGGAATCTTCTTCGCAGACAGAAGCGGCGCGGCACTGCCGCCGCCGAATCCCCACACCGTGCAGCCCTGTACTTACCCTACGCGATCGCCGACTGGGCCAATCCTGAGGGTTGCCGACCGGTCGCTGTGGTCTCGATCCGATCGACGACCAGCTTGCAGCGAGCAGCCCTCCTGCCGCGTTGATGTCCTCGACCGCTGGCTTGAGATCTTTCATCGCCACTCGTCGTGCAGTCGTCGCCAAACACCTCACCGAACGATCCACTGCATGTGGCCAGTGCCGCAGGGAAGGACCGCAGCGAGGGAGCCCGTCGCCGTCCATCGCGCGCTCGCGCGCTCACCAAAGATCTTCATGTACCACTCACCGTTCGTGACGTAACGCCTGTGGATAGCCCGATTGAGCGCGCACACCAGATCACCGACACACGTAATTTGAGTGGACCGATTCGAAAAGACCCTTTGCCATGAAAGGCCGCCAAACCCGCGTTCACGTCACACTCTAACTGCCAACATCCTTTTGCAATGCATGCCATGGAGCATCCGGGCCGAACCGCACCGATCTCGACTGTGGCTCAGATCATTCATTTAGGGGTACTATCCCTGCACTACGAGTTCACCTGAACTGGGGTCGAACTTCCTGCGCGAGAATCCGCGCTAACCGCGTCCGCGCCCTGCCCGGCACGATTGTAGTCAACAGCGCCGGAGAACGGTTCGTCGACGAGGGACGCAGTTACAACATCGTGGGCCGCGCGATGGCGACGTTCGACCCGACGACGGCGTCGTATCCGAACCTGCCCGCCTGGCTGATCTTCGGCGACGAGATGTTGCACAAATACGGCTCGGTGGCGTTCGGATCACTGACACCTGACAAGCGGTGGACCACGTCGGCCGACTCCCTCGAGGAATTGGCTACAAAGGTCGGCATCGATCCAGTCGGGCTCGCGGCGACCGTCAAACGGTTCGACGAAGACGCTCGCGACGGGCACGACAGTCAGTTCGGCCGCGGCGACAGTTTCTACGACCAGTTCCAAGGCGACCGGGAACAGCTCGGCTCGGTCACGGCGTCGCTGGCTCCGATCGGGTCTCCTAGGTACTACGCAGTGCGGCTCCTCCTCGGATCCCTCGGGACGAAGGGCGGCCCGCGCACCGACAGCAACGCGCGTGTACTCGACACACGTCAGCGTCCGATTTCCGGTCTGTACGCGGCCGGCAACGCGGCATCGAGCGTCATGCGCGGAGCTTACGCCGGCGGCGGCTCGACGATCGGCCCTGCGCTCACGTTCGGATACCTGGCCGGCGAGCACGCGGCAGGCTCGAGCCGCACCACCCGAGACGAATCCTGATCATGATCAACCCTCAACGAAGAGTGCCTCGGACAATCAGGTCGAGGCCTTCGCGTCGGGGCAGCAAATCAGGCGGTGTTGCCCTCGCCGGCCGGCAGCGCGCTCGCGACTGTGTTCAGAGCACCAGGATCGGACGCCCAAGGCCTCCGAGTTGGCTTGACCAGCGACAGTGCAAGTGTTCGCCGACAGAATCATTGCCGCGGCCGCGCGCTCGACCTCCTCGCCAAGAAAGCTGGCGTGACATTTCTGCTGGCTCAGGCTATTGAGGCCCTGTTGATGAGTTTCCCGAAGAGACAGCCGGTTCATTATAATCTCGCACATGAACTTCCAGCGTGCGCGCAGTGACGAACAGCGCGAGATTCGGCGTGCGTCGATACTCGCCGTCGCGGCATCGATGCTCGCCGAGATGCCGGTTACCGACATCAGCTTGAACGAGCTCAGTCGCCGGGTCGGGCTGGCGAAGTCGAACGTCATGCGATATTTCGAGTCTCGTGAGGCGATTCTCCTCGAGTTGTTGGATGGCGAGCTGCGCACGTGGGCGGACGACCTTGAGCCCTCGCCAGCACCGAGGGGCAGCGCCCTGGACCGAGGCGACGCCCTGGCTGTCCTGCTGAGCTCGACCATGGCATCACGCGACGTGATGTGCGATCTGATCGGCGCCCAGGCGGCGGTACTCGAGCGTAATATTTCCGCAGGGGTCGCCCTCCGACACAAGCGCACCACTGCCGTGACCGTCGAGCGGATTGTCACCGTGATCCTGCGTTTCCTGCCCGAGCTGACACACAATTCCGCCTACGAGGTTGTCGTCGCGACGATCATGACCGGCAGTGCCGCATGGCCTTTCAGCCGACCGTCGGAGGCGTTACTCAGGGCCTACGCTGAGGATCCGGCGATCGCAGCCTCCCACATCAGCTTCGCAGCGGCACTGGAGCGAAGCGTTCAGATCACCTGCTCCGGCCTGCTCGCGCGTCAGGACGCCTGACGCGACTGCGGTACCTCACGACGCGCCTTGAGGTACCGGGCGTGGCACTGCGGTCGGCGCCGAGCAACCCATCCGCGCTGTTCAACGTCCGGGATCCGAGCGAGCGATGAGGACCAACGGACGTGGGCAGTCCACCGAGACCGTAGGTCTAGCGGTCGCCGTGGGAGTCGATCAACGTGTGAAACATCGTGATCTGGAGCGAATGCCCATTTGCGATGACCTCATCACGAGTCCGGGCACAAGGAAATGCGTCGTGTCGTTCCCAAAAGCATTGCCCTAATAACCTTTCGACGCATAGGAGGACTCCGACCACCACCGACAACGCGAGGAAGCCTCGCGGCTGCAGCATGAAACAGACCGACGGTCTCGTAGGATTCCAGTCCCCTTTATATCGGAGTGTTCATGAACGACTTCACTGGCCGGTCCATCCTCATAACTGGGGCAGGGTCCGGTATCGGACGCGCGACCGCCCTGCTGCTGGCAGGGTCCGGCGCGAACCTGGCCCTGGTCGATATCGACGCGAGTGGTGTGGCCGAGACTGAGCGTCTGGTGCGCGACGAGGTCGCCTGCGCCCGCACGATCACCGTCGTGGCAGATGTATCCGACGACTCCCAGGTCCGCGGCTACGTCGAGTCGACAGTGAAGGAGTTCGGCCACATCGACGGCTTCTTCAACAACGCCGGCATCGAGGCTCGACCAGGCCTGCTGGACGAAATCGACGTCGAGGTGCTGAACCGTCTCATTAGCGTCAACCTCGTCGGCTCCTACCAAGGACTCCACCACGTTCTCCGCGTCATGCGACGGCAGGAGTCCGGCGCGGTCGTGAACATGTCCTCGGTTACCGGCGTGGTCGGCGCCGGCGCACAGGCAGCCTACTCGGCGACGAAACACGCCGTGGTCGGCCTAACTCGCAGCGCCGCCCTCGAATACGGCAAGTTCGGCGTGCGTGTCAACGCCGTGACGCCGGGCGGCATCCTCACCCCGATGGCGGTCCGTGCGATGCGCGCCGCCGCGGGCGATGCGTGGGAGTCCCTGATCCCGATGGCCGGCGAGCCGAACCCGATGAAGCGGATCGGCCGTCCCGAGGACGTCGCAGGACCGGTGGCCTTCCTGCTGTCCGACCAGGCCGCCTTCGTCAACGGCGCGACCCTCACCATCGATGGCGGGCAGTCGGTCGGCGAGCAGGCCTGACCTGCCCGGAACGACCCGCGAGCCGCACACGTCACGAGGGGCGCCGCGCCCAGGCCCGACTCGGCGGCTTGCGCGGGCACCGACTGGGAGTCGGTGATTCGCCGCCGACGGCAGCGGTTTCCGCCCGCCGTGAACCCGCGCCCGGTCCTGTAGCGCCTGCTGGTTAGGATCGCGAACACCGTGGTCGCTTGCGGGAACTCCGCCGGCGACTGTCGGCGGGCGATCCCATTTCGAACGACATCGAAGATCGAATCGAGTGCCGCACGGCGGCAGTGCTTCTTGGATCTGACCACAACGGCCTTCGGTGTTGCCCGGTGGAGGAAGCAGTGGTTCGAGCATCGCTCACTGAGCGTCGGCCACCGAGGGACGAGGACACCGCGATGATGCTCCTCCCTCGGATCCGAGGACGTGACGGACACAGTGCGATGCGCGTTGATGGCAATCTGAGGCGAGCCACTGCTCAGCCAGCTGACCAACGCGCTCGGAGATCACATCCATTCGTGCTGATATCCATAGCCACAGACCCGTCTTGATCTAAGACCATCGGCCTGTTAGCGTCGGAAGCGGACTAGAGACCGTCGGTTTATTAATCGGCCGGCGATTTCCTTGCTCGCGAATCTCCGGCGGCGCACCTCTCACTTCAACACTCTGCAAGGAGCAATATGGAACAGCGCATCCTCGGCGGCACCGGCCTGCCCGTCAGCGTCCTCAGCTTCGGCGCCATGAACCTCGGCGCATGGGGCGGCGTCGACCAGCAGGCCGCTAACCGCCTGGTCAGTCAGGCACTGGACGGTGGCATCACCCTCTTCGACACCGCCGACGTTTACAGCTTCGGAGAATCCGAACGGTTGCTCGGCAAGGCGCTCGACGGGCGTCGGGACGAGGTCGTCCTGGCCACCAAGGGCCGCAATCCGATGAGCAACAACCCATTGCGCCAGGGCGCGTCGCGCCGCTGGATCGTGACGGCGGTGGAGGACAGCCTTCGGCGACTCGGTACGGATTACATCGACCTCTACCAGATCCATCGACCCGACTGGGACACGCCGCTCGAAGAGACTCTGAGCGCCCTGACGGACCTCCAGAGAGCTGGCAAGATCCGCTATTTTGGAAGTTCCACGTTCCCAGCACACGCCATCGTTGAGAGCCAGTGGGTCGCCCAGGATCGCAGCTTCTCGCGGTTCACAACCGAGCAGGTGGCGTACTCGATCTTCCAGCGCGCCGTCGAGGCCGATGTCTTCCCGACGGCCCAGAAGTTTGCCATGGGCGTGCTGATCTGGAGCCCTCTGGCCAACGGCTGGCTCGCTGGGACAGTCAAGCGGGGCGAACCGGTGACCGCACACCGCGCCAACCTTGCGGTCGGCGAGTTCGACATGTCGACGCCTGAGGCGCAGCGGAAACTCGATGTACTCGACGGCCTCTACACGCTCGCCATGGACCTTGGTATGTCGCTCCCGGAATTGGCGCTAGCTTTCGTGAAGTCTCACCCCGCCGTCAGCACTGTACTCATCGGCCCTCGCACCGAGAAACACCTTGAGCAGAACCTGCGAGTTGCTGAACTCGTTCTCGATGGCGCTACTCTCGACCGCATCGACGAGCTGACCCAGCCGGGTCGCGATATCGCACCCCAGGACCGCTACGAGATCCCGGCTCCTTCGATCAGCGACTCTCGATTGCGCCGGCGCTGATTCTTGACGGCTGGCTCCCGACCTACAGTGCCAGCACACGGCTGACGATACGTTCACGCAGACCGATCGGAAGCATTCTCATGATCACCGCGTCCTGGACGTAACTGTGGTGCAGGTCGTACCTCGGAGCGATGCGCCGCGTGACTATGGCGCCGACGAAGGCCCTCGTCACGCGGCGCATCGGGATCCCGTCAGCAGCGCTCGCGATCGACTTCGTGAGGAAGCGTCGGAGCGGCTCCGAGTACACGGGCAGAGATGGCTCCGCTGCCAACTCCTGTTGGATTCGGGCCGCCATCGGGGTGTCGACCATACCGGGCGCGATGGCGGTGACGCCGATGCCCAGCGGTCTGAACTCCATGCGCATGGCGGCGGTGAGCGCCTCGACCCCGAACTTGCTGGCCGAGTACGCGCCGGTGAGAGGGAGCGTCCGAACGCCACTTGCCGAACTCATGTTGATCACACGGCTACCCGGACCCATCAACGGGAGCATAGCGCGTGTGACGTTGTGGATACCAACAACGTTCACCGCCAACACGTTCAGAAAGTCCGTACCGGACAGGTCGGCGAGTGGCCCGTTCACGATTACGCCGGCGATGTTGCATACAGCGGTCAGTTTTTGCTCCTGGAGGTGGCAGCGGATCTTTTGGGCCGCATTCTCGACAGATGTTTCGTCGCGCACGTCGACCACCACGGGCGTGAGGCGTGCCGGGGAGAACGACTCCAGCAAGCCGTTCGCCTCGGTTTCGTCGATGACTCCGGCGAATATGTGGTAGCCGCAGTCGAGGAGGACGAGGACGAGTGCCCGTCCGATACCCGAACCTGCGCCGGTCACGAAGACGCTGCGACCGTTCTCGATCGTCGAGCGCTCGACGCGCGAGTCGAGCCATCCCGCAGTTTGGGTCATCTCATCACTCCTGACTCTTCATTGTTCGCAGCGTGTTTCGTGAGGGCGATCAGGTCGGCCGGGTCGTGGGCGGATATCACGCGGACGCTTTCGGTCCCATGGTGCAGTTCGGCGAGCCGTCTCTGGTTCGCGACGAGTCGGTTGAAGTTGGTGGCGGCGACTCGTTCCATCAATTTCACCTGTGGCGGCACTGGGGCTGGTCCGCCGAGCGCACCCCAGTGATAGAAGGCGTCGCCGGCGTGGAGCAACCACCCGCCGTCTGTGTCGACGGCGACGCATGCGTGACCGGGCGAGTGACCGGGCAACGAAACGAGGACGAGGCCTGGAGAGATGGACGTCAGCTCTTTCGCGGCAGCGAACCCGAACCACGCCTCGCCGTCCGGCGTGTGCTCGATCCACGTGGGACCGTGTGTGAATTGTGCTGCGCGGTAGCGCGTCCGTGCTCGTATATTGGGCGCGACGACGGCACCGAGCAGCTCTGCCGCCGTCGTATGGATGCGGGCGTTCGGAAAGTCTGCGATGCCGCCGGCATGGTCCATGTCGAGGTGAGTGAGCACGATGTGTCGCACGTCGTTGGGCCTGAAGCCCAGTCGAGCGATCTGCCGTACCGCGGTCTCGTCAGGGTCGAACACGGGCCGAATGACGTGCCGCATCGGTCCGACGCGGAGTTTTGGGTTCTCGATGTCGTGGAGTCCGAAGCCTGAGTCGACAAGCACCAATCCTCGGTCGGTTTCGAGGAGGAACACGTGCGCGACCATGGGGTAGCCGGGCATGTTCATGGTGCCGCAGTTGAGGTGGTGAATTCTCATGACGGGTTCGCCTCCCAGATGGTGTGCACCGCATCGTCTGGCTTGTGGCTCGATCCCAGGGATCTCGGCATCGCAGCGAGGGCCTTGACCAGCCATACGTACGTCGAAGGCTTCTTGAAGTTCATCGCCCCGACTAGCTGCTTGAGGATCGTCAGTTGGTCGAAGTAGATCCGCTCGCAGATCAGTCGCTCGCCTTGAAATATGAAGAACGCAGTAACCCGGACTTTGAACTTCTTGCCGGTCGGCGGGATCGAACCGAATGGACCGTCGTGGGTGCCGAGCAGGTAGAACTCGACGACGACTGCGTCGTTGGTGTGCCGCAGCTGGATGATCTCATGGCGCTGGTCCGGGAAGGCAACACGCGTGTCGCGGTAATAGTCCCGCACATCATTCTCGCCGTCGTGGACGATGCCGAGAGGGATCAGTTCGTATCGTGGGTGCGGGAATGTCGCGAGAGTGGCATCCCAGTCGTGACGAACCTCGTCCTCGAAATGGTCCCGCACCAGCTTCTCGCGGTGTTCCATCAGCTGGGGCGTCAGTGTCGTGTCGGTCATTGAGCTGTTACTCCTCGTGCGTGGGTTGTCGGGCAGTCAGTAGGGCTCACGACCGGTGCGCGATTTGCCCATGGATGAAGGTGGGCGTCGTTCCCGGATTGGTCCACCGACCGGTGAGCTCACTGGAGGGAAAGAACTGAAGGAACCGCGGGTCACGCTGGCTTCGGTCGACCAACAGCTTCTCCAGTACGAGCGAGTTGTACTGGTCGGCGGTTGTCTCAATCGTGTTGGCGTTGAGCACTACCTCTTGATGCCAGCGCTCGGACCACCGGGCGACTCCGGGCAGTCTCGAGTGCACGGGAGTGAGTGCCTCGGTGGCGATTGCATTCTCACTGCTGGCCCAGATCCCGGTGGAGGTGTTGAGCAGGAGGGTTTGATTTCCGAAGACGTGGCCGGGCGTCTTCACAACAGCGACTCCAGGACCGAGAATTACGCTGCCGTCAATTGGATGGAATGCCTCTGCTGGGACGTCGCGGTACGTGGACGGCTGGTACCAGGGTCGCTGAAGCGGGTGCAGCTCCGCCATTCCGGCGAGCTCGTCGCGCTGGACGATTACTTTGGCCCGAGGAAAAGTGGGGGTCACGTGGCCGAGATCGGACTGCTCGGCGGTCGTACCGATCCATCGCCGCAAGTCCTGGGTGTGCAGGTGGTCGAACATCAGATAATCGACATCACCGGGATCGATACCGAGGCGATCGAGGTGACTCACAACGTCACCGTGCACGATGCGGACCGCACGCTTCACGATGCTCGGGACGCCCTTACTGAGATCGCGGAAATAGGGCGTGTACTCACCCAACTCATGATCCGACGGTTCAAACAGCAGCGTGCGCCTGCGACCGTCAGGCTCCGCCCACCGGATGACCAGCATGCGGTTTGTGATTGACAGGAACGGCGCAATGGCCCGCGATGCACGGAACAGGCCGAACTTCGTCGGGTAAGGGAGGGTCACCAAGTCACATGTCTCCACACTGTCCGGCGTCCCAGTCGAGGCGAACTCACTGCGGAAGGAATCGGCCAGCACCCGCACTGACGTAAGACGAGCGCCGGGCCCTCCAGGCAGGCGCGATACATCAGCCAGTGTGTCGATGACAGTGCCGAGAGTAGGCAGGTCATCGACCTCTCCAGATCGCCACGGGAACTGGTCCGGATGGTCGGAACCGGCCATGTCATGACTCCTCTCACAAATCCCCCATCGCGGGTTTATTTACCTGAAGATAATCCCCAACTGCGGAATTTGGCAAGAAGTCTGCGAGAATGCGGCTCATGGTCTCGGAAGCCTCGAATCGACCCTCCCGAACGCGAGGTCGGCCCCCGAAGGGGTCGAGCACTCTATCGCTCGAATCCATTGCCAAGGCCGCGCTCGCGGAGATCGCAGACGGCGGACTGACTGCACTGAGCGTGCGGTCGGTTGCCCGGCGCCTATCGGTGGACAACAAGAGTCTCTACCACCACGTCGACGGCAAGGACGGCTTACTGAACGCCGTCGCCGATCACCTGCTGAGCACGATGGAACTGCCTCCACGGACCGGCCACCTCGAGACCGATCTGCGAGCGTTCGCGGTCACCTTCCGCAGTCACGCATTGAAACACCCGGAAGCAGCCATCCTGGTGATGACCCGCCAGACCACATCGACGGCGAGCCTGATCCCCCTGGACGCCGCGATGTCCGCCCTGCTCGGCGCGGGCCTTCCCACGGATCGCGCCGTACACCTACTACGTCTGATCATGGCAATCCTGGTCGGAACGGTACTCCGCGAAGCCGAGACGCGACTGACCTTCAGCGCTACAGAGCCCGCGGCGGTCGACAAGCGCAGAAGCATCCTCCTCGCATCCGGCCGACCGGCATTGATGGCATCGGCGGACGAGATCGCCAAGATCGACAACGACGCCGAGTTCGAGCACGCCCTCGATGCGATGGCGCATCTCGCGAGAAGCCAACTCCAGCGCCTCGGGCGTACGTGATCGACTGCCGTCCTCGCCGAGGAAGACATCGCAACCGTGGAGGGTTGCGATCCAGCCACATCCCGAGTGGCACGACGGCCCGGCGCTGATGCCCGACCGACGATGCATCCTGGGTCTAGTCAATGATTCAATAGGCCCTGCGCTTTACACGTATTGGGCATCATCGCCCCCTCCAGACAAACTGGAACAAACTGCGAACGGGCCGACGAACCAGGCTATCGCCGAACGCCTTATCATCTCGCGCGCACCGTCGAGGGATACCTCGAGCACGTACTCGCCAAACTCGGGTTCCGTTCTCGCGCTCAGATCGCCGCATGGCTCGTGAATCGAACGTGATAGTTGATCTTCTTGCGATGCATCCGTATCACTGCCGGTAGCCTCCACCTCGAGACACGATGCAGCCCGGTCCCACACCCTCCCCTATTCGACAAAGGCGCACGTACACCCGTTGTGCGACCTCACCACATCGACCGCGCGTAGCGGTCACCGCTCATCACAGACCTTTCTGCAACGACGCTCCATGCCCGCATCCTGTCCCTTCGCGATCGCCGATACGGCGATCCAGCCACTTCTCCCAATTCCAAGCCGAATCACCATCGCTCGTAAGATGATCCACGACCCCGCGGCAACTCGAACGCACCGTCTGCAGCGGCTGCACCACGTGAACCGCCCGAGGTCCTTCTTCGGTTCGCCGGATACGGACCATCAGTCTATTGCGGCAATACCCACACCCTTGTTAGCCTCAGCCGGTACGCCACTGTAGTGACGAGTACTGCATTCGGACGCCCTTAGGCTGCTAGCCAAGCAGTATTTCCATGATCAAGTGGACGGTTGCGACAGCTAGACGGTTGTCCATTTCAAAGAGAGAAAAATCTTGCACGCATGGCGTTTTCAGTCTGGAAAGGATCTCACGTGGCAAGCGGTCCAAGATCCGAAGGCCGGACCGGGTGAAGTTGTCATCGAAGTGGCAGCAGCCGGGATGTGTCACACCGATGTCAGCCATATCGAGAGCGGTGGAGCGCACCTTCCGCAGCAACCCTTCACCCTCGGCCATGAAGTCGCGGGACGGATCTGTGAGGTGGGACCAGATGTACGAGAGTGGCATGTCGGGGATCGCGTCGCTGTTCTAGCGAGCACCTCCGGGCCCGGCTCTGCGCGCGACGGAGGTTACGCCGAACGAGTACTCGCCCTGGTCGACGAGCTCGTCGCAATACCGCCGAACGTATCCGACATCGATGCCGCCGTCGCGACCGACGCAGGGGTGACCGCCTATAGAGCAGTCCTCACCAAGGGCGAGGTGGAGTCCGGCACACGTGTTGGCATCATCGGCCTCGGCGGCCTGGGAATCCTCGGCGCCCGGATCGCTGTCGTCACCGGAGCAGAGGTCTTTGCCGCGGACCCGAGAACTGCTCCACATAAAATTGCACTCGAGCAAGGGATCACCGAGTGCTCAACATCAATCGTTGATTTCTCCGACCGCGACCTCGATGTGGTCATCGACTTCGCCGGCATGGATACAACAAGAGATGCCATTAAGGCCGTCCGTCCCGGAGGCCGCGTGGTGCAGGTCGGGATCGGGAAGTTCGAGGCGACGCTGGATCTCTTCGACGTCCTGATCAAGCAACCTGAGTACACCGGAACTGCAACCGGAACGATCGATGATCTCAACGGTGTCCTCGACATGGTGGCTGGCGGCTACCTACATCCGGTGATCGAAGAAATCGGCTTCGGCGAGATCCCGGCCGGCCTCAAGCGACTAGCCGCGGGCGAGGTAACCGGCCGCCTCGTTGCCACTCGCTGATCGAGCGAGCACCAGCACGGTGTGCGGACCATGCGTTACAACGGGCTGCAATTTTGCAGATCGCTGCTAGCGACACGAACTGGCGAATCGTGCGTCTTGGTCGAAGGATGGAACCTTCGGTCATAAGCGGCATCAGCAGAATGAGTTCCGCGACCGCGCGTGTGGCGTGACGTCCGCGATTTCGGGTGGCCGCCTCAGTTGGCACCACCCGAAATCGTCATCGATCAGTTGGCAGCGGTCGATTCAATCATCGTAAGTGTCACTTCGGATGGCCGATCTGCATCATGGAAGACTTCGAAGTCGCAGGGCTCATAGGCGGTGCTCGACGCGAACGGGTCTCCTGTTCCGAGATTGCGCGCGTATCGCGGGAACGCGCCCCCACTCACTTGCACTCGAATTCGGTGCGTGGCCTTGAATCGATGAGCCGTTGGCGACAGTTCGACATCAACGGCCAGGATCCCCTTCTCAAGCTCCTTCACATCCGGGGCGGGCACTGTCCTCTGATCGAGGCGGCGAATCCCATCGATCACATTTCGCGATACGCCCTTCGGATCGACATCGCAAACCCTGACGAAGAGGTCCGCATACGGCAGACTGGTTCGTAGGTAAATTCGAGCGCTAGCCACTCCGACAATGTCCGTGTCGGTTGACAATGGCTCGCCCGTGAACACGAGTACGTCGGAACGCCTTTCGATCTCCTTGTTGTCGATCTGCAGTCCCCCGGGTTTGAAGGATGGTCCGCCGACGGTCGGAGTGGGGTCTGACGGGTCATACGTGAATCGGCTAGGGGCGCACGCACTCCGTTCCTCGACCTGCGAGCCGTCGGATGTCTTCTGTATGCCAGGAGACGGTTGCCCTTCCGCCGGTCCGAGACGGTACGTCAGCTTTCCGTTGCTCTGCAGCGCGACAGATACTGGCGTGGCTTCTGCCGGAGGCCAGTTCTCGAACTCGAGCCAGGTGTCCGCTTGCTGCAGGTAGAGCCGGACAGGAGCGCGAGAGGGGGCTGGCCCCCCTCGAAGGTTGTGATCGAGAAACTCGATGTCCTCGCGAAGGGCGTAGCGAAGTCGCCCAACGCTGCCGTGCAACCATGGCCCTACTCGCAGTCGGGCATCCACCCCCGCCTGCCTTAGCCTGCGGTAGTCCTCGAGTTGCGACTTCAGGAACAGGTCCCCCCACCCGGTTGTCATATTTGTGGGAGGCATCGTCGCATAGTCGATTCCGCTATGGTCGGCTACAGCCCAGTATGTGTCGCCCGGATCGGCGTGGTGAACGACATCACGCCAGAACGGTAAGGGCGCACCAAGGAGAGCCGAGTCGGCGCGTCCAACCGGGAGACTTCGAAGCACCTTCCGGACCCTACTGTTGCGTCTGGGATGCGGCAGCAACGTCAGCAGCGGATTTGACCGTTCCTGCCGTGCGATAACCGACGAGTACTCGAGTGCGGTTTCCAGGCACGGCACCCCGTGATCGTAGAAGGCAGAGGTGATGTCGGCGGCTGTGACATTCGGTGCTACGGCGGCCAGCGGCGGGTCGACGTAAGGTGCGACCGCCCACTGCACGTGGCCGTTGTAACTGTCCCCCGTCATTGCGACTTGACCATCCGACCATGGCTGTCGCCGAACCCATGCGACGGTCTCCACACCGTCGTCCTTCTCTGTTGTGAACGGCCTGAATTGCCCGCCGGACCCGAACGTGCCACGGGTTGACTGGAGGAAGACCTGAAACCCTCTGCGCGCTAAAGGCGCAGCCGCGGTCATCTCTACAATCCCCTTCCGTCCATATGGGCTACGGATGAGAACCGTCGGCTGCGGTCCGGTATCGGCCGTTGCGCGATACAGGTCGCCGAGCAGCACGACCCCATCGCCCATCGGAACCTCGATATTGCGTTCCACGTCGTACGGGACGGCCGTACTCGAGATGTTTAACGCTCTGTCGAGCACCTTGCCGGCAGTCCGCGCGAGTACCCCGACTCGCGGGTGCGCGGCGCCGCCGAGGGGCGCGGCTTCCTTCTGGTCCATTTGTTCTCCTATGCGTCGGCGGTGCAGACAGGAATCTGAGAGTTGAGTGTCTGGCAGTGTTTACAGCATGGTCGGGTACCGCATCTTCCACCACCCTCGAATGGGGGGATTGCGGGCCAGCCACTGCGCCGACCACAGCTCTGCACTGTAGAGCCTCTCTGCAGGTGGCCACGCCGCCCTCCCGCCACCCTGCACCTGGGGGTTCGGCGCGGCCGAAGGAGTCGGGCGGCGCGACGAGGGGTCGAGATTTCCCACTAGCTAAGAGACCGAGGGTGTGTTAATTTGTAACGAACCGTCAGTCTATAAAAAGGTGGACTACCCGTGCCGCAGCTTGCACTCTGCCAAACGAAGTCAACGCGTCACCCGAAGGGAACGGACTTTGATTCCGACCCCTCAACCACGCGCAGTGACAGTACGGTGTTTCTTCAACAGTGGATGAAGGATCCGAGCCAGATCGGCGCGATCGCGCCCAGCTCGAACTGGCTGAGCCGGGCCATCACCGCACCCGTACCAGAGCACGGGAACCCCCTGGTGGTCGAGCTTGGAGCAGGAACTGGGCCTTTCACTGAAGAGATCCAGCGGAGAACCGGTGGCCGCGGTCGCCATCTAGCGATTGAACTCAACGTCCGCCTCGCAGGGCTTCTGCGAAAGCGATTCACACAAGTCGAGGTCGTCGAGTCCGATGCGATCAACCTCCCGGCAATACTCGCCGACCGAGACGCCGGCAAGGCGGACATTATCGTCAGCAGCTTGCCATGGTCCGTATTCACCTCGCACACTCAGCGCGACATCATGGGCGCAGTGCTTCGGTCGCTCAGCCCCACTGGGGTCTTCACCACCTTTGCATACCGCCACGCTGCACCAATTCCCGGAGCACGCCGATTCCGTCGGCTACTGAACGAGCATTTCGAGGAGGTCGTGGCGGGTCGGACAGTCTGGAGGAATCTCCCACCAGCATACGTTCTTCACGCTCGCAGACCCCGCACCATCCACCCCACTGCATAGGCGTATGCGACTCAGTGACGTGAAACGAGCCCCAGTATGCACAGGTCCACAGAGTCAGCGACGGTCTCGACGAAACCCATCTGAGCCTTCGCGATCTTGGAATCAAGCGCATATGCCTCCTGCACTGCCTGCGAGGGCTGAGAATGTGGCCACACAGCACTTGCCATCAGCAACATATGCGCGACGACCTTGTACGACTCCCTCGACGAGAGTTCCGGACACCCCCGTGTCACAAGAGCCGCCAACCGCTCAACGGTGACAACAGTCGCCTGCTTGTGCCGCAGGGCCACCTCCGCAGAGACATTCCGCTCGAGCACCGCCGCCTGTGCACTGATCAAGTCGCAAAGCACGGGCCGGGCAGCCATAGTAGCTGCCATCTGCTTCGCAAGCTTCGCACTCCGACGTCGCAGCGCGGCCTTCGAACCGACAACAATCTGCGTGAGCTCCGCTGACCATTCTTCCAACTCCCCGTCGAGCAGGACCAACAGGACAGCTTCTCGGGATTCGAAATAGCGAAGAACGTTCGACTTGGCGAGACCGACCCGCCGGCTCAACTCGTTCAGAGCCACGTCGGAGACAGGCATCTCAGCCAGCATTGCGGCAGCAGTCTCCAGAATTACCCGGCGACGCTCCACACGCTGTTCCTCGGTCCGCGCACGCTGAAAACTCACCGCCGCATCCTACAGTCCACCGATACGGATCTGCTCGGACCCACCACGGAGTCGTCCCAGACCTGACGACCGAAGAACCGTAATGATTACCCATTGGCCGCCTTCAGTGACGAACGCGTCGCCACGTGACTCGGCGCGACGAAGTCGCCGCTCGGAAAGTCGGAATTCACCGCCCCCGGCCCGGGGGCTACCTCCGCCGCCGAGTGCTCAGCTCGCGTTGACCTAGGACCGTACGGAAATCCAGCAGAGAAAGATAGCTGGCCCCGGCATCGTGATGCACCTTTCGACTCTGATCGCGGGCTGGTTCTGTGGGCGAAGCTTTCGAAGGATACGAGGTTTCATCCCCGGCAAGTTCATCAAGTTCGGACCTCCATGCTTCATGATGTCCGAGTACGGACGTCCGGGATCGGATCTTCGGCGGGTGACGGCGCCACACCCCCGCTCCGTCGCCGGCACAGTCTCTCGGGGTGACGCAATGGAGCGGCAGGTTGCTTGGCCGAGGGAATGAGGATTGAGTAGCACCAGGGGGCTACGGTTGGCGCGAGTACGGGGGTCAGTTCTGGCTCAGTGAGACGTTCAAGTTTTCCGCTGAATGGGTGGGGCGCCAGGTCACCGAGATCCTCGGATCTGTGCTCGAATGTCCGACACACTGTCTGGTGCAGATCGTCGTGCGCGGCTCACGGAACGGGAACGAGGTGGCGCATTCGCTCGAGATGCGGGTATGCGCCCGCGAGACTGCGTATCTCATCTTGATCACAGTTGGATTTGGGGATGATCTTCCACAATTTGTCGATGAACCGGCGCGTGGTCATTCCGAAGTGGACAAAGATTTCCTCCTCGGGAGGACCCCCATACGGTGCCCACATGCTAGCAAACTTGATCATGCGGTCCGCCTCGATGTCGGGATGGTTGCGAGTGCGTTTCGCGTCGGACCACGCGGCGCGACGCCGCTGACGCCATTTGCGATACTCACGAGAGTTCATGGTTTTCACATCCAATCGGGATCGAGGAAGCAAATTGCGAGGCCTCTCCACGGAGAGGTAAATGCAGGAAGTGCCAGTCGTGTTCGCCGTGACTGCCAAGCTTCTCGCGCGCCGCTTGATGTCCGATCCGGTGGCAGACGAGCCTCGTACCATCGGCGGCCGTCCACGCGGGTCGCTGGGTGAACGACACCACTCCACTCTAACAAAGTGCACTCATTGTGTACCAGCCTTGTTTGTGAGCACGACGGCACTCGGTTCTCGAACGAGTTGCCCACACCCGCGCTCCCGACCGGTCGGTTTTGCTAGCTTGGGTGGCCAAGGGCTAGGGGCGAGGTTGATGCACTCCGCGAGAAGCCTGCCATTGATGCCGATTGAGGCCTTCCCCCACAAATCCACTCACGCACTCGTCGGTGTCGACGACATCGGTCGCCCATTCGGGCAAGGCCACCACCGAGGGTCATCTGTCTGCCATCGAGTGGGCCGCCCCGTTCCCCAGGTGCAGTTCGTGATCGAGGACTGCCGCGGCGTGACTCGGCGGCTCGAGTCGGATCTGCTGCGCCGGGGCCACGCGGTGGTCCGCGTGGAAACCCGGTCGATGTCCCTACATCGGCGCAGCACCCGCCAAGCCCAGGATAATCCGACCTCATTGACGTTCACGCCGTGGCGATGGCTACGTTATTCCTCATCGGAGTCGACTGGCGACTCCAATCCGGTGGACGGGCTGTAGACGCCGGACCGGTGCGTTCGCGGACAGTTGGGCGAACCATTCTGGGAGGTCAAGCTTTTGTCTAATCACCTTGACAACTTGGTCCGTGAGAGATCGCAGGTCATCAACAGGCTTCTGCTGGCACCTTCACTGAGCTGGACCCGGAAATGCCGATTCCCGTTCGGGGGATTCCGGCGCTACTGCGTGATGGATGAGACCGCCGAACGACTGGCCGCATTCAATGGTGTCGTCGCCCAGATCGCCGGCGAAATCCTCAACCGGCGCCGACAGCTGACCAGCAATCAACGGTCTCGCGCCCCAGATCCGTGACCGCGTTCGGCATATCGCGCCGCCACTACTCGCGACCTTCGGCTGCGGAGTCCCTTCCGCCGCCGTCATCATCGGCGAGATGGCCGATGGTTCCAGGCGAAAGATGCTATGCGATGTTCAACGGACCGCGCCGATCCCGGCGTGGTCGGCCCACGAGCGAATACGCCTCAATAGCGGAGGCAACTGACTCGTGAACTCCGCACTGCACGCGATCGCCACTACTCAGGTCGCGCACAGTGGGACGGGTCTGGATTTCGTGTTCAAGCTGCAGGCGAAAGGACGACGCGGGAGACCGTGCGCCTGATGCGCCGCCGTGTTTCCAACCGGCGCGTTTCCTCCCGGCACCGGTGAGGGGGCTGGCTTGCGCGCACCCAGCCCCCACCGGCTCAAAACGGCAGATGGTTCTTGACTACGCGACCGTTGCTTCCGTTGCAATCTGCGTCGAATCCGATTCCGCCACAACATGACGACTAGCAATGCCGAGAAGTACGGCACAGACCGTGCACATCGCCGCTGGTATGACAGCCACTAAGAAGATGCTCTGCGGCGACAAGTTCATCGCCAGGAGCGCTCCGCCGATTGCCGGGCCAACGACTGATCCGACACGTCCGAAACCATTGAACCATCCTACTGCCGTTGTGCGGATCTTAGCCGGATACAAAGAAGCGCCAATCGCATTCATGCACCCGCCAGTGCCGATGATCCCGAACCCGGCGAGCGTGAGCGCGACAAAAAGGATCGGCAGCGATCCCGTAGAGACGGCGCTTATGGACACAGCCGTCGCACCCAAGGCATAGCTGCCTCCCACAATCCAGAATCGATATCCCCCCAGCCGATCGACGGCCATCCCAAGGGCCACCGCACCAAGTCCGCCCAACGTGAACATCGACGTCGCGATGATCGCAATCGACTGATCGAGCCCAGCTTCAGTCAGGACCGATGGGAGCCAGCTGAAGACGAAGAAGCTACTGATGAACTGGCACAGGTACAACACCCACAGGACAATAGTCAACGGACCGCGCCCCCCGTCGAAGAGCGATCGAAATCTCGACTTTTGTGAAGGTTGCTTCTTCAGAGTAAATATCGCCTGGCCCTCTGGTGGCAGCGCAGACGACGGCGCTATCTGCCGGAGCATCCGCGCGACCTGATCTGACCGACCAGCCAGCGTGGAAAACTGGACAGTTTCGGGAAGCAGCTTGTACATCAGGACAATAAGCACAAGCGGAAGCACTCCTCCGAGTGCGAACATTGACCGCCATCCAAGCACTGGAATCAAGAACCCTGCGGCGAACCCGCCGACAAGGCCACCGAGAGCCAAACCTGCAGAGATCAGGGTCACGATGGTCCCCCGAAGCCGAGATGGCGCCATCTCTGTGCCGTATGTAAACAAAGTAACCGGAACAGCGCCCAGACCAAGCCCTGCGAGGAGCCTCAACGCAATCATGATTTCGAGATTGGGCGCGAAGGCGGCAGCGATGTTGAACACACCGAACAGCAGCGCACCAAACATGATCAAAGGTCTGCGTCCGACCCGATCAGCCAGCGGCGCCAACAGCATGGAACCGAAGATCGTCCCAAAGACTCCAGCCAGCGCCATGGGCGTCAAACTGGCGACCGACACCTCCCAGTCCTTCGCGATCGAGGGCAACACAAAGCCGGGTATCAATGCGTCGAATCCGTCGAGGAAGCCGAACGCGAGACATGCGCCCACGGCCTTCTTCTGAGTCGTCGAAAGGTCAGCATCGTCGATGAGCTTTTGCACATCGACTGACGTGGTCTTATCCACCACGAGCCTCCATAGTCAAGAGAATTCTGGTTGTCCGGATCTCTAGTCACTGCGACATGTCACGTGCAGCGACCAGCGAACCAGCGAACTGTTTGCAGCAGGCCTCCGCAGCACCTGATCGATTTCCCTGGCGTCCGGCGGATTGACCCGCCGTTATTCACCTCAAGCGTGGAGCGTCCTCCTTGCTTAGACCTACGTCACAATGCCGCCGACCACCGCAGCGCCTTGCCCACGGGCACTACGTCGGCGATGCGCGCACGTAAAAGAGTACACGCAATTATTAGTGAGGCAAGTCATGCGATTGGTACCATGTGATCCAGCTCTCCAGTAGCTCGCGTGCATTATCTGGTGGTCGCTACCAGCATGATCATCGGCCGATCGCGGGGACGGCCCGGACCGCGGCGGTCGGTCACATCGTCGAATCTGCAGATCACCGAACTTGAGGCCGAACTGGCAACGCATTTTGCGTCACACCCGGACGCCGATATCTACCCCTCACCGCCAGGACTTGATACTCGGCGGACGCTTGGTGAGTTCGGGAACGACTGGTGGCTACACCACCGCCAAGTGCCGCAGAAACTACGCCGGCACCTTGCCTCTGACCGTCACGTCCGGGAAGAACGCGCGGTGCTCGCCCGCCACGTCCGAGGGCAGGCGCCTCTACGACGCCATCGACCAACGGGCGTTCTGCATATTGTCGTCCAGTTTCCGGTGCCCGGACTTCTGCGACCAGCGACGCGATGCCGGCGACCAGCACCGCCAAGCCCGAGATCCTAGAGCGTGTCTGCTATTTGCGGACGCGGTGATGGATGACGAAGGCGGCGAGGA
>NZ_JARJBD010000485.1:0-534 GCF_029269925.1 Rhodococcus sp. T2V
CGGACACCTCGTCGAGGCGGCGTCTGGCCTTCGCCAGCAGGCCCTCGAGTTCGAGGATGCCGACTTCCACTTCTTCCCGCTCGGCCAGGCGGCGGGTGAGCTCGTTCGGGGGGGATGTCGTCTTCATCTGTTCACGGTACGCAGGTCAGCCGGCCCGAGGAGGCCGTCCTGTTCCTCGCGTGAGAGGTGTGCGTCGGAGTGGTTCACGAGGTGACGGAAGGGCCGTACGCGGCCGGGGCGGGGTGGGCGATCACTCGGCCTCGGCGCGTGCTGTCGTCGCCGGACCTGCACGCCAATGTCATCGCCACCGAGCGGTGGGCGGTCATCGGCTCAGCGAATGCCTCGCACAGTTCCACGATCGCCGTCGAGGGGGTGGTCATCACCGACGACCCGGACCTTGTTGCCGCGGTGCGGGGGTTCATCGACGGCATCGAGGAGGTCACCGAGGTCGATCAGGTGTTCCTCGACGACGCCGTCGCGAAAGCGCACAGGTTCGTGCGAACGTGTGCACGGTGACGCCTGAAATCTCACAGG
>NZ_JARJBD010000486.1:0-529 GCF_029269925.1 Rhodococcus sp. T2V
CGATGATCGCGGTATTCATGTACCTGATCATGAGCAAGCGCATCACCCCGGTCGCGGCCCTTATCGTCGTACCGACCGTGTTCGCCCTTTTCGCCGGTGCGGGAATGGGTTTCAGCGACATGATCATGGAGGCGCTGCTCAAGCTCGCCCCCACGGCGGCGTTGCTGTTCTTCGCGATCACCTTCTTCGGGATCATGATCGACGTCGGGTTGTTCGACCCGCTGATCCGGCTGATCCTCAAGTTCGTCCGCAACGACCCGATGAACCGCGTTGAGCCAGAGGTTGCGGTGCGTGATCTGCACACCTTTGGGTCGTGCCGTTGTCCCCGAGGTGAAGTTGATGCAGGCGGTCGCATCCTCATTGGGACGCCAGGGCACGGGGTCGATCTCTGCGGGGCTGTAGAGCGCAGCATCGTCGCCCAGCACGAAGCGGTGTTCGACCCGGATCTCGCGGAGCGCCTCGTTCAACTCGGGGTCGAGATAGAGCACGCGCGCTCCCGAGTGGTCGAGAATGTATTGGATCTCGTCGG
>NZ_JARJBD010000487.1:0-528 GCF_029269925.1 Rhodococcus sp. T2V
CCGAGACCGGGATCGGGTTCGTCCCCGACGTCGGCGGCACCTACCTGCTGGCCCGCACCCCCGGGGAGCTCGGTACGCACATCGCGCTCACCACCGCCCGCCTCAGCGCCGGGGACGCGATCGCGTGCGGGTTCGCCGACCATTTCATCCCGTCCGCCAGGATCGGACAGTTCGTCGAGGCACTGTCGACCACAACGGTCGACGAGGCGGTGGCCGCGTTCACCGAACCGGCCCCGGAATCGGACCTGCTGGCCCAGCAGGGCTCCGCGTTGAGCCAGAGGTTGCGGTGCGTGATCTGCACACCTTTGGGTCGTGCCGTCGTCCCCGAGGTGAAGTTGATGCAGGCGGTCGCATCCTCGTCGGGTCGCCAGGGCACGGGGTCGATCTCTGCGGGGCCGTAGAGCGCAGCATCGTCGCCCAGCACGAAGCGGTGTTCGACTCGGATCTCGCGGAGCGCCTCGTTCAACTCGGGATCGAGATAGAGCACGCGCGCTCCCGAGTGGTCGAGAATGTATTGGATCTCGTCGG
>NZ_JARJBD010000488.1:0-519 GCF_029269925.1 Rhodococcus sp. T2V
GACCCGACGACCGGACCGGCTCACCGACGAGGACCGGGCCGGGCGCGACGCGCTCATGGCGCGCAGCCCCGCGCTCGCCACCACCGGCCGACTCATCCGGGACTTCGCCGAGATCATGGTCGACCGTCGCGGCCACGACCTGAACGCCTGGATCGGCCGCGCCCGGCGAGAAGGATCACCGGCACTTCGGTCATTTGCTGCGGGTTTGGTGCGCGATCTCGATGCCGTCACCGCGGGGCTGACACTGCCGCACAACTCCGTCGGCCAGGTGCAGGATGTGCGAGACGGTCAACGACTCGCCGTACATGTCGATCGGCGCTGCGCTCTCGTCCCGCATCCACGCCCCGGCCGCCTTGACGGAGTCGTCACGGAAGTCGAGCACGGGCACCGGTTTTGCCGCCGTGGTGCCGAGGATCTGGTGCGGGTGCCCGTCGACGTCGACGAGCCGGATGAATCCGCCGCCCAGTTCGCGGCGTGCCTGCTCGCTCGCCTCGGCCAGCAGGTCGAGGTCGACCGGCC
>NZ_JARJBD010000489.1:0-515 GCF_029269925.1 Rhodococcus sp. T2V
TGACCGTCGGGCAACGCGTCATCACGATCGGAGTCACGGGCACCTGGCAGGAGTACGTCGTTGCCGATGCCGAGAGCGTGTTGCCTGTTCCCGCCGGCATGAGCGATTCCACGGCCGCCCAGATTCTCGCCAATCCGCTCACCGCCGTGATCTTGACCGGTGACGAACTCGGTGTTCGACCGGGTGAATGGCTCCTGCAGACGGCGGCCGGTTCCACCGTGGGCCAGTCGGTCATCCAACTCGGCGCGCACGTCGGCTCGAGACCGCGCTTCCTGAACCCGCGGACGCTGCGACACTCGCACGATTCAGGGCAACGCGACTGGGTCGAATCCTCTGGCTCCGCGTTCCGAACGGCGAGCCGGAAACTGGACAGGCAGGACACAAGTTGACTGAGAAGCAACCAGCGGTCATTCATACCCGGGCATCGTCCGCGATGCGGCGGTGTAGCTTCTCGTTGAACAGTTCGGATTCTCATTGAAAGTTCGTGCGTCGTTCGGATTCGAATGATTGCTGAG
>NZ_JARJBD010000490.1:0-511 GCF_029269925.1 Rhodococcus sp. T2V
CGGTGACCGCGGCCAGTCAGCGCATCGACTCGCTCAACACCCGGCTGCAGTCGGGGGAGGATCTGCTCGGCGGCCTCAAGGCTGTGGGCGGCGGGAAGAAGAAGTCGAAGCGGGGCCGTGACGAGGAACCCGAGGACGACGACGAGGAGTACATCGAAGACGAAGACGAGGGCGACGACGAGACCGGCGACGAGACCGGTAGCGACGATTCCGAACAGACGCCCCGCGCCCGGAGGCGGCCGACCCCGCGCCGCCGAATCCACCGACACCGCCCAATCCAGGTCGCCACCGGCATCGGCCATCGCGGCCAGGGCTATGAGTACCCGATCCCATGTTCCATCCCCGGCGTAGCGTCGATGCCGTTTCCACACTGTCTTCCAGGGGCCGAAATGCGCAGGTAGATCCCGCCACGGGAGCCCGGTGCGCAGCCGGTAGAGCATCCCCTCCACCACGAGTCGGCTGTTCTGGAACTTCCGCCCCCGCAGCCCATCCGAACTGGGCAACAGCAGCG
>NZ_JARJBD010000491.1:0-510 GCF_029269925.1 Rhodococcus sp. T2V
CGGCGCGGGCGCAGATGACGGCGGCGGCCAGCCCGTTCGGTCCCGATCCGATGACCGCGACATCGTGGATGTGTCTGGGCATATGCGACGTGTACCCCGTTTCCGGTGGTGGTCAGTGATGGTGCTCGTCCGGCCGGCTGGCAGATGTTTCCGGCGAGGTTCGGTGTGTCGGACTCGGGATCGCCGGGTAAGCGAGGTGGCATGAGCACAATCACCGAAGCCATCGATGTCGATGTCCCGATCCGGGTCGTGTACACGTCGGCCGGGACGATGCCGTAGACATACACACCGGTCGTCTGCTTCGTCTGCTCCGAGGCGGCCATCACCGGTCACCTCGAGTCGATTTGCGTGACACTCGTTCCCGCTGAGGTTCTTCCTCTTCCTCCCCACCCCCGAAGAGCCCGCCGAGCTTGTCGCCCGCCGATTCGAGCGCGCCCTTCGTCTTGTGCTTGGCGGCGCCCTCGGTGGCGCCGGAGACGATCTCGGACAGCCCCTTCGGTTCGCTGCCGA
>NZ_JARJBD010000492.1:0-508 GCF_029269925.1 Rhodococcus sp. T2V
GTACTCCTCCGCCGGGACCACCGGGCGATGATCCGAGCCGAGCACCGTCCAGGTGCGGCCCCCGCCCTCGGGCAGGATCAGCCGCTGCACCCGACAACCCGCCCCGACCGTTTCTGTGATCGTCGTCACATCCGTAGCGTATCCACCCCAGATAGAACGTCCGCGACAGACACGCCGACCGTCGCACAGAACTCTCACCATTCATTGCGGACGGTGGTCACCTAACCCCAGATAGGACTTCGGCATAACTCGAACCTGCGGTCCGAGCAGGCGCATCTCCACCCGCCCGTCCCAGTCCTGGGCCAGCTCGCCGAGCACCCGTTCGAGCTCGTCCTGCCGCTCGACGTCGGCGAGGATCGCCACCTGCACGGCCTCCTCCTCATGCGTGGGTTCGCGCACGTTCACGGAAGCGGCGAGGTCGTCGAGCGCCTCGACGACCCTGCGGGTGTCCTCTTCGCGTTTGGCGGCGATCGCGTTGCTCACCAGTTCCCCCAAGGCCATCCGCGCC
>NZ_JARJBD010000493.1:0-504 GCF_029269925.1 Rhodococcus sp. T2V
GCGGACGGTGTCGACAACAGGTGGGTGATGCGTTCGGCGCGCAGAAGCGCCGCCAGCTCCTGCCCGCCGTACACCTCGGGCGGGGCCACGACGAGGGTGGCGCCCGCGATGGCTGCGGCGAGGACCTCGACCAGCGCGGTGTCGAAGCTGGGCGAGGCGAAATGCAGGACACGCGAGTGTGCGGACACCGCGTAGTTGTCGCGGATCTCCTGGGCCAGGTTGGCCAGACCCTGGTGGGTGACGACCACACCCGGTCCATCGACGGATCCACCATCTCCACCGGGTAACCAGTCTTGTCCGCCACCACTTCCTGCAACGCCGACCGCAGCACGGCGGCATCGACGCCTGCGGACGGTGAGTTCGTCGGGGTGGCGGGTGTGGTGGGGGGTTCGGGCGGGGTGGGGGTCTCGGCGAGGAGGTCCACGATCTGGTCGAGGGTGCGTAGGGTGCCGAGTTGCTCGGGGCCCAGGCTCGGCAACTGCGGGAACCGCTCCTGCACCGCGC
>NZ_JARJBD010000005.1:0-282880 GCF_029269925.1 Rhodococcus sp. T2V
TTCGGCTTCACCGCCGAAGCCGTCACCGCCGCCGCACAGCGCTCGCTCGCACGCGTGAAGGGATAGAACGCCATGACTCAGAACCCCAACCTCCAGAAGCTCTCCGAAGCCGGCGTCTCGGTGTGGCTCGACGACCTCTCCCGTGACCGCATCGAGTCCGGCAACCTCGCCGAACTCATCGCCACCAAGAGCATCGTCGGCGTCACCACCAACCCGTCGATCTTCCAAGCCGCACTCAGCAAGGGCCACGTCTACGACGCACAGGTCCGCGAACTCGCCGAACGCGGCGCCGACGTGGAAGCCACCATCCGCACCGTGACCACCGACGACGTCCGCGCCGCCTGCGACGTCCTCGCCCCGCAGTTCGAGGCCAGCGGTGGCGTCGACGGCCGCGTGTCCATCGAGGTCGACCCGCGCCTCGCCCACGACGCCGACAAGACCGTCGCGCAGGCCGTCGAACTGTGGAAGATCGTCGACCGCCCCAACCTGTTCATCAAGATCCCCGCCACCGAGGCCGGCATCCCGGCCATCGCCAAGGTGCTCGGCGAGGGCATCAGCGTCAACGTCACGCTGATCTTCTCGGTGCAACGCTACGAACTCGTCATGGGCGCCTACCTCGACGGCCTCGAGGCCGCCAAGGCCGCCGGCCACGACGTCTCCCGCATCCACTCGGTGGCCTCGTTCTTCGTCTCCCGCGTCGACACCGAAATCGACAAGCGGCTCGACAAGATCGGCACCCCCGACGCCCTCGCGCTGCGCGGCAAGGCCGGCGTCGCGAACGCCCGCCTCGCGTACGCCGCCTACCAGCAGGTCTTCGAGGTGGCGCCGCGGTTCCAGGGTCTGCTCGCGGCCGGTGCCCGCCCGCAGCGCGCACTGTGGGCATCGACCGGCGTCAAGAACCCCGACTACCCGGACACCCTGTACGTCGCCGACCTGGTCGCCCCGAACACCGTGAACACGATGCCGGAGAAGACCCTCGACGCGTTCGCCGACCACGGCGAGGTCACCGGCGACACCGTCTCCGGCACCGCCGTCGCCTCGCAGGAGATCTTCGACCAGCTCACCGCCGCCGGCATCGACCTGCCCGACGTGTTCAAGGTCCTCGAGGACGAAGGCGTCGACAAGTTCGAGGTGTCCTGGAACGAACTCCTGGAGGCCACCGCGGAGCAGCTGCGCGCAGCAGGGCAGAAGAGCTGATACGTGAGCGAGCCCGCAGCGTCAGACGATTGGGTCAATCCACTTCGCGACAGTAGGGACAAGCGCCTACCACGCATCGCCGGGCCGTGTGCGCTGGTGATCTTCGGTGTCACCGGCGACCTGGCCCGGCGCAAGTTGATGCCCGCCATCTACGATCTGGCCAATCGTGGTCTTCTGCCGCCCGGGTTCGCTCTCGTCGGGTTCGCCCGCAGGGACTGGTCGGACGAGGATTTCGGCAAGATCGTCCACGATGCCGTGCGCGACCACTCCCGGACCCCGTTCCGGGAGGACGTGTGGGAGCGGCTGTCGGAGGGCCTGCGTTTCGTCAAGGGCAGCTTCGACGACCCGGCGTCCTTCCAGGAACTGGCGAGCACCCTCGCCACGCTCGAACGCGAACGCGGGACCGGCGGCAATCACGGGTTCTATCTCGCGATTCCGCCGGACGCGTTCCCGGTGGTCCTCAAGCAGCTGTCCGAGGCGGGCCTCGCCCGGTCGAACGACAGCCAGTGGCGCCGGGTGGTCATCGAGAAGCCGTTCGGCCACGACCTCGCGAGCGCGCGTGAGCTCAACGCGGTCGTGAACGAGGTCTTCCCCGAGGACACCGTCTTCCGGATCGACCACTACCTCGGCAAGGAAACCGTTCAGAACATCCTGGCGCTGCGCTTCGCCAACCAGTTGTTCGATCCGATCTGGAACGCCCACTACGTGGATCACGTGCAGATCACCATGGCCGAGGACATCGGTCTCGGTGGGCGCGCCGGGTACTACGACGGCATCGGGGCGGCGCGGGACGTCATCCAGAATCACTTGCTGCAACTCCTCGCGTTCACCGCGATGGAGGAGCCGATCAGCTTCGAACCGTCGGAGTTGCAGGCGGAGAAGATCAAGGTGCTCTCCGCCACCAAGCTCGCGCAGCCGCTCGACGAGACCACCGCACGCGGCCAGTACGCGGGCGGCTGGCAGGGCGGCACCCGGGTGGTCGGCCTGCTGGAGGAGGACGGCTTCTCGCAGGACTCCACCACGGAGACGTTCGCCGCGATCACCCTCGAGGTCGACACCCGCCGCTGGGCGGGTGTGCCGTTCTATCTCCGCACCGGGAAGCGGCTCGGCCGCCGGGTCACCGAGATCGCCGTGATCTTCAAGCGCGCGCCGCACCTGCCGTTCGATCAGACGATGACCGAGGAACTCGGGCAGAACGCGCTCGTCATCCGGGTGCAGCCGGACGAGGGTGTGACGATGCGCTTCGGATCCAAGGTCCCGGGATCGAGCATGGAGGTCCGCGACGTCAACATGGACTTCAGCTACGGTCAGGCGTTCACCGAATCGTCCCCCGAGGCGTACGAACGCCTCATCCTCGACATGCTGCTTGGTGAACCTTCCCTGTTCCCCGTCAACGCCGAGGTCGAATTGTCGTGGGAGATCCTCGATCCGGCGCTCGCCGCCTGGGCCGCCGAGGGCAAACCGGAACCGTACGAGGCAGGCACGTGGGGTCCCCCGTCCGCGGACGAAATGATGCACCGCACCGGTCGCGAATGGAGAAGGCCGTAGATGATCATCGACATCCCCTCGACCACCACCGGCCAGGTCAACAAGAAGCTGGTGGAGCTCCGGAAGACCGGCGGGGCGGTGACGCTGGGACGGGTTCTCACCCTGGTGGTGTGCACCCGGGACAGCGAGAACTCCGAGGACATCATCGACGCCGCCAACGAGGCGAGCCGGGAACATCCCTGCCGTGTCATCGTCGTCGCCCGCGGATCCCGCGACGCCGAGCCCCGGCTGGACGCCCAGATCAGGGTCGGGGGTGACGCTGGCGCCTCGGAGGTGGTGGTGCTCCGCCTGTTCGGCGAACTCGCCGACCACGAGAGCAGCGTGGTGGTGCCGTTCCTTCTCCCCGACACCCCGGTCGTCGTGTGGTGGCCGGAGTCCGCTCCCGCCGTCCCCGCGAAGGACCCGGTCGGGAAGCTCGCGATCCGGCGCATCACCGACGCCACGGACCGTCCGGATCCCGCCGCCGAGATCAAGGGCCGTCTCGCCTCCTACACGTCCGGTGACACGGATCTGGCGTGGAGCCGCATCACGATGTGGCGGGGTCTCATCACCTCGGCCGTCGATCAGCCACCGCACTCGCGCATCGAATCGGCGGTGGTGTCGGGCCTCGTGGACGAGCCCGCCGTCGACATGATCGCCGGATGGCTGGCGGGCCGTCTCGATGCACCCGTCAGCCGCAGGGTCGGACCGCTGTTCGTGACCCTCGAGTTCGCGGACGGCGGCACCCTGACCATCAGCCGCCCGCAGACCGGCACCACCGCGACGTTGTCGCGGACGGGCAAACCGGATGCGCTGGTGGCGCTGGGAAGGCGGGAGACCCGCGACTGCCTGGCCGAAGAACTACGCAGACTGGACCCCGACGAGGCCTACGAGGCCGCACTCGCCGGGCTGACGAAGGTGACGTATGAGTGACATCCACGTAGAAGTGCACCCCGACACCGCCACGCTGGTGACGAAGGCCGCGGAGCGGTTCGTCGCCACCGTCGTCGCCGCCCAGAAGGATCGCGGGTCGGCGTCGGTGGTCCTCACCGGCGGCGGCACCGGGATCGGGTTGCTCGAGAAGGTCCGGGAGAACCCGGGCGACATCGACTGGCGCGCGATCGACATCTTCTGGGGTGACGAGCGTTTCCTGCCCGCCGGCGATCCGGAGCGCAACGACGTGCAGGCGCGGGCCGCGCTGCTCGACCACGTCGACGTCGATCCCGACCGCGTGCACACCATGCCCGTCGCGGACGGGATCTACGAGAACGACCCGGAGGCGGCCGCCGTCGCGTACGCACAGGTGCTCGGGGCGCACGCCGACGGCAGGCAGGTCCCGGTCTTCGACGTCCACCTGCTCGGCATGGGCGGTGAGGGACACGTCAATTCGCTGTTCCCGGACACCGACGCGGTCCGCGAGGAGCACCGGTTCGTCGTCGCGGTGACGGACTCCCCCAAGCCGCCGCCGGTGCGGGTCACGCTGACCCTGCCCGCCGTCCGGCACGCCGACGAGGTGTGGCTCGTCGTGTCCGGTGACGCCAAGGCCGAGGCCGTGGCCGCGGCGATCGCGGGCGCACCGCCCGTCGAGATCCCGGCGTCCGGGGCCCGCGGACTCTCGGCCACCCGGTGGCTGCTCGACACGTCGGCCGCGTCCCGGCTGCCGAACTGACACTTGCCGAACCGAGGCGCGCCTCACTGAGACTCTCATCCGACGGGGTCCTCGTCGTCGTCCGCCGGTAGCCCGGCGGGCGACCGGGGGTCCCGTTCGACGGGTGTCCGGGTGACCCGGCATTCGGTGACGATACGGCCGGCCCGATGCGGGCTCGCCGTCCGCGTCCCCCGCCGCCCGATTCCGCCGCGCCAATAGACCGGGTCACCCGCGCATCGCCTCATCCGTCGCCCCACTTCGTCTCGGAAACGTTGTGCTCTTTCCCGTTTTGACGCAGGGACGGACGGTTCGGTTCCCCCGCCCCGCAAGAAAGTTCACACACTTCTCGCGGGGCGCGGGAACCGGCCTCGCTACCCGCTGTTGCGCAGTGCGGTCGCCAGCCCGTTCATCGTGAGCTGGATGCCTCGGCGCGTCTGATCACTGTCGTCCCCGGCCCGGTAGCGGCGCAGCAGTTCCACCTGCAGGTGGTTGAGCGGCTCGAGGTACGGGAACCGGTTGTGCACCGACCGCTCCAGACCGGGATTGTCCGCGAACAGCGTGTCGTTCCCGGTCACGGCCTTGTACATCCGGATGGTCCGCTCGTGCTCCTCGGCGATCTTGCCGAACACCCGTCGCCGCAGTTCCTCGTCGGGGACGAGTTCCGCGTAGCGGGCGGCGAGACCCATGTCGGACTTCGACATCACCATCGCCAGGTTCGACAGCACGGTCCGGAAGAACGGCCACGTCTCGTAGAGGCGGGACAGCGTCGCCACCCGTTCGGGGTCGCCCTGCGTCCATTCCTCGAACGCGGCGCCGGTCCCGTACCACCCGGGCAGCATGACCCGGGACTGACTCCACGACAGCACCCACGGGATGGCCCGCAGGTCGGAGATGGACGTGGTCTGCTTGCGGGAGGCCGGACGGCTGCCGATGTTGAGCGCCCCGATCTCCGCGACCGGCGTCGACATCTCGAAGTACTCCACGAATCCGGGTGTCTCGTGCACCAATTCGCCGTAGGCACGGCGGGCCAGCGCGGCGAGTTCGTCGAGAATGCGGTACGCCGGTTCGGCGTCGTCGCCGAGGCCCTCGACGTCGAGCAGGGTGGCCTCGAGGGTAGCGGCGAGCAGCGTTTCGAGATTGCGTTGCGCGAGGCGGGGTTCCGCGTACTTGGCGGCGATCACCTCGCCCTGTTCGGTGATCCGCAGCGATCCGGCCACCGCGCCGGGCGGCTGCGCGAGGATCGCCTCGTAGCTGGGTCCGCCACCGCGGCCCACGGTGCCGCCGCGACCGTGGAAGAGCCGCAACCGGATTCCCGTCTTGCGCGCCGCATCGACCAAGTCCAGCTCGGCACGGTAGAGCGCCCAGTTGGCCGCCAGGTAGCCGCCGTCCTTGTTGGAGTCGGAGTACCCGAGCATCACTTCCTGGGCGTCGCCACGCGACGACACGAGGGCCCGGTAGATCGGGACCTCCAGGGTGGCCTCGAGGGTGGCGGCCCCCTGCTGCAGGTCCTCGATCGTCTCGAACAGCGGCACGATGCCCACCGGGCAGGTCGGCGCCTCCCCCGACCCGGGATCGAGGATGCCGACCTCCTTCAGCAGGACGGCGGCCTCGAGCATGTCGCTGACGGAGGTGCACATGCTGATGATGTAGTTGGGCACCGCGCCCGCACCGAGGGTCCGCACCGCGTCGGCGCCGGCCTGGAGAATGGCGAGTTCCTTCGCCGTCAGCTCGCTGAATTCGGCGTTCGCCGTGGTCAAGGGGCGCCGGGTGGACAGCTCCGCCGACAGCAACTCCACCCGCTCGTCCTCGGACAGCGACGGGTAGTCGGCGTGCACGCCCGCCCACGCCAGCAGTTCGGCGACGACGGTCTCGTGCACGTCCGAGTTCTGCCGCATGTCGAGGCCGGAGAGGTGGAAACCGAACACCTCCACCGAGTCCCGCAAGCTCGCCAGGCCGTCGTCTGCGATCGTGCCGTCGCCGCCGCGCCGCAGTGAGTCGTCGACGACGTCGAGTTCGTCGAGCATCTGCCGCGGCGTGTCGTAGGGTGCGAGCCCGAGGTCGAGCCCGTGATCGGGCGCCGCCCCGAGGATGCGGTGCGCCGTGGCCGTGAGCCGTCCCCGGATGCCCCGCACGGCACGGCGGTACGGCTCGTCGGCCCGGAACGGTGAATCGTCCTGGGACGCCGCGGCCAGGAGGTCGAGGGCGGGTGTGACGGTGACGAGACGGGCCGACATGGACAGTTCCCGCTCGAGCGTCTCGAGTTGCCCGAGATGGTGCTCGATCGCGGTGGCCGCGGCCCGGGTCGTGGCCTGGCGAACCACCTCGTCGGTGACGTAGGGATTGCCATCGCGGTCCCCGCCGATCCAGGATCCGGGACGCAGGATCGGTTCCCGGCCCAGGTCCGCGTCCGGCCACCGCGACCGCAGGGCACTGCGCAGTTCGGCGTTGATCTTCGGGACGACCTCGAACAGTGCCGCGTCGTAGTACCGCAGCCCGACCTCGATCTCGTCCTGGATCCGCAACCGCGACAACCGGATCAGCGCGGTCTGCCACAGGGTGAGGATCTGCCGCCGCAGCCGGACGTCGACGTCGGCCGTCTCGGATTCGGTCAGGGCGGTGCGTTCGCGGTACCGCATCAGTTCGGTGATCCGCGTCTGGGTCTCGAACACCGTGCGGCGACGGGTCTCGGTGGGATGCGCGGTGATGACCGGCGACACGAGCGCCCCGCGCAACGCGTCCGCGACGACGTCGCTGCCCAGATGAGCGGCGTCGAGCTTGGCGAACGTGGCGGTCAGGGTGCTGTCGGGGGCGGGCTCACCGGCGGCGACGTGGACGGCGCGCCGGCGTTCGCGGTGGTTGTCCTCGGCGAGGTTGGCCAGCAGGGCGAAGTGGCTGAAGGCCCGGATGACGGGAATGGCGTCGCTCGTGGACACCTCGGTGAACATGTCGGCCAGATCGGCGCGGTCGATCTCGGAACGACGAACCCGGAACGATTCGACCCTGGCCTTCTCGACGAGGTCGAAGACGCCGTCTCCGGCCTGCTCCCGCACTATCTGACCGAGGATGCCGCCCAGGAGCCGAATGTCTTCGCGGAGTGGTTCAGTGGCCTCACGTGGGGTTTCGATCATGCATCCAGTATCGACCGGTGACGGCCCCTCTGCATGATGAAGCGGATCAGCCGAACTTGATCTCCAGGCCGATACCGATGATCGCGATGAACCAGATCAGACCGGTGAAGATGGTGAGCCGGTCGAGGTTCTTCTCGACCACGGTGGAACCGGACAGGCTGGACTGGACGCCGCCGCCGAACAGGCTGGACAGACCGCCGCCCTTACCGCGGTGCAGCAGCACCAGCAGAATCAGCAGCAAGCTGGTGATCACCAGCAAGATATCCAGGAACAGTTCCATGTCTGTCTACGTCCACCCATCCAGTAGGAACAACTACGACCTCGTACACCCTACAGGCGCTCCGCGCTCGTGCGCCTTTCCGGTACCCACCGCTACCGGAAAGGCGCACGAGCGCCGAAGGCGCCTTACGGCAGAGGTCCGCCCGCGGCGATCGCCGACAGGGTGGCGAACTCGTCGGCCTTCAGTGACGCGCCGCCCACGAGGGCGCCGTCCACATCCGTCTGACCGACGATCTCGCCGACGTTCTTCGCGTTGACGCTGCCGCCGTACAGAACACGGACACCGGACGCGACGTCCGGCGAGGCCAGCTCGCCGAGCGTGGCGCGGATCGCGGCGCAGACTTCCTGCGCGTCCGCGGCACTGGCCACCCGGCCGGTGCCGATGGCCCACACCGGCTCGTACGCGATGACGACCTTGGCGACGTCCTCGGCGGACAGCCCGGCGAGGGAGCCCCGCAACTGCTCGACGTTGTAGGACACGTGCTCGCCGGCCTCGCGGATATCGAGACCCTCACCGATGCAGACGATCGGGGTGAGCCCGTTCTTCAGCGCGGCCTTGGTCTTGGCCAGCACGGTGTCGTTGTCCTCACCGTGCAGGGTCCGGCGCTCCGAGTGCCCGACGACGACGAACGTGCAGCCCAGCTTGGCCAGCATGGATCCGCTGATCTCGCCGGTGTACGCGCCCGAATCCTGGGCCGACACGTCCTGCGCACCGTAGGTGAGCAGGAGCTTGTCGCCCTCGACGAGGGTCTGCACGCTGCGGATGTCGGTGAACGGCGGGATCACCGTCACGTCGACCTTGTCGAAGTACTTCGCCGGGAGCGAGAAGGCGATTTTCTGAACCAGCGCGATGGCCTCGAGGTGGTTCAGATTCATCTTCCAGTTGCCGGCGATCAGCGGCTTCCGTGCCATGCCTCAGCCCTCCAGAACTGCGATGCCGGGGAGTTCCTTGCCCTCGAGGTACTCGAGGGAGGCGCCGCCACCGGTGGAGATGTGCGAGAACCCGTCCTCGGGCAGACCGAGCTGGCGGACCGCCGCGGCGGAGTCACCGCCACCGACGACGCTGTACGCGCCCTTGCCGGTGGCCTCGATGATCGCCTCGGCGACACCCTTGGTGCCCGCGGCGAACTTCTCGAACTCGAACACACCCATCGGGCCGTTCCAGAACACGGTCTTCGCGCTGGTCAGGATCGCCGCGAACCGGCGAACCGACTGCGGTCCGATGTCGAGTCCCATCCAGCCGTCCGGGATCTCGAGCACCGAGACGATCTTCGACTCGGCGTCGGCCGAGAACGAATCGGCGATGACCACGTCCTGCGGGATGTGGATCACGTCGGCGTACTGCTCGAGCAGCGCCTTGCACGTGTCGATCATCGACTCCTCGCACAGCGAGTTGCCGACCGAGACGCCCTGCGCCGCGAGGAACGTGTAGTACATGCCGCCGCCGATGACGAGGGTGTCGACCTTGGGGGCCAGCGCCTCGATCACCGCGAGCTTGTCCGACACCTTGGATCCACCGAGCACGACCGCGTACGGCCGCTCGGGCTCCTGGGTGAGCTTGCCGAGCACCTCGATCTCGGCGTCGACGAGCGTGCCCGCGTAGTGCGGGAGCAGCTTGGCGACCTCGTACACCGACGCCTGCGCGCGGTGCACGACACCGAACCCGTCGGACACGAACGCACCGTCGTCGCCGACGAGTTCGACCAGGGCCTTGGCGAGCTTCGTCCGCTCGGCCTCGTCCTTGCTGGTCTCCCGCGGGTCGAAGCGGATGTTCTCCAGCAGGAGGACGTCGCCGTCGGTGAGTCCCTCCGCGCGGGCCAGCGCGTCCTGCCCGACGACGTCGCCGGCGAGCTGGACGTTGCGCCCCAGCACCTCGGCGAGCTTCGCCGCCACCGGTGCGAGGGAGTACTGCGGGTCGGGCTCGCCCTTGGGGCGACCCAGATGGGCGGTGACGATGACCTTGGCGCCCGCCTCCGCCAACGCCTTCAGCGTCGGCGCGGAAGCGAGGATGCGCCCGGGATCCGTGATCCGGTCACCGTCGAGCGGAACGTTGAGGTCGGAGCGCACCAGCACGGCACGCCCTTCGACCCCAGCGTTCAGCAGATCGTCGAGAGTCTGAACTGCCACTGTTATACCGGACCTTCGCTCAGAGAGACTTGGCGACGAGACCGATGAGGTCGGCCAGACGGTTGGAGTAACCCCACTCGTTGTCGTACCAGGACACGATCTTGGCCTGATCCTCGATGACCTTGGTGAGTCCGGAGTCGAAGATCGAGCTGTGCGGGTCGGTGACGATGTCGGACGACACGATCGGGGCGTCCGTGTACTTCAGGATGCCCTTGAGCGGTCCCTCGGCGGCAGCCTTCATCGCGGCGTTGATGTCCTCGACGCTGGCCGACTTCCGCAGGTTCGCGGTGAGGTCGGTGACCGAACCCGTGGGAATCGGGACGCGCAGCGCGTAGCCGTCCAGCTTGCCGAGCAGCTGCGGGAGGACCAGGCCGATGGCCTTGGCGGCACCGGTTCCGGTGGGGACCACGTTCAGCGCGGCGGCGCGGGCGCGACGCAGGTCGCTGTGCGGGCCGTCCTGCAGGTTCTGGTCCTGGGTGTACGCGTGGACCGTCGTCATGAGGCCCTTGACGATGCCGAACTCGTCGTCGAGCACCTTGGCGATGGGACCGAGGCAGTTGGTGGTGCACGAGGCGTTGGAGATGATGTTCTGGCTGCCGTCGTACTTGTCGTCGTTGACGCCCATCACGATGGTGATGTCCTCGCCCTTGGCCGGGGCGGAGATGATGACCTTCTTGGCGCCGGCCTCGAGGTGGCCCTTCGCCTTGGCTGCGTCGGTGAAGATGCCGGTGGACTCGACGACGACGTCGACGCCCAGGTCGCCCCAGGGAAGCGCCGCGGGGCCTTCCTTGATGGCGAGCGCCTTGATCTTCTGGCTGCCGACGACGATGGTGTCTTCACCCTCGAGCGAGACGTCGTGCGGGAGACGGCCGAGGATGGAGTCGTACTTCAGGAGATGCGCCAGCGAAGCATTGTCCGTGAGGTCGTTGACCGCCACAATCTCGATGTCGGTGGTTCCGAGCGCCTTCTGCGCATCCACCGCCCTGAAGAAGTTACGTCCGATACGGCCGAAACCGTTTACGCCTACCCGGACAGTCACAATCTGCTCCTTTGCGCATGATTCTGGTTGTGCAGCTCTGCTCCCGCGCCGCTACGACACCACCGACGGGTGGCCGGCGCGGGTTTCATCGGTCGATGTGGTTCTTACCCTAGTGCGCGGGCGACGCCCGCGCGCGGTCACCTCGGGCGCCCTCCGCCCGGCCGTCCCGACCGGAACGAACGGGACGCTCGTTCGATCTGACGCGACGAGCGTCCCGTTCGTCCGGGAGCGGGGATGGCTGGCGGTGACGGCGGACGACGCTCAGGCCTCGTCGAGAAGGTCTGCGGTGACGGCCGACTCGGTGTCCGGGATGCCGGTTTCCTTCGCCTTGCGGTCCGCCATCGACAGCAGCCGCCGGATGCGGCCTGCCACGGCGTCCTTCGTCATCGGCGGGTCGGCGAGCTGGCCGAGTTCCTCGAGGGACGCCTGCCGGTGCTCCACCCGCAGGTGACCCGCGGCCGCCAGGTGGTCGGGGACCTCGTCACCGAGGATGTCGAGGGCCCGCTCGACGCGGGCGGCCGCCGCGACCGCGGCGCGCGCGGAGCGGCGCAGGTTGGCGTCGTCGAAGTTGGCGAGCCGGTTGGCGGTGGCACGGACCTCCCGGCGCATGCGCCGTTCCTCCCACACGAGGCGGGTGTCCTGGGCTCCCATCCGGGTGAGCAGCGCGCCGATGGCCTCGCCGTCGCGGATCACGACCCGGTCGGTGCCGCGGACCTCGCGGGCCTTCGCGGAGATGCCCAGCCTGCGCGCCGCCCCGACGAGCGCGAGCGCCGCCTCCGGTCCGGGGCAGGAGACCTCGAGCGCCGACGAGCGTCCCGGCTCGGTCAGCGAACCGTGCGCCAGGAACGCGCCGCGCCACGCGGCTTCCGCGTCGGCGACACTGCCGCCGACGACCTGCGCGGGAAGCCCGCGCACGGGGCGTCCCCGCAGGTCCAGCAGCCCGGTCTGGCGGGCGAGGGCCTCCCCCTCCTTCGCGACTCGCACGATGTACCGGGACGACTTGCGCAGCCCGCCCGCACTGAGAACGTGGACGTCGGCGCTGTAGGTGAACAGGTCGAAGATCTCGCGCCGCAACCGGCGGGCCGTGGACCCCAGATCCACTTCCGCCTCGACCACGACCCGGCCGCCGACGATGTGCAATCCCCCGGCGAACCGCAGCAGCGACGAGACCTCGGCCTTCCGGCAACTCACGTGAGTGACGACGAGACGACTGAGTTCGTCTTTGACCTCTGCTGTCATTGCCACGAAGCGCTCTCCCTTTCCTCTGGTGTCTCGGCCGCTTCGCTCCCCCGAGACCCCGCATCGGGGTCGCTCCAGAGCTGTTCGAGAACGGACGCAAGTTTTCCTGCATGGTGCGTGTGGGTGCCGTGCTCGGACACGTCGGCGTAGACGACGCGTGCCCGGAACTGTCCGGCGGCGCGGGCGAGGTGCTCGCGCTCGCGCCCCGGTGGAACCGAACCCGAATCGACGACGACGAAGTCGACGGTGAGTTCGGGTGCGTGTTGGGACAGTACGTGCAGATGACGCTCGGTGGAGAATCCCGCGGTCTCGCCGGGTTCCGGAGCCAGGTTGAGTACCAGCACCTTCCGCGCGGGGGTGGCGATCAGCGTGTCGAGGAGTTCGGGCACGAGAACGTGCGGGATCACACTGGAGAACCACGACCCGGGGCCGAGGACGACCATGTCGGCGACGTCGATCGCCCGGACCGCGTCCGGGCAGGCGGGCGGATTCGCCGGCAGCAACCGCACGCGGCGCACCTTGCCGGGGGTGGTCGCGACCGCGACCTGACCGCGGATGCAGCGGCTGACCCGCGGGTCCGCCTCGAGGCCCTGCACGTCGGCCTCGATGTCCAGGGCGATCGGCGACATCGGCAGCACCCGCCCGTCGATCCGCAGCAGCCGGGCGAGTTCGTCGAGCGCGGCGACGGGGTCGCCGAGCACCTCGGTGAGTCCGGCGAGGATGAGATTGCCCACCGAGTGTCCGGCGAGGGCGCCGATTCCGCCGAATCGGTGCTGGATGGTGTCGGTCCAGTCCTGCACCTCGGGGTCGTCCGCGGCGAGCGCGGCGAGCGCCATCCGCAGATCCCCGGGCGGGATGACGCCGAGTTCGGCGCGCAGCCGTCCCGAGGATCCGCCGTCGTCCGCGACGGTGACGACGGCGGTCACGTCACGGCTGAGCCTGCGGGCGGCGCTGAGGGTGGCGAACAGCCCGTGGCCCCCGCCGAGCGCGACCATCGCGGGCGCCTGGCGCACCGGCCTCATTCGCGCCCCAGATCACGATGGACGACACGCACGTTCAGCCCGGAGTCCTTTCCAAGCCGGCCCGCCAGGGCCTCCGACATCGCGACACTGCGATGTTTCCCCCCGGTGCATCCCACCGCGATGGTCATGTAGCGCTTCCCCTCCCGACGATATCCGGCGATCGTCAGATCCAGCAGGTGGTGGTACGTGGCGAGATAGTCGTCCGCACCGTCCTGCGACAACACGTAGTCCCGCACGTCCGCGTTCTGCCCGGTGTGCGGACGCAACTCGGGGATCCAGTGCGGGTTGGGCAGGAACCGAACGTCGCAGACGAGATCGGCGTCCATCGGAAGACCGTACTTGAAACCGAACGACTGGACTGTTACCTGCATGGTGCGGTTCTCGGCGTCGCCGAACGCGTCCTCGATCTTCTGCCGCAACTGGTGCGCGGCGAGGGACGACGTGTCGATCACCAGATCCGCGGCGGCCTTCACCTTCGCGAGCTGGTCGCGCTCGGCGGCGATGCCCTCCGACAGGGTGCCCTCGGCGCCCCCGCCGGACAGCGGGTGACTGCGGCGGACCTGTTCGAATCGGCGGACCAGCACCTCGTCCGACGCGTCGAGGTAGAGCACCCGCGTGTGCACGGGCTTGCTCTCCAGTTCGGTGAGGACCCAGCCGAGGTCGCCGGTGAACAACCGGCTGCGCACGTCGATGACGACGGCGAGCCGCTCGAGCCGCGAATCGGATTCCAGGCTCAGATCCACCATCCGGGAGATCAGTTCCGGGGGAAGGTTGTCCGCGACGTACCACCCGAGGTCCTCGAGGACCTTCGCCGCCGTCTGCAGACCCGCCCCGGAGAGCCCGGTGACGAGAAGGAAGTCCATCGGCCGAACCGTGGGCGGACGGTCGCTCTGCGCGTGCTGCTCGTTCACTCGACACCTGTCCGTTGCGATGCGCTCTGTGCTGCCGGGCCGTGCTGCCCTACCGGTTCGCGGGGTAGGTCCGCGCCGTTGCGTTCTGCCGTGCCCGGCCCGTTCCGATCTGCTTCATCATCCCCCACTCCCACGACGTCCGCAGACGGTTCCTCGGCCCCGAGAGCGGTGAGTACCGCCTTCGCCGTGGTCGTTCCGATGCCGGGCACGGCGGTGATCTCCTCGACGGAGGCCTGTTTGAGTTTGGCGACGGAGCCGAAGTGCGTCACCAGGGCCTTGCGGCGGGTCTCGCCGAGACCGCGGACCGAGTCGAGTGCGGAGGCCGTCATCCGGCGGGACCGTTTGCTGCGGTGGAACGTGATCGCGAAGCGGTGCGCCTCGTCCCGCACCCGCTGCAGCAGGTACAGCGACTCGCTGGTGCGCGGGAGGATCACCGGGTCCTCCTCCCCCGGCACCCACACCTCCTCGAGCCGCTTGGCCAGCCCGATCACGGCGACGTCGGTGATGCCCAGTTCGTCGAGGACCGCCGAGGCCGCGGCCACCTGCGGGGCGCCGCCGTCGACGACGAACAGGTTCGGTGGGTACGCGAACCGCCGCGGCCTGCCGGTCTGCGGGTCGATCGCCGCCTCGGGGGCGAGGTCGCCGCCGTCGCCGCCGGACACCTGCTCGGCGTCCACCCCGGCCGCTTCCGCGCGCAGCACCCCGACGTCACGGTTGTGCCGGAGGAACCGGCGCCGGGTGACCTCGGCGATGCTGGCGACGTCGTCGGAGCGGCCGTCGCCTGCGGCCTCCTTGATGGCGTAGTGCCGGTAGTCGGACTTGCGCGGCAGCCCGTCCTCGAAGACGACGAGGGAGGCCACCACGTCGGTGCCCTGCACGTGGCTGATGTCGACGCACTCGATGCGCAGCGGCGCCGAATCCAGGTCGAGGGCCTCCTGGATGCCCTGCAGGGCCGCCGACCGCGACGTGAAGTCGCCGGCGCGGCGCAGTTTGTGCTGTTGCAGTGCCTCCGTCGCGTTGCGCTGCACGGTCTCGGCGAGCGCCTTCTTGTCGCCGCGCTGGGGCACGCGGAGACGGACGGCGGAACCGCGGAGACCGCTGAGCCATTCCTGCACCTGTTCGGCGTCCGGCGGCAGCACGGGCACCAGCACCTCCCGCGGCACTCCGCTGCTGCCCGCCTCCTGCTCGGCCGCGCCCGACAGCGCCGCCTGCTCGCCGTAGAACTGGGTGAGGAACTGCTCGACCAACAACGGCAGGTCCGAGCCTGCCTCGGAATCGACGGCGGCCCAGTCGATGACGTCGCCGGCCTTCTCGACCACCCAGCCGCGCTGCCCGCGGACGCGGCCGCCCCGGACGTGGAACACCTGGACCGCGGCCTCGAGTTCGTCGGTCGCGAATGCGGCGACGTCGGCGTCGGTGCCGTCGCCGAGCACGACGGCCTGCTTCTCGAGCGCCCGTCGCAACGCGCCCACGTCGTCGCGCAGCCGCGCCGCCGTCTCGAAGTCGAGTTCCTCGGACGCCTGCTGCATCCGGGCCTCGAGCTGCCGGACCAGTTTGTCGGTGCGCCCCGACAGGAAGTCGCAGAAGTCCTCGACGATCTTGCGGTGTTCGGCCGCGGACACGCGTCCGACGCACGGCGCGGAGCACTTGTCGATGTAGCCGAGCAGGCACGGCCGGCCGATCTGGTTGTGCCGCTTGAACACCCCGGCCGAGCAGGTGCGGGCGGGGAACACCCGCAGCAGCAGGTCGAGGGTTTCGCGGATGGCCCACGCATGCGAATAGGGGCCGAAGTAGCGGACGCCCTTGCGCCGGGGGCCGCGGTAGACGAACAGCCGCGGGTACTCCTCGTTCAGGGTGACCGCGAGAATCGGGTACGTCTTGTCGTCGCGGTAGCGGACGTTGAACCGGGGATCGAATTCCTTGATCCAGTTGTATTCGAGCTGAAGCGCCTCGACCTCGGTGCTCACCACGGTCCACTCGACGCTGCCGGCCGTGGTCACCATCTGGCGGGTGCGCGGGTGCAGCGTCGAGACGTCGGCGAAATAGGAATTCAGCCGTGATCGAAGACTCTTCGCCTTCCCGACATAGATGACCCGGCCGTGCGGATCGCGGAACTTGTACACCCCCGGGTCGACCGGAATCGTTCCGGTCGCGGGGCGATATGTCGAAGGATCGGGCACCCCTCCACGTTAGTCGGCGCCACCGACCAACCCCGCATCCGCGGCGTCGTGGAGGGGCGTCCGCCGGTCAGGACGGCGCGTACTCCGACGCGAGCGCGCGGAACCGGTCGACGGCGTCGACGGCGTACTCGCGATCGTTCGACTGGATGGCCATCACGGCCAGGTACTCGTCGTCGGGCAGTTCGATCCGGGCCCACGCCGCGCCGTCCGGGAAGGACAGCCCCTCGTACAGGTCCCAGTCGACGATGCGCTCACCGAGCACGTTGCGCACGGCGATGCCGCGGGGCCCGATGCGCACCCGCGGGCGCGTCAGCAGCAGGACTGCGGCCGCGAAGAGGCAGCCGATGCCCGCGAACGCCAACTGGTCGGCGAGCCGGAAGTACACGCCCGTCGAATCGCCGCGCAACAGAATCGCGAACGTCACGTGCACGACGACGAGCAGGACCGCCACCCCGATCGCGTAGCGGCGGGACTTGCGTGGCTTCGCGACGAGTGTCCACTCGGATTCGGGGGTGGTCACGGGTGGATCCGGATCATGCGAAGGACTCCTCGGCCCGGCGCAGCCGCGCCAACGTGACGGCGGTGTCGAGTGCGGCCGCGCATGCCTGCCCGCCCTTGTCCTCGACGGATCCGGGCAGGCCGCTACGGTCGACGGCCTGCTGCTCGGTGTCCGTGGTGAGCACACCGTTCCCGACCGGGGTGCTCTCGTCCAGCGAGACCCGGGTCAGACCGGCCGTGACGGCGTCGCAGACGTATTCGAAGTGCGGGGTCCCGCCGCGGATCACGACACCGAGCGCGACGACGGCGTCGTGGCTGCGGGCGAGCGCCTGCGCGACCACGGGCAGTTCGATGGCGCCGGCGACGCGGACCAGCGTGACGTTCTTCACGTTCGCCTCGGCGGCCACCCGCTGCGCGCCGGCGATCAGCGCCTCGGAGATCTCGGCGTGCCAGCTGCCTGCGACGATGGCGAGCCGGAGGTCGCCGGCCTCCCCGAGCTGCAGCTCCGGCAATCCCTCGCCGCTCACAGCATCTCCCCCGCTTCGAAGTCGTCGAGCCCGATCAGGTCGTGGCCCATACGGTCGCGCTTGGTGCGCAGGTACGTCAGGTTCTCGGCGTTGGCCCTCAGCGGCATGGACACCCGCTCGGTGATCTGCAGCCCGTAGCCGTCGAGTCCGACGCGTTTGGCGGGGTTGTTGGTGAGCAGCCGCATCGAGGAGATGCCCAGGTCCACCAGGATCTGCGCGCCGATGCCGTAGTCGCGGGCGTCGGCGGGCAGGCCGAGCTCGAGGTTGGCGTCGACGGTGTCCGAGCCGGCGTCCTGCAGCTGGTAGGCCTGCAGCTTGTGCATCAGGCCGATGCCCCGGCCCTCGTGCCCGCGCATGTACAGGACCACCCCGCGACCCTCCTGCGCGACCATGTCCAGGGCGGCGTCGAGCTGGGGACCGCAGTCGCAGCGCAGCGAACCGAACACGTCGCCAGTGAGGCACTCGGAGTGCACCCGCACCAGCACGTCGCTGCCGTCGCCGTCCGGGCCGGGCAGGTCGCCGCGAACCAGGGCCACGTGCTCGACGTCGTCGTAGATGCTCCGGTACCCGACGGCGGTGAACTCGCCGTGCCGGGTAGGGATGCGCGCGGACGCGACCCGCTCCACGTGCTTCTCGTGCTTGCGGCGCCACGCGATCAGGTCGGCGATGGAGATCAGCGCGAGGTCGTGGTCGTCGGCGAAGACCCGCAGCTCGTCGGTCTGGGCCATGTGGCCCTCGTCCTTCTGGCTGACGATCTCGCAGATCACGCCGGCGGGCCGGAGGTCGGCCATCCGGGCGAGGTCGACGGCGGCCTCGGTGTGACCGGGACGGCGCAGCACGCCGCCCTCCTTGGCGCGCAGCGGCACGACGTGGCCGGGGCGGGTGAAGTCCTGGGCGCCGCTGGCCGGGTCGGCCAGCAACCGCATGGTGGCGGCGCGGTCGGACGCGGAGATGCCGGTGCCGATGCCCTCGCGGGCGTCGACGGTGACGGTGTACGCGGTGCCGTGCTTGTCCTGGTTGGTGGCGTACATCGGGGGAAGGCCGAGCCGGTCGCAGTCGGCGCCGTCGAGCGGCACACACAGGTAGCCGGAGGTGTATCGAACCATGAAGGCAACCAACTCGGGGGTGGCTTTCTCCGCGGCGAAGATGAGGTCTCCCTCGTTCTCGCGGTCTTCGTCGTCGACGACGACGACAGCCTTGCCAGCGGCGATATCCGCAACGGCGCGCTCGATAGTGTCGAACCTGGTCACGTGCTCGGTCTCCAAAGTCTTGACTGACGCATCTTCGAATACAACGGATGCATCCGTGGGATGCTCCTCAACAGTACGACTCAGCGGCCGGCCGCTTGCAGCCGCTCCACATACTTCGCGATCACGTCGACCTCGAGGTTGACGGGCGTCCCGACGGACGCCGCCCCGAGCGTGGTCAGTTGCAGCGTGGTCGGGATGAGCGAGATCTCGAAGTATTCGGCGCCGCGTTCCCCGCCGAGCGCCGACACCGTCAGCGATACACCGTCGACCGTGATCGAACCCTTCTCCACGACGTACCGGGAGATGGCGTCGGGAAGCGCGATGCGCACGACCTCCCAGTTCTCGGACGGGCTGCGGCTGATGATGTGCCCGGTGCCGTCGACGTGGCCCTGGACGAGGTGGCCGCCGAGGCGGCTGTTCAGCGCCGCGGCCCGCTCCAGGTTGACGCGGCTGCCCACGTCGATCTTCTCGAGGCTCGACCGGTTCAGCGTCTCCTGCATGACGTCCGCGGTGAAGGAGCCGTCGGCGAGCACCTCGACGACGGTGAGGCACACGCCGTTCACCGCGATCGAATCACCGTGCGACGCATCGGAAGTCACGACCGGACCACGCACGGTGAACCGTGCGGCGTCGGCCAGTTCTTCCTTGGCGACGATTTCACCCAACTCTTCGACGATCCCGGTGAACACTGTGGCTTCTCCTACGTTCGGTGACTGTCAGGGTTTTCGGACACTGCTGGAACCAGACTCAACAACAGATCGGGGCCGATTGTTTCGACCGACTCGTGCCGGAACCGCAGGGCGCCGTCGATCGTGTGCACACCCGCCTCCGACACGGCGGACGTGCCCGCACCGAGGACCAGCGGGGCGAGGTACGCCTGGATGCGGTCGACCCGGCCCGCGGCGAGGAACGCGCCGGCCAGCCGGGGCCCGCCCTCGAGCAGCACGTCGGTGTAGTCGGCGAGCGCGGCGAGGACCTCGTCGACGTCCCGGGTGCGCAGCAGCAGGGTGGGCGCCGAGTCGTCGAGGACGCGGGCGCCGGGCGGGATGTCGCCGAGTCCGACGACGACGCGCACCGGCTGGTGCGCCGCGAGCGACCCGTCGGGCGTCCGGGCGGTCAGGCGCGGGTCGTCGGCCAGCACCGTCCCCGTCCCGACCACGATGGCGTCGAGTTTCGCGCGGTCGGCGTGCACGCGTTCGCGCGCCTCGGGGCCGGTGATCCACTGACTGGTGCCGTCGGCGGCCGCGCTGCGCCCGTCCAGTGTGGCCGCGTACTTCCAGGTCACATGCGGTCGTCCGGTGCGCTGCCGATGCAGCCAGGCCCGGAGCGGGCCGCGTTCGACGTCCTGCGCGCGCAGACCGGACGTCACCTCGACGCCCGCGGAGACGAGGGTCTCGGCGCCGCCCGCGGCCTCCGGGTTCGGGTCGCCCACCGCGTAGTGCACGGCGACCACACCGGCGTCGAGGAGCGCCCGCGAGCACGGCCCGGTGCGGCCGTGGTGGTTGCACGGTTCCAACGTGACGACGGCGGTGCCGCCGCGGGCTGCGTCCCCCGCCTCCCGCAGCGCGACGACCTCCGCGTGGGGGCCGCCGGGCGGCTGCGTCATCCCGACGCCGGCGATGCGCCCGGCGGCGTCGAGGACCACCGCGCCGACCGCCGGGTTCGGGCTGGTGAATCCGCGCGCCGACTCCGCGGCGCCGATCGCGATCTGCATCGCGGCGTCGAGGTCCGCAGCCGAATTCTCGTGCCGCACGTGGGGGTTCACGATGTGCCGGGTGCCGCTACCGCGACAGGCTCAGGTGCGGCGACGCCTTCGCGGCGCTGGCCCGCAGGGCGCGCACGGCCTCCGCGGGATCGCTCGTGCCGTAGACGGCGGAGCCGGCGACGAAGCAGTCGACGCCGGCCTCGGCGGCGGCCTCGACGGTCTCGGCGTTGATGCCGCCGTCGATCTCCACGACCAGCCGCAGCTCACCGGAGTCGACGAGGCGGCGGACGGCCTTCGCCTTCGACAGAACCTCCGGGATGAACGACTGACCACCGAAGCCGGGTTCGACGCTCATGACGAGGAGTGTGTCGAAGTCCTTCAGGATTTCCAGGTACGGCTCGATCGGCGTGCCGGGCTTGACGCTGAGGCCTGCCTTGGCGCCTGCGGCGCGGATGTCCCGGGCGACGGACCGGGGGTCGTCGGTCGCCTCGGCGTGGAACGTGACGTTGTGCGCGCCGGCCTCCGCGTAGGGCGGCGCCCAGCGGCCGGGGTCGTCGATCATGAGATGGCAGTCGAGCGGGATGTCCGTCGCCGCGAGGAGACTCGTCACGACGGGGAGGCCGAGGGTCAGGTTGGGCACGAAATGCGCGTCCATCACGTCGACGTGCAGCCAGTCGGCACCGGCGACCGCGTCCGCCTCCTCGGCGAGGCGCGCGAAATCGGCAGACAGAATGGACGGTGCGATCATCGGGGTTGCCACGCGCCGAAGTTTAGTCGTACGCGTGTGGGGGCCGGGTCACGCGGTCCATACTGGCCCCATGCCGACCTGGACGGACGTCGTGGCGATCGGTGCGTCGCTGCCGGAGGTGCAGGAGAGCACCTCGTACAACACGCCGGCACTGAAGGTGGCGGGCAAGCTGCTCGCCCGGTTGCGGGCCGAGTCGGACGGCGGCCTGGTCGTGATGTGCGACCTCGACGAGAAGGCGGCCCTGCTCGCCGAGGGCGCGCCGTTCTACACCACCGCGCACTACGACGGCCACGGTTCGATCCTCGTGGACCTCGAGAACGTCGGCGTCCCGCAGCTGACCGAGTTGCTCCGGGACGCCTGGCGGATCAAGGCCCCGGCGAAGCTGCGCAAGCAGTTCGACCAGATCTGACGAGAAGGCGAGGGCCCGGGCGGCGCCCGCACACCGGCCCGGACCCTCGTCGGAGCGGCGTCAGACGCCGAGCTTGAGACCCGCCCCCGCATCGACCCGGAGTTGCTGACCGGTGACGAACCGGGACTCGTCGGACGACAGGAACACCACCGCGTGCGAGATGTCCTCGGGCTCGACCCACGGGGTGGGCATCGCCTGCATGAACGGGAACGTGACCTTCGCGTCCTCGGCGGTCGGGTTCTCGAGATCGGGGCGGAACGTGCGGAACATCGGGGGGCTCTGCAGCATGTCCGTGTTGCAGTTCGTGGGGTGAATCGCATTGACGCGGATGGACTTCGGGCCCAGGGTGAGCGCGAGCGAGTTGGTGTACGTCCACAGCATCTTCTTGGCGAGACCGTAGCCGTCGCCGCCCGGCCCCTGCAGGGCCTGTTGTCCGTTCAGGCCGGTCTGCGGGACCAGCCCGGCCACCGATCCCGTCGCGATGATCGACGCGCCGGCGTCCAGGTGCGGGAGGGCCGAGTGAATCGTGTTGACCACACCGACGAAGTCGACGTCGAACGCATCGACGAAACCCTCGACGGGCACGTCGTTCCCGAGGGGCGCGATCCCCGCGTTGGCGACCACGACGTCGAGACGTCCCAGCGTCGCGACCGCGACGTCGAGTTCGCGGCGCAGCGCCGCCCGGTCGCGCACGTCCACCTTGGCGGTGACGACGCGGCGCCCCGCCTTGTCGACAAGCCGTCCCGTCTCCGCAAGGTCGGCCTCGGTGGCCAGCGGGTACTCGGTGGATGCAATGTCCTCACAGAGGTCGAAGGCGATGATGTCGGCGCCCTCGTCGGCGAGATGCACCGCATGACTACGACCCTGGCCCCGCGCCGCTCCGGTGATCAGAACGACCTTCCCCGCTACCCGATTCATCTGAAGTCCTCCACTCGCCTCGTGACGTACGCCTCTGTCGCGAGAAGAATTAGAACACGTTTCACAACAAGAGTGAAACAGGTTCTACTGAGTGTCGGCGGAGGACCGGGCAGCGGGAAGGCGACGCCTACGGCTTGCGCAACGCGGCCATGAACATCGCGTCGGTCCCCTGCCGGTGCGGCCAGAGCTGAACGCTCGGACCCTCCCCCAGACCCGGCACCCCGGGAACGAGCTCACGCGTGTCGAGCGCCGTGAGCCCGTGGCGCCGCACCGCGTCCGCGACCACGGCCACCGTCTCGGACAGGTGCGGCGAACATGTCGCGTACAGGATCACGCCACCCGGGCGGACCAGCTCGGCGGCCGACGCGAGGAGTTCCCGCTGCAGTTTCGCGAGCCCCGCCACGTCCGACGGCTGCCGGCGCCACCGCGCCTCCGGACGTCGGCGCAGCGCACCCAGTCCGGTGCACGGCGCGTCGACCAGGATGCGGTCGAACCCGCCCTCCAGCCCGGGATCGCGGCCGTCGGCGACGTGCACATCGACCGGAAGTTCCTTCGTCGTCTTGCGGATCAGGTCCGCGCGGTGCGCCACAGGTTCCACGGCGTCGAGACGCCCGCCCTCGATCCCGGCGAGCGCGCCGAGCAGGGCGGCCTTGCCGCCGGGGCCCGCGCACAGGTCGAGCCACCGGCCGGTGTCCGGGCCGTCCAGCGGCGCCAGCGACAGCGCCCGGGCGACGAGCTGGCTGCCCTCGTCCTGCACTCCGGCGAGCCCCTCGCGGACCGCGTCGAGCAGACCCGGGTCGCCACCGTCCAGGTAGACCGCATACGGCGAGTACCGGCCCACCTCGCCGCCGGTGGCGAGCGCGAGTTCCTCCGCCGAGATCTCCCCCGGGCGGGCGACGAGATGCACCGCCGGCCGGGCGTCGTCGGCGACGAGCACGTCCTCGAGTTCCCCGGCGTCGGCGCCCAGCGCGTCCGCGAACACCTGCGCGATCCACGTGGGGTGCGCGTGCTCGAACGCCAGCCGGCCCACCGGGTCGGCCGGGGCGAGACGCTCCACCCACTCCGCCTCCGACCGCTCCGACACCCGGCGCAGCACGGCGTTGACAAACCCCGCCTTCCCCGGACCGGCCTCCGCACGGACCAGGTCGACCGAGGTGGCGACGGCGGCATGCGGGGCGACGCGGGTGCGCAGCAGCTGGTAGGCGCCCAATTGGAGAACGTCGAGGAGCGGTCCGTCGATCTCGGCGATCGGCCTGCCCGCGCAGTCGGCGATCACGGCGTCGAGGAGCCCGCGGGCACGGGCGGCGCCGTAGGCCAGTTCCGTGGCGAGGGCGGCGTCGCGTCCGTCCAGGCGCCGCTCACGCAGCAGCCCTGGCAGGACGAGGTTGGCGTAGGCGTCGCGTTCCCGGACGGCGCGCAGCACATCCCTCGCGGCGAGCCGGGGCTGGTCGAGTCCGGACTGGGACGCGTCGGGGCGGCGCGCCTGACGGGGGCGGTTGTTGCGGCCCCCCGAGCCGGACTGGCCGCGGCGTGCGGGCCTTCTGGATTCGCTCACTGTGCCCGTACCTCCGCGTCGAGTCGTGCGCCTCGCGCCCAGTCCAGGGCGGCCATCTGCTTCTTGCCCTGCGGCTGGACGCGGTCGAGCCGCACCGCCACCGTGGACGTTCCGATCAGAAATCCGGACTTGGTCACGGAGATCTCCCCCGGCTCCAGTCGCTCGTCCGTCACGGTGACCGGGCCGACCTTGACGCGCAGATCACCGATCGTCATCCAGGCGCCCGGCGCGGGGGTCACCGACCGGACGTGCCGGTCCACCACCGCAGCCGTTCTGTCCCACCGGATCCGGGCCGCCTCGACCGTCACCTTGGCGGCGTGCGAGACCCCCTCGGCCGGTTGCGGGACCGCCGTGATCGCGCCGTCCTCGATCCCGTCGAGGACCGACTCCAGGAGCACGGCACCGCTGTCGGCGAGGCGTCCGAGGAGGTCGCCCGCGGTGTCGGTGTCGCGGATCAGTTCGGTGACCACCCCGTAGACCGGGCCGGTGTCCATCCCCGCCTCCAGCCGGAACGCGCTCGCACCCGTCATGTCGTCGCCCGCGCCGATCGCGGCCTGCACGGGGGCGGCCCCGCGCCACGCCGGCAACAGCGAGAAGTGCAGGTTCACCCAGCCGTGGGCCGGGATGTCGAGCACCTTCTGCGGCAGCAGCGCCCCGTAGGCGACGACGGGCGCGCAGTCGGGTGCGAGGTCCGTGAGGCGCGCCAGGAACTCCGGTTCCGTGGGCCGTTCCGGGGTGAGCACCTCGATGCCGTGGGAGTCGGCGAGCGCGCCGATCGGTGAGCGGACCACCTTGCGTCCACGTCCGGCGACCGCGTCGGGGCGCGTGATCACCGCCACGACGTCGTGGCGCGGCGAACGGATCAATCGTTCGAGTGAGGGAACGGCGGGCTCGGGGGTTCCGGCGAAGACTATGCGCACGCCGGCGACCCACACGACGGACGGTGGACCGCTGCGCGGGCCGAAACGGTACTCACGAAGAAAGCTCCCCTCAGGTCGACGATGTGCCGACCAGTCTAGGGAGTCGCACACGGCCCATGACACTCGGCGAAGCGATTCCGCCGAACCGCCCACAGCGACGGAGGACGGGTATTGACTGTTCTGAGGCCGGCGCGAACGGTCGGGCCGGTGTCCCGTTTTCGAACCCCTGGAGGTAACGATGGCAGGAATCGAGAGCAAGTTCGACAAGGCATACGAGACGAAACCGATCGAGGAACTGGCAGGCGCCCCGGTCGCCGCCCTGCAGGGCGTGAGCGATTCCGACGCCGAACACCTGGCGGCCGCCTTCAACATCAAGACCGTGAAGGACCTCGGCACCAACAAGTACTTCCTGTGGGCGCAGGCCGTCGCGAAACTGGCGGAGTAGCAGCCACACACGAGAAGCGGGGAGCCGTGCACTGCACGGCTCCCCGCTTCTGTCCGTCGGGGCTAGCGGTTACCGTCGACGACGACCTCCGGGATACCCGCACCGATCGGCACGAACTCGCAGCGAGCGAGCGGAACCGCATCCGGATCGAGCGCTGCACGGACCAGGTCGAGCGCGAACGGATCGTAGGGTGCCCGGAAGTGCCCGGTGCCGTCCTCGGGGCATCGATCCTGAATCAGGATGTTGACCGCCCCGGCGCCGCGGAGCGCCATGTTCGTGTACGGCTGGATCATCTCGTCGTACCGCGACCCGATCGTCGTGTACGAGACGCCGGGCACGGTGTCGCCGCCCGCGTTGAGGTCGTTCATGAACGGCGAGCCCTGCATCTGCTGACTGACGGCCACCGACGTCACCGTGCGGGCGAAATCCGGGCCGCCGGGCAGCGCCTGCACGACCGGAACGAGGCCGTACATCACTCCCCCGTAGCTGGGCGACGCCAGTCCGACCCAGTGGTCGACGAACGGGGCACCGCCGAGCTTGTTGACGTAGTACCTCGTGACGTTCGCGCCCTGCGAGTAGCCGACGACGTCCACCTGGGCCGCACCGGTCGCGTCGCGGACCCGGTCGACGAACCGGCCGAACTCCCCCGCGCTCGCGACGATGTCCTCGGTCCCGAACGAATCGGCGCCCGGCGCACCGCCGTAGTTGAGGGCGAACACGCAGTAGCCGTCCGCGGCGAGCGTCGGCGACAGGGCGGCCCAGTCCGCGTACGCGCTGGCGTCGGTGCCGTGTGCGAGCACGACCGGCTCGGGGTGGTCCGCGGAGGGCGTACACGTGAAGTCGTTCGATCCGGCGGGTGCGCTGCCCGGGTGGTCGTGCGCGTACGCGGCGGCGGCACTACGCCCGGTCTGGGGAAGCCCGGCGCCGGCGGGCACGACGAGTGAGGGCGGGGAGGCGTCGTCCGCCTGGGCGGTCGACACTGCGCCGGACATCAGCAGGACGACACCCGCGACGACCGCACCGGCACCCCGAAACCTCATGATCTCTCCCGACTTCGCTGAGACATTGCTGAGAACCTTCCCAGAATGTGCACGCGATGTCTCGTCGAGCCTGCGGGTCCGCGGCGGGGTGCGGCGCCCTACGAGTCGGTGTCGTTCTTGCCCGCGTCGCCCTGATCGTCTTCTGCGAGAAGGCGATACAACGAACGCCGCGCTTCGGTGAGAATCTCGCCCGCCCGCCGGACCTGATCGTCGTCACCGACCGCGGCGACCTGCCCCGCAGCGCCCATCAGCAGCCCGATCAGGCCCCGCAGGTCCTCGGCCGGCCTGCCGACGCTCTCCCGCACGTCGTCCCACGGGGTGCCGAGTTCGGTCTTGTTCGCTTCGACGAAGGCCGTGCCCTCGTCCGTGAGGCGCGCGGTCTTGCGGCCCGCCACCTTTTCGATGAGCACCAGACCTTCGTCCTCGAGCTGCGACAGCGCGGGATAGATCGAACCGGGACTGGGCTTCCACACCCCGTCGCTGCGTTCGACGATCTGCTGAATCAGCTCGTAGCCGTGCATCGGCTGCTCGGTGAGCAGCAGGAGGATCGCGGAGCGGACATCGCCGCGCCGTCCCCTGCCACCCCGCCCGCGTCCGCGGCCGAAGTGCATTCCCGGCCCGAAGCCCGGACCGCCCTCGGGGCCGAAGCCGCCTCGGCGGTGTCCGTGACGGTGCGGCCCGTCGGGCCGTGCCATCCGTTCGCGTCCGAATCGTTCCCGTCGGGAACCTCTGTGTTCGAAATGGAAGTCTTCCATCATCAGCCTCCTTCTGTATCGCTGATACATCAACGATATATCGTCAATTGCGGCGCGGCAAGGCCTTTTTTCTGTGACGGCGGTCAACTACCCGATGTGAATGGGGTCGATCTGTACCCGCGCGGGCTGCGAATCCTTCCGCGCACTGCGCACCGACTGCGCCTCGCCCAACGCCTTGGCCAACGGTTTCCCCTCCCCGCGGGGCACCCGGATCAGCATGCGCTCCACCTCCGCCGGCTCCGGCGCGTCACCGGAGAACGGCAGCCGCTCCCCGGCAGGCAGCTCGACCGGGCCGAGCAATTCGGCGTTCGCCGGCAGATCGGCGAGGTCCAGGAGGTCGGCGATCGCCTTCGCGCTGCCGTCGATCGCCGCGAGATGGATGGCGGGCGGAAATCCGACCTCGGCCCGCTCCTCGTACTGCGCACGCGCGTGACCGACCGGATCCCAGCGGACCAGCGCCTGCACCGTCGGAATGCCCGAATCGGCGACCACGACCACCTGACCGCCGTCGGCGAACGGGCGCACGAGCGACGACGCCGTCATCCACCGCCGCATCGTCTCCTCGGCGGCACGCAGATCGGGGCGGCCCAGCAGCGCCCAGCCGTCGAGCAGCAACGCCGCGCCGTAGCCGCCCGGCATCACCGGTTCCGCCCCGACCGTCGACACCACGAGGGTCGGGCCATGCTTCACCTCGTCGACGACGTCCGACCCTCCGGACATCCGCACGGCGACCCCGGGGAAGGCGCGACCGAGTTCCTCGGCGGTGCGTCCCGCACCGACCACGACGGCCCGCAGCGCCCGCGCTCCGCACGCGTGGCAGCGATGTGCGGCGTCGGCGACGCCGCACCACCGGCACGCGGGTGTTCCCGCCCCGTCCGGACCGGCCGCGGACGGCAGCGCGAGCGGTCCGTTGCATCGCCGGCACCGCGCGGGCGCCCGGCACTTGCCGCACGCGAGGCTGGGGACGTAGCCGCGCCGGGGTACCTGGACCAGCACTCCCCGGCCGGCGCCGAGAGCCTCCCGGGCGGCGGCGAAGGCGATGGCGGGCAACCGGGCGGCCCGCGCTCCGGGGTCGCGGGCCAGGGCGTGGTCGCTGTCCGCGAGTGCGGTGATCTTCGGGGCGGCCGCCCGCACGGCGTCCCGGGAGGCCACGAGGTCGTGCGCCCAGCCCGAGTCGACCAGGGCCTGGGCCTCCGCGGTGCGCGCGTGCCCGGCCAGCACCACCGCACACCCACTGGCGTACGCGCGGAGCAGCGCCACCTCGCGGGCGTGCGGGTACGGTGCGCGCGGTTCGGAATGGTTGTCGTCCCCGTCGTCCCACACGACGATCAGTCCGGTGCGCGGGGTCGGCGCGAACACCGAACTCCGGGTCCCGACGACGACCCTGGCGGTTCCGCGGAGCGCCGCCAGCCAACGCCGGTAGCGCAGCGCGGGCCCGAGACCGGCGGCGAGTCCGACGACGGCGTCCTTGCCCAGCAGCGTCTCCACGGCAGCGACCACTCGGTCGAGGTCGCGCTGGTCGGGGACCACGACGACGGTGCTCGCCCCGGTGGCGGCGACGAGCCCGGACAGTTCGGCGAGACGCGCCGGCCAGTCCTCGCCGGGGAGTGCCTGCCACACCGCGCGGGGGGCGCGCCCCTCGGACAGCGCCGTCAGGAAAGCGGCGCCGTGGACGTACCGGTCCCACGCGTCGGTGGCGATCGCGGTGCCGGACACCTCGGGCGGTTCGGACGCGGCCTCGGACTCCGCCCGCGCATGCCTCGGCGGAATCGCGAGCCGCAGGACGTCGGCACGGGTTCCTGCGTAGCGGCCGGCGACGAGGTCGACGACCCGGGTGATCTCCTCGGTCAGCACCCGCTCCGGTGAGATCACCCGTTCGAGCCAGCCGAACCGGCCCTGATGGTCGCTCGTCGCGGTGCGGGCCACGACGAATCCGTCGACGAGGCGCCCGGCGAACCGGATGCGGACCCGGACCCCGGGCTGCGCCTGCTCGTCGAGGTCCTTCGGCACGAGATAGTCGAACTCGCGGTCGAGGTGCGCGAGCGGAAGCAGCGGCAGCACCCGGGCAACCGGGTCGGCTTCTGCCGCGACCTTGTCCGTGCTCACGCGGCCGCCCCTACCGCAGCGGCACCCGCCGCGCCGTGACTACCGATCAGAGGCCTGCGGCTGCCCGCAGCTTCTCCGCCCGGTCGATGCTCTCCCACGGGAGGTCGATGTCGGTGCGACCGAAGTGACCGTACGCCGCGGTCTGCGCGTAGATCGGGCGCAGCAGGTCGAGGTCGCGGATGATGGCGCCCGGACGCAGATCGAACGTCTCGGTGATGGCCTGCTGGATCCGAACCGGATCCGTCTTCTCGGTTCCGAACGTCTCGACGAACAGGCCGACGGGCGCCGCCTTGCCGATCGCGTACGCCACCTGGACCTCGATCCGGTCCGCGAGACCCGCCGCGACCGCGTTCTTGGCCACCCAGCGCATGGCGTAGGCCGCCGACCGGTCGACCTTCGACGGATCCTTGCCGGAGAACGCGCCGCCGCCGTGGCGGGCCATGCCGCCGTAGGTGTCGACGATGATCTTGCGGCCGGTCAACCCGGCGTCGCCCATCGGGCCGCCGAGCACGAACTTGCCGGTCGGGTTGACGAGCAGGCGGATGTCCGAGACGTCGAGTTCGGGCATGTCGATCTCCGCGAGAACCGAACCGAGCACCTTCTCCCGCAGATCCGGAGTGAGCAGGTTGTCGAGGTCGATGTCGGCGGCGTGCTGCGTCGAGATGACCACGGTGTCGAGGCGCACCGCCTTGTCACCGTCGTATTCGATGGTGACCTGGGTCTTGCCGTCCGGACGCAGGTACGGCAGGACCCCCGACTTGCGGACCTCGGTGAGTCGACGCGACAGCCGGTGCGCCAGCGCGATCGGCAGCGGCATCAGTTCCGGGGTGTCGGTGGTGGCGAACCCGAACATCAGCCCCTGGTCGCCCGCGCCCTGACGGTCGATCTCGTCGTCGCTCAGTTCGCCGGTGCGAACCTCGTGCGAGTGGTCGACGCCCTGGGCGATCTCCGGGGACTGCGCCCCGATCGCCACGTTGACGCCGCAGGAGTTGCCGTCGAAGCCCTTGGCCGAGGAGTCGTACCCGATCTCGAGCACGGTGTCGCGCACGATCTTGGGGATGTCGGCGTAGGCGGTGGTCGTCACCTCACCGGCGACGTGGACCTGTCCGGTGGTCACCAGCGTCTCGACGGCGACGCGGGCACGCGGGTCGTCGGTGAGGAGCGCGTCGAGGATGGAGTCGCTGATCGCATCACAAATCTTGTCCGGGTGCCCCTCGGTCACAGACTCACTGGTGAATAGCCGACTACCGGACTGGCTCACAGAATTCCCTCTCGACAGTTGTCCTGAACAGCACGTGAAAACAGCTTAGCTGCGTAATACAACGAACGACCCTAGCGCCACCCCGGCGGAAGTGACCACCCTTCGAATCACCGAAACTCTGCCGGATATTCCGTCAGAGTGTCCGGCAAAGTTGGCCGACGGCGTCGAGCACCCGGCTCGCCATCAACGCCTTCGATCCGTGCTCGAGCGCGGACTCGGAGCCGTCGGCTCCGAGCAGCCAGCCATCGTTGTGGTCGACCTCGAACGCCTTGCCCTCACCGACCGCGTTGACGACGAGGAGGTCGCAGCCCTTCCGGGTGAGCTTGGCCCGTGCATACGTGAGGACGTCGCCGTCGGCGTCGCCGGTCTCGGCCGCGAATCCGACGATCACGGTCTTCGCCGGGATCTCGCCGTCCCTCCGGGACTGCACCAGGCCGGCGAGGATGTCCTCGTTCTTGGTGAGTGCGATCGAGTCGGGCTCACCCGCGCCCTTCTTGATCTTGCTCGCGACCGTCGTCGTCGGCCGGAAGTCGGCGACGGCCGCGGCCATGATCACCGCGTCGAACCCGGGCGCGTGCTTGGCGACGGCGACCCGCATGTCTTCCGCGGTGCGCACGTGCACCATGTCGACGGCGGCCGGGTCGGCGAGGCCGGCGGTGTACCCGGACACGAGGGTGACCTCGGCGCCGCGCTGCACGGCGAGCCGCGCGATGGCGTACCCCTGCTTGCCCGAACTGCGGTTCCCGAGGAACCGCACCGGGTCGAGCGGTTCCCGGGTGCCGCCCGCGGACACGAGGACCCGCCGGCCCTCGAGGTCACGGGGCAGCGCGTCGGGACGCTCGACCAGCAAGGACGCCAATCCGACGATCTCGTCGGGTTCGGGCAGCCTGCCTGCGCCGGTGTCCTTGCCGGTGAGACGGCCGGATGCGGGTTCGATGACGGTCACGCCGCGGTCGCGCAGCGTGGCGACGTTGGCGACGGTGGCCGGGTGCTCCCACATCTCCGTGTGCATCGCCGGTGCGAACACGACGGGACATCGCGCGGTGAGCAGCGTCGCGGTGAGCAGGTCGTCCGCGCGTCCCGCCACGGCCCGCGCCATGAGGTCGGCGGTGGCGGGCGCGATGACGACGAGGTCCGCTTCCTGCCCGAGACGCACGTGCGGGACCTGCGGAACGTCGGTGAACACACCCGTGTGCACGGGGTTGCCCGACAGCGCCTCGAACGTCGCCTTGCCGACGAACTCGAGCGCGGACTCCGTCGGGATGACCCGCACGTGGTGTCCGGCCTCGGTGAAGGCGCGGATGACGGCGCAGCTCTTGTACGCGGCGATGCCGCCGCCGACACCGACGACGATCCGCTGGCGTGTCCCCGAGGGCCCCGGTTCCGGTGAATCCGTCACGCGCCCGGAGTCCGGGCCCGCTGCCTGGTCAGGCACTGCAGGTCCTCCGCTCACTCGCCTTCGGTGTGCTCGAGAAGATCGGAGTGGATCTCACGCAGCGCGATCGACAGCGGCTTCTCCTGCAGGCCCGGCTCCACGAGCGGGCCGACGTACTCGAGGATGCCGTCGCCGAGCTGGTTGTAGTAGTCGTTGATCTGACGCGCACGCTTGGCCGCGTAGATCACCAGCGCGTACTTCGACGACGTGCGAGCGAGAAGCTCGTCGATCGGAGGGTTGGTGATGCCGAGCGGGGTGTCGTAAGCCGGCAGGGCGCCGTGGCTGGGTGTTGCGGACGCTACTGCGGGGGTGCTGCTCACTCGGTATCTCCTGAAATTGTTCTGGCTAGTTGATGTGAGATCTAGTGGGTCGACTCGGACTGTTCCGGTCGTCCAACCAACAAGGATACCAACTCGTCGCACGTTCGGCTGACATCCTCGTTCACGACGACCACGTCGAACTCGTCCTGCGCCTCCAGCTCGACCCGGGCGGTCGCGAGACGCCGCTCCACGACGTCCGCGGATTCGGTGCCCCGGCCGGTCAATCTCTCGACCAGCACGTCCCAGCTCGGGGGCGCCATGAAGACGAGCAACGCCTCCGGCATCGCGGCACGGACGGCCCGCGCACCGGCGAGATCGACCTCGACCAGCACCGGTCTGCCCTGTTCGATCGCCGCGCGGACGGGCGCGGCCGGGGTTCCCGACAGCTGGAGTCCGCCGTGGATCTCGGCCCATTCGAGCAGCTCACCGGAATCGATCATTCGCTGGAACTCGCCACGAGAGGTGAACCGGTAGTCCTTGCCGTCCACCTCGCCCGGGCGTGGATCACGCGTCGTCGCGGACACGCTGAAGACGAGCTCCGGCATCCGCTCACGCAGGAGTCGCACCACGCTGGACTTTCCGACGGCCGAGGGGCCGGCCAGTACTACCAGCCGACCCCTCCGCACTGCGGTCTTGCTCTCTGACACTTGTGCGTCAGCTACCACTGTCGTGCTCAGGCCTCGAAGTCGAACTTCGCGAGCAGGGCCTTCCGCTGCCGATCGCCGAGGCCACGGAGTCGACGGGTCGGAGCGATCTCCAGCTCGGTCATGATCTCCTGCGCCTTGACCTTGCCCACCTTGGGCAGCGCCTCGAGCAGTGCCGACACCTTCATCTTGCCCAGGATCTCGTCGTCCTCGGCGTCCTTGAGAACCTGCTTGAGGTCGGTGCCACCACGCTTCAGGCGCTCCTTGAGCTCAGCCCTGGCCTTGCGGGCAGCAGCTGCCTTCTCCAAAGCAGCAGCGCGCTGCTCATCAGTCAACTGGGGAAGGGCCACGGTTCCTCCGTCTCGTCGTTGGCAAATAGTCCAAACCACTGGATAACCAGCAGCGATAGCGACCGTACTCACGCCCGGCCCCGATTGCGAACCCACCCCCCGAGGTCAGAGCCGGATTCAGGTGGGCTATGAGAGTGCGGACTCGATCTCGTCACGCACCTTCACGGCCGCCTCACGCAGTGCCGCCGCCGACGGTCCCGCCCGAAGAACACCACGAGAACTGTTCGGCAACAACAGTTTACGGGAATCGGGAAAAATGTCGGCGAGATCACCGGGAGTCGCGCCCTGGGCGCCGAGACCGGGCGCGAGAATCGGCCCGGAAAAATTCGACAAATCCAGGCCGTGTCCGCGTGTCGCGCCCACCACCAGACCCACGAGACCCGGTTGCGCGTCGTTGTGCCGGACTGCCGCATCCACCACGGACTGGGCCACGGACACCCCTGCGGCCGTCCCTGCCGCCTGCAGATCGCCGCCCTCGGGATTGGACGTCCGCGCCAGCACGAAGAGCCCGCGGCCCTGCTCCGCCGCCAGCGACAGCGCCGGATCCAGGGCACCGAATCCGAGGTACGGCGACACCGTCACGGCATCGGACGACAGAGGTGACTCCGCGCCCAGCCAGGACTGCGCGTACGCCGCCATCGTCGACCCGATGTCCCCACGCTTGGCGTCGGCGACGACGAGCGTCCCTGCCTCTCTGAGGACCGAAATGGTGCGTTCGAGCACCGCGTATCCTGCGGAGCCGTACGCTTCGAAGAACGCCACCTGAGGCTTCACGACGGCCACCTCACCGACGAAGGCCTCCACGCAGATTTCCGCGAACGTCTCCAGCCCCTCGGCGGAGACGGGAAGGCCCCACGCCTCGAGCAGCCCGGGATGCGGGTCGATGCCGACACACAACCGCCCCCGGTGCTCGACCGCCGACGTCAGCCGATGCACCCAGGAGTGGTGGTGGTGGTGATGGTGTCCGCTCACGACGAGACGGCCCCGGTCGCGGGGGCCACGACGACGGCGGGCGAGCGCAGCCGCGCGTGCAGCGCCTGGAGCGACTGGACGCCGATGTCGCCGCGGATCGCGGCCTCGATGCCCTGCACCGCGGCGGACGCGCCCTGCACGGTGGTGACGCACGGGATGTTCATGGCGACGGCCGCGCTGCGGATCTCGTAGCCGTCGACACGCGGTCCGGAGTTGCCGTACGGCGTGTTGATCACCATGTCGACCTCGCCGTCGCGGATCGTCTCGACGATGGTGCGCTCCCCCGCCTCCAGCTTCTCGCCGGAGTGCTTGTGCACCTCCTGGCAGGTGATTCCGTTGCGGCGGAGGACCGCCGCGGTGCCCTCGGTGGCCAGGATCCGGAAGCCGAGGTCGGCGAGCCGCTTGACCGGGAAGATCAGCGACCGCTTGTCCTTGTTGGCGACCGAGACGAACACCGATCCCGAGGTGGGCAGCGAACCGTACGCGGCGGTCTGGCTCTTGGCGAACGCGGTGCCGAAGTCGGCGTCGATGCCCATGACCTCGCCGGTCGACTTCATCTCCGGGCTCAGCAGGGTGTCGACCCCGGTGCCGTCGGCGCGGCGGAACCGGTTGAACGGCAGCACCGCCTCCTTGACGGCGACGGGCGCGTCCGCCGGGGTCCAGCCGCCGTCGCCGGTGGCCGGGAGCACGCCGCTCGCGCGCAGATCGGCGATGGACTCGCCGAGCATGACACGGGCGCACGCCTTGGCGAGCTGCACGGCCGTCGCCTTCGACACGAACGGCACGGTGCGGCTGGCGCGCGGGTTGGCCTCGAGGACGTACAAGATGTCGTCCTTGAGTGCGTACTGGACGTTGAGCAGGCCCTTCACGCCGATGCCCCTCGCGAGCGCCTCCGTCGAGCGGCGGACGTTCTCGAGGTCGGCGCGGCCGAGGGTGATCGGCGGCAGCGCACAGGCCGAGTCGCCCGAGTGGATACCGGCCTCCTCGATGTGCTCCATCACACCGCCGAGGTACACCTCGGTGCCGTCGCAGAGTGCGTCGACGTCGATCTCGATGGCGTCTTCCAGGAACCGGTCGACCAGCACCGGCCGGTCGTCGGAGATCTCGGTGGCGCGGGAGATGTAGCTTTCGAGGGACGCCTCGTCGTACACGATCTCCATGCCGCGGCCACCGAGGACGTACGACGGCCGCACCAGCACCGGGTATCCGATGCCGGCCGCGATGTCGCGGGCCCCGGCGAACGTGGTGGCGGTGCCGAACTTGGGGGCGGGCAGGCCGGCGTCGACCAGCACCTTCCCGAATTCGCCGCGGTCCTCCGCGAGGTCGATCGCCTCGGGGCTGGTGCCGACGATCGGCACCCCCGCCGCCTTCAGCCGCTTCGCCAGACCCAGCGGGGTCTGACCGCCGAGCTGCACGATCACACCGGCGACGGTGCCCGAGATCGACTCCGCCCGGTACACCTCGAGCACGTCCTCGAACGTGAGCGGTTCGAAGTACAGCCGGTCGGCCGTGTCGTAGTCGGTGGAGACGGTCTCCGGGTTGCAGTTGACCATCACGGTCTCGTAGCCGGCCTCCGACAGCGTCAGGGCGGCGTGGACGCAGGAGTAGTCGAACTCGATGCCCTGACCGATGCGGTTCGGTCCGGAACCGAGGATCAGGACCTTCGGACGCTCGGTCTGCGGGGCCACCTCGGACTCGGCCGCCGGGTCCAGTTCGTACGTGGAGTAGTGGTACGGCGTCTTCGCCTCGAACTCGGCGGCGCAGGTGTCGACCGTCTTGTAGACGGGGTGGACGTCCCACTGCTCACGCAGCGCACGGACCGCGTCCTCGCCGCCGATCTCGGGGCGCAGGGCCGCGATCTGCCGGTCCGACAGTCCGTGGTGCTTGGCGCGACGCAGGACCCCCTCGGTCACCTCGGGCGCCTCGCGCAGCGCGTCGCCGAGTTCGTGGATCTGCAGGATCTGATCGAGGAACCACGGGTCGATCTTCGTGGCGTCGAACAGCTGCTCGACGGTGGCGCCGAGCGCGAACGCCTTCTCCAGGCCGTACACGCGACCGTCGCGGGGGATGCTCAGTTCCGCGAGGAGGCTGTCGAGGTCGGCGGCCTCCACGTCGGGACCCGTCCAGTACCCGGCCCGCTTGGTCTCGAGGGAGCGCAGCACCTTGCCGAACGCCTCGGTGAAGTTGCGGCCGATCGACATGGCCTCACCGACCGACTTCATCGTGGTCGTGAGGGTGTCGTCGGCGCCGGGGAACTTCTCGAACGCGAACCGGGGCGCCTTGACCACGACGTAGTCGAGGGTCGGCTCGAAGCACGCCGGGGTTTCTTTGGTGATGTCGTTGACGATCTCGTCCAGCGTGTAGCCGATGGCGAGCTTCGCGGCGATCTTCGCGATCGGGAAGCCGGTCGCCTTGGACGCGAGCGCGCTGGACCGGGACACGCGCGGGTTCATCTCGATGACGACGAGACGCCCGTCGGCAGGGTCCATCGCGAACTGGATGTTGCAACCGCCGGTGTCGACGCCGACCTCGCGGAGGATGTCGATCGAGAGATCGCGCATCGCCTGGTACTCGCGGTCGGTGAGGGTCATGGCGGGGGCGACGGTGATCGAGTCACCGGTGTGCACACCGACCGGGTCGACGTTCTCGATCGAGCACACGATCACCACGTTGTCGCGGCCGTCGCGCATCAGCTCGAGCTCGTATTCCTTCCACCCGAGGATCGACTCCTCGATCAGCACGTTGGCGGTGGGGGACGCCGCGAGGCCGCCGCCGGCGATCCGCGTGAGGTCCTCGTCGTCGTAGGCCATGCCGGAGCCGAGTCCGCCCATCGTGAACGACGGCCGCACGACCACGGGGAAGCCGAGTTCGGCGACCGTGTCGCGGACCTCGTCCATCGTGTAGCAGACGCGGGAGCGCGCCGACTCGCCGCCGACCTTGGCGACGATGTCCTTGAACTTCTGCCGGTCCTCGCCGCGCTGGATGGCGTCGAAGTCGGCGCCGATCAGCTCGACGTCGTACTTCTCGAGGATGCCCTGCTCGTGCAGCGCCACCGCGGTGTTCAGGGCCGTCTGGCCGCCGAGCGTCGCGAGGACGGCGTCGATCGGGTGCCCCTTCTCGGCCTCGAGGGCGATGACCTTCTCGACGAACTCGGCGGTGATCGGCTCCACATACGTGGCGTCCGCGAATTCGGGGTCGGTCATGATCGTGGCCGGGTTGGAGTTGACGAGGCTGACCCGCAGGCCCTCCTCACGCAGCACCCGGCAGGCCTGGGTTCCGGAGTAGTCGAACTCACAGGCCTGGCCGATGACGATCGGCCCGGAGCCGATCACCAGGATGTGCGAGAGATCTGTACGGCGTGGCATTAGTTCTTGACTCCCTCGAGCAGGCTGGTGAAGCGGTCGAACAGGTACGCGGCGTCGTGCGGGCCCGCCGCGGCCTCGGGGTGGTACTGCACCGAGAAGGCGGATCCGTCGAGCAGGCGGACCCCCTCGACGGCGCCGTCGTTGGCGCAGGTGTGGCTGACGACGGCCTTGCCGAACGGGGTGTCGAACTCCTGTCCGGCCTCCCCCTCCAGCGCGAACCCGTGGTTCTGCGCGGTGATCGCGATGCGTCCCGTCTCGTGTTCGACGACCGGGATGTTGATGCCCCGGTGACCGAACTTCATCTTGTACGTGCCGAGACCGAGTGCGCGCCCGAGAATCTGGTTACCGAAGCAGATGCCGAACAGGGGCAGACCCTGCCCGATGACTTCCTTCGTCAGGTGCACGGCGCCGTCGGCGGTCGCCGGGTCGCCGGGACCGTTGGAGAGGAAGACGCCGTCGGCCTTCAGGTCCAGGATCTGCGCGAGCGTGGCGTCGGACGGGAGCACGTGCACCCGGATGCCGCGCTCGGCGAACATGCGCGGGGTGTTGGTCTTGATGCCGAGGTCGATGGCCGCGACCGTGAAGCGCGCGTCTCCCCCGGTCGGCTCGACGACGTACCCGCTGGTGGTGCTGACCTCGCCGGCCAGGTCCGCGCCGAGCATCGACGGCTGGCCCTTCACCCGGTCCACCAGCACGTCGGTGTCGGCGAGGGCGTCGCCGGAGAACACGCCGGCACGCATGGAGCCGCGGGTGCGCAGGTGGCGGACCAGGGCCCGGGTGTCGATGCCGGCGATCCCGACGACTCCCTGCTTGACGAGTTCGTCCTGCAGGGATCCGGTGGCACGCCAGCTGGAGGTGCGGCGGGCGGGGTCGCGGACGACGTACCCGGCGACCCAGATCTTCGCCTCGGCGCTGCTGCCGGTGGGTCCGACGGACTCGTCGTCCTCGTCGTTCCACCCGGTGTTGCCGATCTGCGGCGCGGTGGCCACGACGATCTGGCGGTGGTAGCTGGGGTCGGTGAGCGTCTCCTGGTACCCGGTCATGCCGGTGCTGAAGACGGCCTCACCGAGTGTCTGGCCGACGGCCCCGAAAGTGGTGCCCCGGAATACCCGTCCGTCCTCGAGGACCAGTACTGCAGAGTCGGTGTCGTAGCCGCTCATGCGTTCTCTCCGTTCTGCTCGACCTCACCAGAGCTCGCCGCATTCGCTGAATCTTCACTGTCTGTCTTGCCGTCCGGTGTCCCTGTGCCCACCCAGGCCGGGTACACCGACTTGTCGTCGCTGCGGAAACCGGTGTCGATCTCGGTGCCGGTCGGCAGCTCCCACCGGACCACCAGGACGCCGTCCTTGCTCATGACCTTGCCCGCGAGGCCGCGTTCGGTGCGCACCGCGCGGACCGCGTCCTGCGGAATCCAGATCGCCGAAGCCCCGTCGCGTTCGAGCAGGATCCCGGTTTCGTAGCGGGAGATCTCGCCCGTCGCCCGGAAGCCGAGGTCGCCGACCGCGATCCGGTCCTGCCAGCTGGGGGCGAGGGTGCTGCCCACGTACAGCCCGGTGGCCGGGGCGATCGTCTGCGCGCCGAGGTGCGCGGGCACGCCGGGAAGCTGCCCGACCCGGTCGGCCTGCCGCCGGGCGCGACCGCGCCAGCCGACGTACATGAGGAAGATGGCCAGCGCCCAGAACGCGACGAGGCCGACTATCCACAGAATTCTCTCCACCGTCATCCCCTGCCGTTTCGCACCCGGACGCGGGCCTTGCCGTCGCTCGCGGTGATCCGGCCGCGCAGGATCGTCGTCGTCACCCGCGCCGGGAGGGTCATCGACTCGTACGGCGTGTTGTGGGCGACGCTGGCCAGATCGGGGCCGTGGACGGTCCATTCGGCGTCCGGATCGATCAGCACGAGGTTGGCGGGCTCGCCCACCTCGAGCGGGCGACCCTGGTCGTCGAGTCCGACGATCTCGGCCGGGCGCTCACTCATCACCCGGGCAACGCCGCGCCAGTCGAGCAGCCCCGTGCGGACCATCGTCTGCACGACGATCGACAGCGCCGTCTCGAGCCCCAGCATTCCGGGGCGGGCGGCCGCGAACTCGCAGCACTTGTCCTGCTCGGCGTGCGGCGCGTGGTCGGTCGCGACACAGTCGATGGTCCCCTCGGCCAGTCCGGCCCGGAGCGCGGCGACGTCGCTCGTCTCCCGCAGGGGCGGGTTCACCTTGTTGACGGCGTCGTACGTCTCGAGCCGGGAGTCGTCGAGCAGCAGGTGGTGCGGGGTGACCTCGGCGGTGATCGAAATGCCTTGTCCGCGCGCCCACTTCATCAGTTCGACGGTGCCGGCAGTGGAGGCGTGGCAGATGTGCACCCGCGCCCCGGCGTCGCGGGCGAGCAGTGCGTCACGGGCGACGATCGACTCCTCGGCGGCGCGGGGCCAGCCCGCCAGCCCGAGCCGGGCGGCGGTGGGTCCTTCGTGCGCGATCGCCCCGACGGTCAGTCGCGGCTCCTCCGCGTGCTGCGCGATGAGCACTCCGAGCGAGCTCGAGTACTCGAGGGCCCGGCGCATGATCAGCGGGTCGTAGACGCAGTGGCCGTCGTCCGAGAACATCCGCACCCGGCCGGCCCCCGACGCCATCGTGGCCATCTCGGCGAGCTGCTTGCCCTCGAGCCCCACGGTGACGGCGCCGACGGGGTGCACGTCGACGAGCCCGACCTCCCGGCCGCGGCGCCACACGTGGTCGGTGACGACCACCGAGTCGGCGACCGGGCTGGTGTTGGCCATCGCGAACACCGCGGTGTACCCGCCGAGCGCCGCGGCGGCCGAACCGGAATCGATGGTCTCGGTGTCCTCGCGGCCCGGTTCCCGCAGGTGCGTGTGCAGATCGACGAAACCGGGGAGCAGGATCTGCCCCGCCGCGTCGATCACCTCGGCGTCGGGCGTGGCGTCCTTGCCCGCGTCCGCTCCGATCGCGGCGATGACGCCGTCACCGAGCAGAACGTCGGTGGGCTCGCCCTCGCCGTACAGCAACACGTTCTTGATGAGCACTGTCTCTCCTGTCACTGCACTGTCACTCATCCCGCAACCTCCTCCGCCCCGACCAGCAGCCGGAACAGCACCGCCATCCGCATGTGCACACCGTTGGTCACCTGCTGCAGCACGGCGGTTCTCGACGAATCGGCCACCGCCGAGGCGATTTCCATGCCGCGCAGCATCGGCCCGGGGTGCAGCACCACCGCGTGCTCGGGAAGCAGCGCGAGCCGCTTCTCCGACAGGCCGTAAGTGATCGAGTACTCCCGCTGGGACGGGAAGAACCCGCCGTTCATCCGTTCCGCTTGCACCCGCAGCATGAGGACGGCGTCGAGACCGGGCAGCTCCGCGTCGAGGGAATGCGCCACCGACACCGGCCACGACGACACACCGACCGGGAGCAGCGTGGGCGGCGCGACGAGGACGACCTCGGCGCCGAGCATCGACAGCAGCAGCGCGTTCGACCGCGCGACCCGGCTGTGCAGGATGTCGCCGACGATGGCGATGCGCTTGCCCTCGATGTCGCCGAGGCGCTGACGCAGTGTGAGCGCGTCGAGAAGCGCCTGGGTGGGGTGTTCGTGCGTGCCGTCGCCGGCATTGATCACCGCGGGTCCGCCGTCGTCCTGACGTCCGGTCCAGCTCGCGATCTGGTGGGCCGCACCCGACGCGGGATGCCGCACGATCAGGGCGTCGGCGCCGGCGGCGCGCAACGTCATCGCCGTGTCCCGGAGCGATTCACCCTTCGACACCGACGAACTGGATGCGCTGACGTTGATGACGTCTGCGCTCATCCACTTGCCTGCGACCTCGAACGACACCCGGGTGCGGGTCGAGTTCTCGAAGAACACGGTCATCACGGTCCGGCCGCGCAGCGTCGGGAGCTTCCGCACCTCACGTCCGAGGAGGGCTTGTTCGAAGCGTTCGGCCTCGTCGAGAAGTTCGACGGCCGATTCCCGTGTCAGGTCCGCGATCGACAACAGGTGCTTCACTTAGCTCTTCCCCCCGGAGATCATGACCGCGTCGCGGCCGTCGTGTTCGCTCAGGAGCACCTTGACGTCCTCGGTGCGGGCGGTGGGCACGTTCTTGCCCACGTAGTCGGCGCGCAGCGGCAGTTCACGGTGCCCGCGGTCGACGAGGACGGCCAGCTGGACGGCACGGGGCCGACCGAGGTCGCGGAGGGCGTCGAGCGCCGAGCGGACGGTGCGGCCGGAGAACAGCACGTCGTCGACGAGGACGACCAGGGTGTTGTCCACGCCGCCCTCGGGCACCGAGGTGCGTTCGAGGGGCCGGTGCGGTTTGGTCCGCAGATCGTCGCGGTACAGGGTGATGTCGAGGGAGCCGACCGGTGGGCGCACCCCGGAGAATTCTTCGACCTTCCCGGCGAGCCGCGCGGCGAGCGTCGTGCCCCGGGTCGGGATGCCGATCAGAACGACACGCGGCGCTGCACCGTCCGCGGCGTCGATCGCGGTCTTCTCGATGATCTGGTGCGCGATTCGCGCAATGGTCCGTCCCACATCGGCTGCGGACAGCAGCTCTCGTGCGGGTTCGACGGACGGGGACTCTTCTGGTGTTGAATCCGCCGGTTCCCCGGCGGGGCGAGACCCTTCGGGCACGCGCATACAACGACCTCCTTCTCCGCCTCACTGGACGGATCGTTAAAGGATGCCTGACGCGGACAGCTTATCAGCGCGTCGACTGCGCCAGGCCCGGACCCCTGACCTGCGGACCCGCCGACGCGGGCCCGCAGCGGGACACGAACTTACGAGCGGGCGTCGTTCGACTCGCCGTCGGCGGTCGCGGCGCGGCGCGACGTCGCGGCCGCAGCCGACCGCACCTGCGGGGCCACCAGCACGACCTGACCGAGGATGCCGTTGACGAAACCCGGGGACTCGTCGGTGGAGAGCTGCTTGGCGAGTTCCACCGCCTCGTCCACGGCCACGACCGGAGGCACGTCGGTGGCGTGGAACAGCTCCCACACGGCGATCCGCAGGATGGCGCGGTCGACGGCGGGAAGCCGCTCCAGCGTCCAGTCCTGCAGGTGGGACGAGATCACCTCGTCGAGACGGTCCAGGTTCTCCGCGACACCCGTCACCACGGTGACGGTGTACGGGGCGACCGGTGCCACCGAATCGTCCTTGCCGGACAATTCCGCGCGCTCGGTCGCGAGATCGACCGGATCGAGATCTCGCGCCTCGGCCTCGAAGAGGAAATCGACGGCGCGTTTGCGGGCCTTGTGCCGTGCGCCGAGTTTCTTATGCGTACCGGACACTCAGGAATTCACACGCCCGAGGTAGTTGCCGTCGCGGGAGTCGACCTTCAGCTTGTCACCGGTGTTGATGAACAGCGGAACGTTGATCTCGGCTCCGGTCTCGAGGGTGGCGGGCTTGGTGCCGCCGGTGGAGCGGTCGCCCTGCAGGCCGGGATCGGTGTGCTGGACCACCAGTTCGACGGTGACGGGCAGTTCCACGAACAGCGGAACGTCCTCGTGCGTCGCGACCTGCACGGCCATGTTCTCGAGCAGGAAGCGGGCGCCGTCGCCGACGGTGGCCTCGCTGATCGAGATCTGGTCGTAGGTGTCGCCGTCCATGAAGATGTAGTCGGAGCCGTCGTGGTACAGGTACGTCATGTCACGGCGGTCGACCGTGGCCGTGTCCACCTTGACGCCGGCGTTGAACGTCTTGTCGACGACCTTGCCCGAGAGCACGTTCTTCAACTTGGTGCGCACGAACGCGGGACCCTTGCCGGGCTTCACGTGCTGGAACTCGGTAATCGTCCACAGCTGGCCTTCGATCTGCAGGACCAGGCCGTTCTTGAAATCACTGGTGGAAGCCACTTGCTTCGCGTCTCCTCGATAAGGTCGAAACCGTCTACACGACAGTCAGGTCTTTGGTGGTGAGTGTGAGCAGCTCCGGTCCCTGCTCACGAACCACGAGCGTGTCCTCGATCCGCACGCCTCCGCGCCCGGAGAAGTACACGCCCGGCTCGACGGTCACCGCCGCACCGTCCAGAAGTGTACCGGTGCCCAGCTTGCCGATTCCCGGAGCTTCGTGGATCTCCAGGCCGACGCCGTGTCCGAGCCCGTGCAGGAACAGCTCCCCGTAGCCGGCGTCCTCGATGACCCGGCGGGCGGCGGCGTCCACCGCGGACACCTCCGCTCCCGGGCGCAGCGCGTCCCGCCCGGCCTCCTGCGACCGCGCGACCAGCGCATATACGTCGCGTTGCCAATCCGCGGCCTGCCCCAGGACGTACGTTCTGGTCATGTCCGAGTGGTAACCGCCGATCTCGGCCCCGAAGTCCAGCTTGACGAAATCGCCGCTGCCGAGCACCGCCTCGGTCGGGCGGTGGTGCGGAATCGCCGAGTGGGCGCCCGCCGCGACGATGGTCTCGAACGAGATGCCGTCGGCGCCGTGCGCGAGCATCAGCGCCTCGAGTTCCCGGCCGACCTCCTTCTCGGTGCGTCCGGGGCGGAGACCACCGCGCTCGATCAGCTCGGCGAGCGCGGAGTCGGCGGCCGCGCACGCCGCGCGCAGCAGTCCGACCTCGAAGTCGTCCTTCACCATCCGCAGTTCCTCGACGAGACCCGGAACGGGGTCGAGCCGCGCGTCCGGCGCGAGCACCGACCAGGCGGCGAACTCGTCCACGGTGACGACGTGACTCTCGAACGCCAGCGACGACGGGCTCCGCCGCCTCACCGATTCGATGAGGTGGGCGGCGCTGGCGCGGGCGATCTCGGCCCGCAGATCGGGAACCTGTTCTCCAACCTGCGTGAGGTAGCGGCCGTCGGTGCAGATGACGGTGCGCTCCTCGGCGCCCTCCGCGTCCGATGCGTGCACGAGCAGCGCGGCGTTGGAGCCGGTGAACCCGGTGAGATACCGGATGTTCACCAGATTCGTCACCAGAAGTGCGTCGAGATCCCGGACGGCGAGGGCCGCGCGCAGCGCCGCGCGCCGCGAACCATGATCAGCAGGCATGTCGTCAAACGTACCGGCAATCCGCCGCCGGGAGGGCGCGGGCGGCGGCACCGTCACGGCGGCGAGAACAGGTTCCAGACAATCCCCGTGTGGGTTAGGCCACACGGGCGAAAACCCGCTCGTTACGCTGTGCCCATGAATGCGTGGGTGGTACGCGGCCTCGGCATGGCCCTGATACATGTTTTCGTTCGTGTGATCCTCGGTGTGTCGATCACACAGTGGCCACTCCAGGGTTCCGCTCTGAGATGGCTCGCACTGCTGATCGTCGTGTTCGTGGCACTGATCTGGGCCGGCATCGACGGCATCCGGGACCGTCGCCGGAACCCCGATCCGGAGGACGGCGCCGACCTGACGATGCTGTGGCTGAAGGCGGCCCTGCTCGGCGGAGTCGTCGCGGGCGTGGGGAGCTGGCTCGCCAACCTGGTGCCGAACCTCAACGTCACCCAGAACTCGTTCTTCTTCGAGATCACGTCCGGGGCCGCGTTCACGGTCCTGCTGATCTTCGTGCCTGCCATGCTCGCCGTGTTCCTCGGCCGGTTCTTCGTCGGCCGGGAGTCCAGGAAGACGGTGAAGGACCGCGCCGAACGCCGGCCGGCGGCGCACGGCGCCGGAGTGGCCGCAGGAGCCGCAGCGGGGGGAACCGCAGCCGCAGCTGTCGCCGACGACGACGGGTACGGACAGAACTACCCCGGCCAGGCGTACGAGCAGACCCCGGACACGGGGTACGCCGGTTCCGACGCCGACACCGCGGTGTTCGAACCGGTGCACAACTACCGCGAGGACACGTCGGACCTCGACCAGCCGCACGGCGGGGACACCACCTGGCAGGACCCGGTCGACCTCGGGAAGCGGACCACGGACGACCCGCGCCGCGGCGAGTAGCAGCCGTTCGGCTCTCCAACACCCGACCGACTCCACACCGACAGACGGCGCGGCGGTGTGAGCGCACTCGCTCACACCGCCGCGTCCTTGCTTCTTCGCGCTACGTCACAGGAGAACGGCGCCGCCGGCGCCCGGCGTCGCCTCGCGAGCCACCGCGGAGTACGCGGCGACGAGCAGAGACGGGTCCGGGCCCTCGAGCCGTCCGGGCTTCGCGAGCCCGTCGAGCACGACGAACCGCAGCACGCCGGCCCGGTTCTTCTTGTCCGTCTGCATTCCCTCGACCAGCTGGCCGAACGCGTCCGCGTCGTACGTGGTGGGCAGCCCCACCAGTTCCAGGATGGTGCGGTGCCGGTCCGCCGTCGCATCGTCCAGACGTCCCGCCAGCCGCCCCAGTTCGGCCGCGAAGACGAGCCCGACGGCGACCGCCGCACCGTGACGCCAGCGGTAGCGCTCCCGCCGCTCGATCGCGTGCCCGAGCGTGTGCCCGTAGTTGAGGATCTCCCGCAGATCCGACTCGCGCAGGTCCGCGGCCACGACCTTGGCCTTGACCTCCACGGACCGCCGGATCAGTTCGGGCAGAACGGTTCCCGTGGGGTCCAGCGCGGCCTCGGGATCCTTCTCGATGAGCTCCAGGATGACGGGGTCGGCGATGAATCCGGTCTTCACGACCTCCGCCATGCCCGCGACGATCTCGTTGCGGGGCACCGTCTCGAGCGTCGCCAGGTCGATGAGCACCGCCGACGGCTCGTGGAACGATCCGACCAGGTTCTTGCCGGCCTCGGTGTTGATTCCGGTCTTTCCGCCGACCGCCGCATCCACCATCGCGAGCAACGTCGTGGGCACGTGGATCACGCGCACCCCGCGCATCCACGTGGCCGCAACGAACCCGGCGAGGTCGGTGGCCGCGCCGCCGCCGAGACTGACGACGGCGTCGCTGCGGGTCAGGCCGATCCGGCCGAGGACCTCCCAGCAGAACCCGGCGACGGCCAGATCCTTGCCGTCCTCCGCGTCCGGAATCTCGATGCGGTGCGCATCGATCCCCTTCTCGGCGAGCGCCGCGCGCACCGCCTCCGCCGTCTCCGCCAGCGGCGGCTGGTGGAAGATCGCCACCGTCCTCGTGCCGGCGAGTTCGTCCACCAGCTCGCCGAGCAATCCGCGCCCGATGATGACCGGGTAGGGGTTCGCCGTCTGCACCTGTACGCGTACCGGTTCGGTCACTGTCTGCTGCTCCGCTCCGTCTTGTCCGAGGTTCTCGGATGTCTCTGTTCCGCCGGGTCGCCCATCACTCCGCGACTCCGCCGGGGTCGCCGATCACTCGGCGAGTTTCGCCACCAGCTGCTGCACCACCCGGGCGGGACTCCGCCCGTCCGTGCGTATCCGGATGGACGCCACCTCCCGGTACAGCGGTCGGCGCTTGCGCATCAACTCGGTGTACTTCTGGCGGGGGTCGCCACCGGCGAGGAGGGGACGCGCCGTGTTGGTCCCCGTGCGCTTGAGCCCCTCGGCCACGCTGATCTCGAGGTAGATCACCGTCTGGCCCTTCAACAACTCGCGGGTGCGCTCGGAGAGGATGGACCCACCACCGAGCGAGACGATCCCCTCGTGACTCTCGATGGCCTTCCGCACGATCTCTTCCTCGAGGGCCCGGAAGGCGGGTTCACCCTCCTGGACGAAGATCTCGGCGATCGTGCGTCCCGCCTCTTCCTCGACGGCCACGTCGGTGTCGAACAACGACAGGTCCAGCGCCTGCGCGAGGCGACGCCCGATCGTGGACTTACCTGCTCCCGGCGGACCGACGAGCACGGCTTTCGGTGCCATCATCCGTCACCGCCCCGGCGCGACGGCAGACGGACTGGTCATCGCGCGAGCCGGGCTGCGACACCCGACGCGTAACGCTCGTAGTTGGCGGCCGTCTCGGCCACCGAGTCGCCGCCGAACTTCTCGAGCGCGGCCTGGGCGACGACCAACGCCACCATCGCCTCGGCCACGACACCGGCGGCGGGCACCGCGCACACGTCGGACCGCTGGTGGATGGCCACGGCTTCCTCACCGGTCGACATGTCGACGGTGGCCAGCGCGCGCGGAACCGTCGAGATCGGCTTCATCGCCGCGCGCACGCGGAGCGCCTCACCGTTGGTCATGCCGCCCTCGAGTCCGCCGGCGCGGTTGGTCGAACGCAGGATCCCGTCCGGGCCGGGACGCATCTCGTCGTGCGCCTGGCTGCCGCGGCGGCGCGCGGTCTCGAAGCCGTCGCCGACCTCGACACCCTTGATGGCCTGGATTCCCATCAGGGCGGACGCCAGGCGGGCGTCGAGGCGGTCCGCGCCGCTGATGAACGATCCGAGACCCACGGGGAGACCGTGGATGACGACCTCGACGACACCACCGAGGGTGTCGCCGTCCCGCTTGGCCGCCTCGATCTCGGCGATCATCGATTCCTCCGCGGCCTTGTCGAACGCGCGCACCGGGCTGGCGTCGATCGCCGCCAGATCCGATGCGGTGGGTTCCGGGCCGACGTACGGGTCGGACGCGCCGATCGAGATCACGTGTGACAGCACCTCCACGCCGAACACCTGGCGCAGGAAACCCCGGGCGAACGTCGCGGCCGCGACCCGGGCCGCCGTCTCACGCGCACTCGCGCGCTCGAGAACGGGGCGCGCGTCGTCGAACCCGTACTTGAGCATGCCCGAGTAGTCGGCGTGACCGGGGCGCGGACGGGTGAGCGGCGCGTTCCGCGCCTGGTCGGCGAGCAGGTCTGCGTCCACCGGGTCCGCGGACATGATGGTTTCCCACTTGGGCCACTCGGTGTTGCCCACCTCGACGGCGATCGGGCCGCCGAGCGTCCGGCCGTGTCGGACACCACCGACGATGGTGACCTTGTCGGCCTCGAACTTCATCCGCGCACCGCGGCCGTAGCCGAGGCGGCGTCGCGCGAGTTGGGTCGAAATGTCCGCGGACGTCACTTCGACGCCCGCGACCATCCCCTCGAGCATCGCGACGAGGGCGGGACCATGGGATTCTCCGGCAGTTATCCAGCGCAGCACGCCAATATCCTTCCATGTCGCCGCGTCCGGCAGTGACGGTGGTCCTCCCGGGGCGCGCGCGGGGTGCGGACTCGGTCAGGTGAGGTGCCCGGCGAACAGCGCCACCAGCGTCGCGGCACACATCGCGGGTCCGTGTGGGAGCGGCGGCGGCGAGCGCCGGACGGCGAGGACGACGCAGCCCGCCACCGCGGTCAGTGCCGGCGCGAGCGCGGCCGCAAACACCCAGACTTCTCCCCCGGCCAGCCCGGCGGCCGCGCCGACGCCGAGCGCGAGTTTCACGTCACCGGCGCCGATCGCACCGGGTGCTCCCAAGTAGAGGGCGAGATAGGCCGCGGCCAGCAGGAGACCGCCGATCACGGCGGCGGACACGGCGCCGGTCGCGACACCGATACCGACGATCACCAGGAACCCGGGCAGCGTCAGCAGGTTCGGCAGCCTCCGGGCGCACAGGTCGGTGGCGGCGAGACTCACACACCACCACCAGAACGCGAGAGCACCCGGCAATATCCACACCGGGTTGCGGCCGGCGTCGGCCCAGACCGTGGCGGCGACGCCGACCGCGCACACCGCCTCGCACCAGCCCGGCGGCACCGGGCCCACGAACCGGCCCGCGGTGAGGCGCACACACCGTCCCACAGCCGCACCGGCCACCACACTCGTCACGATCAGCCACCACATGCCGACCAGCGTGCGTGACCGGACACCCGGACCCCTCGCGGCGACCTGCGCGAACGATCGCCCTGTGGATGGCGGCCGGGCCTGTGGACAACTAGCCCAGAGCGGCCGCCATCGCCTCGCGCGGCGCCGGGCGGCCGGTAAACTGCTCGACCTGCCCGAACGCCTGGTGCAGCAGCATCGACAGACCGCCGACCACCGTTCCCCCGGCCACCTCGACCGCAGCCGCCAGTGGGGTCGGCCACGGGTCGTAGATCGCGTCGAGCACGAACGGCGCCCGGCCCAGAACGTCCGCGTAGTCGGTGATCGCGGCGGACGGAACGGTGCTGACGAGTGCGGCGGCCGCGGCGCACCGGGCACCGAGTTCGGGGCTGTCGAAGCCGAGCAACCGGACCTCGAGCCCCACCGATTCCGCGCACCCCAGTGCACCCGCCGCGCGACCCGCGTCGCGGGCCACCACGGTCACCGATTTCACGCCCAGGTCGGCGAGCGCGACGAGCGCGGGCCTGGCCGTTCCCCCGGCGCCGACGACGACCGCCTCGGCGCCCGCGATGGCACCGACGCCGCCCGCGGTGAGCGCGCCGCTGACCCCGTCCACGTCGGTGCAGTCGGCACGCCAGCCCCCCTCGATGCGCACGAGGGTGTTCGCGGAGCCGATCGCCACGGCACGGTCGGTGCGCTCGGACGCGAATTCGAGCGCGGCGATCTTGCCCGGCATCGTGACGGACAGACCGACCCATTCCGGGCCGAGCCCGGACACCAGCCCGGGGAGTCGCTCCCCGTCGCACTCGATGCGGTCGTACGTCCACCCGGTGAGACCGAGCGCCCGGTACGCCGCGAGGTGCAGTTGCGGTGATCGCGAATGCGCGATCGGGCTGCCCAGCACCGCAGCTTTGCGTGCGGTCACCAACTCATCGTCCACTGTTGAGAATCCCGTTGTTCAGAGCCTGGTCGATGTTGGCCAGGTGTTCGTCGTAGCTCTTCGTGAAGAGTGTCGTGCCCTTCGCATCGACCGTCACGAAGTAGATCCAGTCGCCGGGCGCCGGTTGTTCGACCGCCTGGAGCGCCCCGATGCTCGGCGACGAGATCGGCGTCGCGGGCAGGCCGGGGCTGGCGTACGTGTTCCAGGGGGTCACCTGCGCGCGGTCGGCGTCGGTGGTCGCCAGTTCGGTGGTGTCCAGCGCGTAGTTGACCGTGGAGTCGAATTGCAGCGCCTGGTTGACGGCGAGCCGGTTCAGGATGACGCGCGCGACCTTCGAGAAGTCGTCGGGCATCGCCTCGCGTTCCACCAGCGACGCCGCGACCAGCATCTTGTACGGGGTGAGACCGACCTGGTCGCCCGCGGTGAGGATCCCGGTCTTCTCGTAGCTCGCGGAACTCTCGGACACGAGCTTCTGCAGAATGGCGGCGGGACCCGCCGTCGGATCGAAATCCCAACTGCCCGCGGCGATCAGTCCCTCGAGCTGGCGATCCCGGTCCGGGACACCCGCGACCGAGTCCTTCGCCCAGTCGGGCACACCCAGCGCGGACAGGTCGCCCGCGCCGGCGGCGTTGAGGTCGTCGTAGCTGATGCACTTCTGCTGACCGGCGTCACCCAGGCAGCTGGCCTCGGAGATCAGCGTGTAGATCCCCTTCTTCTTGGCGCCGGTCTGCACGTCGGTCGTGTCGTGGAGTTGCCTGCCCTCGGAGATGATCATCTGCCCGACGCGGGAGGCCGGGTCGACCAGTTCCTGCACGGCGTCGTCCGCGGGAATCTGGGTGGAGAGGCTGTAGAAGCCGGGTTGCACCGAGTTCATGGCGTTGCTCTGGACTGCGGCGTTGAAGAACGCCGATCCGCTGGCGACGACGTCGCGGTCCGCCAGGGTGGTGGCGATCTCCTCCGCGGTATCGCCCGGATGGACCTGCACGACCACTTCGGGACCACCGGGGCCTGCGTAGTCCGCGGGCGCGTCGGACCCACCGAAAAACAGCTTGCCGCCGACGAACACGACACCGACCAGCACGATGAGGACCGTCGCGGCGGCGAGGACCCCGAACACCTTGCCCCGGCGTGCGCGCCCCCTGGCTTGTTTGCGCCTACGGGCCTGCGTGCGAGCAGCGGCGCGGGTCGGTGGGATCTCCTCGGGAATCGCCGAGGGTGGGATCTCCTCGGGAATCGCCGAGGGTGGGATCTCCTCGGGAATCGCCGAGATGATCTGCGTCTCGGCCTCCGCGAACGCGACGTCGGGTTCGTCGTGCGGGTGGTCGAAGCCGTCGTCGGGGTATACCTCGTCCGGCTCGTCGACGTGGTCGTCCACATACGGGTGGTCGTCGGCCGGCGTCTCCCGGTACGCGCGGGCGTCGCCGTAGGAGCGGGGACCGTATCCGTCCTCGTACACGGACTCGGGGTCGTAGGGCTGCTCGTACCGCTGCTCATATCGCGGCTCCGCGTACTCGCGGTGCGGTTCGTGGCGCTGCGGTTCCTCGAGGTGCTGTTCCTCGTAGTGCGGCTCGTCGTAGTGCGGCTCGTCGAAGTGCGGCTCGTCGTACACGACGGCGTGGCGGCCGGTGGTGCCGAGGTCGTCGTCGGGGGGTGGCGTGTAGTCGACCTCGTCGTCGTCCCCGTCGAGGTAGCGGTGCCGTCGGGGTTCGCGGGGGATGTACTGAAAGTCGGGTCGCTCACCTGCGGGGCGGCGGTGATTGCTCACTGGCCTGCCTCCGGTAGCTGCGCGTCCCCACCTGAATCCCCTGCATTCACCGACCTGCTCCGCTCGTCCAACCATCCCTGCAAGATCGCCACCGCCGCAGCCTGGTCGATCACAGGACGCTGGCCCCTCGCACTGACACCGCTCTCGCGAAGCGCCCGCGCGGCAGTGACCGTCGTCAGACGTTCGTCCGCCATCCGCACCGGTATCGGGTCGACCTTCCTTCGCAGTCGCTTCGCGAACACAGTAGCGATCGAGGCGGCTTTTCCCCGTTCACCCCGCAGGGTCTGCGGCAGACCGACGATAACCTCCACCGCCTCGTATTCCTCGACAATGTCGGCAATGCGCCGGATATCCGGCGCGTCGGGCCCGCGTTCCTTGGACCGGGGCACCGTCTCCACCGGGGTGGCGAGGATCCCGTCGGGGTCGCTCGACGCGACACCGATGCGGACACTGCCCACATCGATGCCGATACGCCGACCACGCCCAGGGTCGTCGACTCCCGGTCGATCCGGACCCTGTTCCGCGTGATCCACCGCTACTGGCTCCCCACCTTGTCCGCGACTTGCGCCCGGACCGCGTCGAGAGCGGCCGCGATTCCGCTGGTGTCCGAACCGGAACCCTGTGCCATGTCGGCCTTTCCGCCGCCGCGGCCGCCGATCTTCGGACCGAATTCCTTCACGAGGTCGCCGGCCGACAGGCCGAGTTCCTGCGCGGCCTTGCTCACGGCCACCACGAACGGCACCTTGCCGTCGACGTCACCGAGCAGCACGACGACGGCGGGCTGGGTGCCGAATCGGCCTCGGATATCCGTGACGAGCCCGCGCAGGTCGTTGCCGCCGACACCGGCCGGGGCGGAGTCCGCGACCAGCAGCACCGGCCCGACCCGCTGGGCCTTGTCGACGAAGGTGCCCGCCGACGCGAGAACCGCCTGCGCGCGGGTCTGTTCGAGTTCCTTCTCCGCCACCCGAAGTCGCTCCACCAGTGCCTCGACGCGGGCGGGCACCTCTTCCGAGGGCACCTTCAGCGAAGACGACAGCCCGGCGAGCAGGGCCCGTTCCTTGGCCAGGTAGCGGTACGAGTCGAGCCCGACGTAGGCCTCGACGCGGCGCACGCCGGAGCCGACGGACTGCTCACCGAGCAGCGTGACGTTGCCGATCTGCGAGGAGCTGCCCACGTGAGTTCCACCACACAGCTCCATCGAGAACGGTCCGCCGATCTCGACGACCCGCACCTCGTCGCCGTAGTTCTCGCCGAACAACGCCATCGCGCCCATCGACTTCGCCTTGTCGAGGTCGGTGACGAACGTGTTCACGGAGTAGTCGGCGGCCACCGCCTCGTTCGCGACGACCTCGATGTCCTGCTTCTGCGCTTCCGTCAGCGCGCCCTGCCAGGAGAAGTCGAACCGCAGGTAGCCCGGCTTGTTCAGCGAGCCGGCCTGAACGGCGTTGGGGCCGAGCACCTGTCGCAGCGCGGCGTGCACCATGTGCGTGCCGGAGTGCCCCTGGGTGGCGCCCTTGCGCCACGCGGCGTCGACCTGCGCGAGCACGACGTCGCCCTCGGTGATCTGTCCCTCCTGCACGGTCACCTTGTGGACCCACAGCTTCTTGGCGATCTTCTGGACGTCGTTGACCTTCACCCGCAGCCCCGGACCGGTGAGGGTGCCGAGGTCGGCGATCTGGCCGCCCGCCTCCGCGTACAGGGGGCTGCGGTCGAGGATGACCTCGACGTCCTGGCCGACCGTCGCCACGGGGACGCGCTGCCCCTGCGAGATCAGCGCGAGAACGTGTGCCTCGGAAACCAATTCGTGGAATCCGGTGAACTCGGTGGGTCCGCGGTCGAGGAGTTCCTTGTAGACGGTCAGGTCGGCGTGCGCGTGCTTGCGTGCCTGGGCGTCGTCCTTCGCGCGCTGCCGCTGTTCGGCCATCAGCGTGCGGAAACCCTCCTCGTCGACGGTCAGTCCGGCCTCGGCCGCCATCTCCAGGGTCAGGTCGATCGGGAAGCCGTACGTGTCGTGCAACGCGAACGCCTGTTCGCCGCCGATCGTCGACTTTCCGGACGCCTTCACCGATTCGGCGGCGCCTTCGAACAGCTTGGAACCGGACGTGAGGGTCTTCAGGAACGCGGTCTCCTCCCCCACGGCGACCGTCTCGATGCGGCCGAAGTCGGTGTCGAGGACCGGGTACGACGGCGCCATCGTGTCGCGGACGACGGTGATGAACTCCCGCATGCTGGGCTTGTCGGCGCCGAGCAGCTTCGCGGAGCGGACGATGCGCCGCAGCAGGCGGCGCAGGACATAGCCCCGGCCGTCGTTGCCGGGGTTCACGCCGTCGGCGATGAGCATCGCGGCGGTGCGCGCGTGGTCGGCGATCACCCGGAACCGCACGTCGTCGTCGTGGTCGGCGCCGTACTTGCGGCCCGACAGTTCCTCGGCCTTCGCGATGACCGGGCGCACGAGATCCGTCTCGTACACGTTGTCGACGCCCTGGAGCAGGAATGCGACGCGCTCGACTCCCATGCCGGTGTCGATGTTCTGCTTCGGCAGCGGCCCGAGGATCTCGAAGTTGTCCTTGCTGATGCCGAGACCGCGCTCGTTCTGCATGAACACGAGATTCCAGATCTCGATGTAGCGGTCCTCGTCGGCCTCGGGGCCGCCTTCCGCACCGAATTCGGGGCCGCGGTCGAAGTAGATCTCCGAGCACGGGCCGCAGGGCCCGGGGATGCCCATGGACCAGTAGTTGTCGGCCATGCCGCGGCGCTGGATCCGGGTCTCGGGAACGCCGACCTCGTCGCGCCAGATGTCGCGGGCCTCGTCGTCGTCGAGGTAGACCGTCACCCAGATCCGCTCCGGGTCGAACCCGTAGCCGCCGTCGTCGACGCCGGAGGTCAGCAGCGACCAAGCGTGCTTGATCGCGTCGCGCTTGAAGTAGTCGCCGAAGGAGAAGTTGCCGGCCATCTGGAAGAACGTGTTGTGCCGTGTGGTGATGCCCACATTCTCGATATCGAGGGTGCGCACACACTTCTGGACACTGGTCGCCCTCGGGTACGGCGGCGTCTGCTGACCGAGGAAGAACGGCACGAACTGCACCATTCCGGCGTTGACGAACAGCAGGTTCGGATCGTCGAGAATCAGCGAGGCGCTGGGTACCTCGGTGTGGGCCGCCTTGACGAAATGGTCGAGGAAGCGCCGGCGAATCTCGTGGGTCTGCACGTCAGTGATCCTTATTGTCTGTCTCGAGGGCAACTACGGTCGCCGGGTGGCTGGGCACACCCGGCGGTTCGGCAACATTCAGCTTAACCGGCCACCCTGACGGTTCGTGCCGCGGACGATGGCCCGCAGTTTGTCCACGCGCCCCGCGATGTCACGCTCGCCGCCGTGGGTGGTGGGCTGGTAGTAGTCGACGCCGACGAGCTCGTCGGGCGGATACTGCTGCGCCAGTACCCCGTCCGGGTGGTCGTGGGGATATCGGTAGCCGACGGCGTTGCCGAGCTTGGCCGCCCCCGCGTAGTGGCCGTCGCGCAGGTGCGGTGGAACGAGCCCGGCGTTTCCCGCCGCGACGTCCGCCATCGCGGCGCCGAGCGCGGCGATGACGGCCCCCGACTTCGGCGCGGTCGCGAGGTGGATGGTGGCCTGGGCGAGGGCGAGGCGGGCCTCTGGCATCCCGATCAACTGCACCGCCTGCGCGGCGGCGGTCGCGGTCTGCAACGCGGTGGGGTCGGCCATCCCGATGTCCTCGCTGGCATGGACGACCAGCCGCCGCGCGATGAAGCGGGGGTCCTCGCCCGCGGTCAGCATCCGCGCCAGATAGTGCAGGGCGGCGTCGACGTCCGAACCGCGGATCGACTTGATGAACGCACTGATCACGTCGTAGTGCTGGTCGCCGTCACGGTCGTAGCGGACGGCGGCCTTGTCGACGCTCGCCTCCACCGTCGCGAGGTCCAGCAGCACCGGACGGTCCGCGTCACCGGCCTGGTCGCGCGCCGCGCCCGCCGCCGCCTCGAGCGCGGTGAGCGCCCGCCGGGCGTCACCGGCCGCGAGGCGCACCAGATGGTCCATCGCGTCGCCGGCGATCTCGATGTCCCCGCCGAGACCCCGCTCGTCGGTGCGCGCCCGCTCTAGGAGGTTCTCGATGTCGTCCGCCGTCAGCGACTGCAGTTGCAGGACCAGCGATCGGGACAGCAGCGGGGACACCACGGAGAACGAGGGGTTCTCGGTGGTGGCGGCCACGAGCAGCACGATCCGGTTCTCCACCGCCGCCAGCAGTGCGTCCTGCTGGGTCTTGGAGAAGCGGTGCACCTCGTCGATGAACAGCACCGTCTGCTCGCCCGCGAGGAGCCGTCGGCGAGCGAGTTCGATGACGCCACGCACTTCCTTCACACCGGCGGACAGCGCGGACAGCGCCTCGAAGCGGCGCCCGGTGGCGCCGGAGATCAGCGACGCCAGCGTGGTCTTGCCGGTGCCGGGCGGACCGTACAGCAGCACGGAGGCCGCCCCCGACCCCTCCACGAGCCGCCGCAGCGGCGCACCGGGGCCGAGGAGATGCTGCTGCCCGACCACCTCGCCGAGCGTGCGGGGACGCATGCGCACGGCCAGCGGTGCGCGGTGGTCGACCGGCACCGGACCGGGGACCGAGCGCGGAGCCGCCGCCTCGTCCGGCTGCGCCGTCTCGAACAGGCCCGCCGACTCGTCCTCGCCGACATCCGAACCGAAAAGATCGCTCACAAGTTCGACGCTACTGGAACCCGCACCGTCCGACCCAGTCCGGCCGGACCACGGATCACCCGACGGACAGTCCCCGGATCTTGTCGGCGATGACGCGGGCGTCGTGGGCGACCACCGTGTTCCCCGCGTGATCCGCCGAACGGGCCAGCTTGTCCCAGCGCTGGGTCAGCGCCTCGGACCGCGGCACCGACAGGTGATGCTCGCGGACGGCCGCGATCCGGGTGTGGTTGTCCGGCAGGAACAGGTAGGTGCTGAGCCACACCCAGATCAGTTGCGCCTCGACCATGCGGGCGGCGAGCACGTTGTCGTCGGCGAGCGCGGGCCACATCCCCACGACCTCCGCCCGCCAGGCCTCGATCATCGCCTGGGTGCGGTCCTCGGACAGTTCGATGCTGCACAGGCAGCCCGGGAACGAGACCAGCGCGTACGCGATGTCGAGCATCGCGTCGCGGAACCCGCCCCACTCGTAGTCGAGGAACCGGACGCCCTCGTCGTTGACGATGATGTTGTCCGGGCACAGGTCGGACGGGCTGAACGCCCGGAACCGCCCGCTCTCGAACAGCTTCGCTGCCCGCGCCACCTGCTCGGTCAACTCCGGGGACACGTCGACGCGGAGGATGTCGGACAGCAGACCGGGCACGGCGGGCACCGCACGCTCGACCTGCTCGGCCACGGTGTCGTCGCAGTGCGCCACCTCGGCGCGGCGCAGCAGCGCGGTGAAGTCTTCTTCGCGGCCCACGGTGGCCGCGTGCATGCGGCCGAGCGCCTGGGCCATGGCCATCAGGGTGTTGGTGACGGTGTCGGAATCGGAGTGCTCGAGCAGCGCGCTGATCGGGGTGGCGTCCCCGAGGTCGCTGAGCACGAGGAGCCGGGCTTCGAGGTCGGATGCGAGCAGTTCGGCTCCGGGGCGGCTGTCCGTCGCCAGCGCCGTGGCGAACTGGTACGAGACGGCCTCGCGGAGGAAGGCGCTGCGGCTGTCGCCGGACAGGTCGTCGGGATCGACGGCCCTCGCGCCGGACAACCCGGACTCCTCGCGGACCTGCTTGATCACCAACGTCCGGGGCAGGGAGAACGGATTCTCCGCCACCCGCACACGGAGCACGATGGTGCGGCCACTACCGCCGAGATCCACGGGATCCACCAGTGTCACGGGTGCCCCTGTGCGACGGGTGAGCAGCTTCTCGGCTGCGGCAACTACCTCTGAAACGGGGTCTGCCAGTATTGCAGTCATCGCCGACCAACTTACCTGCTAGTGACACGGATCATCGAGTCCTCCTCCGGAAGCCCCGATGAATTTCAGCATTTCGGCTGATCCGGTGCGAGTACTTCCATCGGCGCCACGTCAACCGACACCGCAATGGTGCTGTTTCGTGCCTCTGTGTATATGACACCGCGCAGGGGCGGCACGTCGGCGTAGTCCCGGCCCCACGCGACCACGGTGTACCGCTCGTCGACGAGCTGGTCGTTGGTGGGGTCGAAGGCCAGCCACCGGTCCCCCGGCATCCACACCGCGGCCCAGGCGTGCGTCGCGTCGACTCCGATCATCCGTTCCTTGCCGGGTGGCGGCTGCGTCGCCAGGTACCCGGACACGTACCGGGCCGCGAGTCCGCGTGAGCGCAGGCAGGCGATGGCGAGCCGGGCGAAGTCCTGGCACACGCCCGACCGCTTCTCCAGCACCTCCGCGACCCGCGTCGAGACCGACGTCGACCCCGACTTGTACTCGAAGTCGCGGTGGATGCGGGTCGTGAGATCGACTACCGCGTCGACGAGGGGCCGTTCCGGCGGGAAACTCGGCGCCGCGTACTCGCGGACCGCGTCGCCGATCTCGGGAGGCTCGAGGTCGAGCACGAACTCCTGCGCCATCGCGCCCTCGGTGCCCACGGGCCGGGACAGCTCCCACGGCGCGTTCGCCGGTGCGGCCGCGAGCCTCGCCTTGTCCGGTCCGTACACCTCGATCTCGGATACGGCCGCCACCACCAGTTCCTCGTGCGGCGTGCTCACCTGGAAGTACAGGTCCCGGTTGCCGTACACGTCCGACCCGGTGGAGCGGTCCGCGGGCGGCGGTGTGACGTCGACGACGGAAGCGACGCACCGCTGTTCCTCGGTGTCGCGCGGCAGGAGGTAACCCCGGCCGTACGACGAGGTCACCGGCCCCGAGTACGTGTACGTCGTGCGGTGGGTGATCTTGTATCTGCGCAGAACCGGACGGTCCGCTGCCGGGTCCGTGCGGGGCGTCGTGTCGGTCATGCGGAGACTCCGCCCGGGGAGGTGCTCCACGAGGCGCCGCTGCCCCACAGCGGCTGGGTGCCGCCGGGCAGCGACAGCTGACCCTTCAGCATCACATCGGACAGTTCGCTCAGCAGTGCGCGCATCGTGGTCGTCAGCTCACCCAGCTCCTTCCGGGACCCGCCCGCGTCGACCGATTCGAGTCGGACGGGGTCGACGCGCCGCACGGTGTTGACCATGTCCTCGGCGAGCCGCTCCGCACGGGACGCACCCGAGGCGTCCGGCAGTGCGGCCAGATTCGTGCGCAGCGCCTCCAGTTGGAACGCCAGCGACCGCGGGTTCTTCACGTCGAACAGCAGCAACTCGGCGACGGCCGCCGGGCGGATACCGCGGTTGCGACGGCGGTAGACCACGGAACTCTCGGTGGCGACGAGAAGCGATTCGATCACCGCCCGTTCCGTCGCGGGATCCGTCTTCCGCCCAAGGGTGGAGTCCACCAGCGCAATCAAGGTGGATGCCCTCTCGATCCGTTTGCCGATGTCCATGACGTGCCAGCCGGTGTCGCGAACCAGCGACTCCGCGGCGACCCCGGACAGCGCGAGCATGCCGCCGAGCACCGCAGACTGCGCCTCGAACAGCACGGACCCGTCGTCGACGGTGTCGGCCGCGACCTGTCCGAGCGCGCGTTCGACGGAGCTGAGGACGGCCCAGATGTCGTTCGACAATTGCCCGCGCACGGCCCGCGCGGCCTGCTCGACGCCGCGCACCGCGTGGGCGAGCGACCCGTCCCGGTCCGGGTCCGCCGTCAGCGAGCGGAACTCGGAGCGCACCCGCCGCTGGTCGGTGACCGGATCGGAGCCCGAGTCGGCCACGGCGTGGTTCCCGGCGTCGGCGACCCGCAGGACCGTGTTCAGCAGGATCGGGAGGCTTCCGCCGCCCGCCAGCCACGGTCGCAGGCGGTAGTCGCGGTACTTCTCCCCCACGGCGATCATCAGCCGGGCCGCACCCTCGGCGCGCTCGGCGAACCGGCCCATCCAGAACAGTTCGGTCAGCGCGCGCGGCGACGTCATCAGGTCGGACGTCGTCGCCGCATACGTGGGCAGGGTCTCTCCGTCCCGCTCGGAGCCGTCGCCCGGGTCGGTGGACGCGGTGCGTTGCGCCAGCCGGATCCACACGTCCTTCGCCCCGGCGTGGCGGCGGTCCCCGCGCTCGGCCCCGGGAACGAGGGACGTGCCGAGACCGCCGGCCATCGGCGTGTATCCCACCTGCTGCGCGACGCTGAACAGCCGCATCCCGACCGGTGCGAGCACGACGTCCCCGGATCCACCGGCGGCGGGTGCGTACGAGGGGTCCGGGACGATCTGCCCGACCCACCGCTCGGGTTCGGCCCGCACCCGGTCCAGCAGGGTGTCCCGGTCGGCGGCACCGAGGTCGGCGGGCACGATCGGCGCACCCCCGTGCACCGCGCGCAGCACCATCGACGAGGCGTTCGCGAGGATGTGCGACAGCTCCGACCGGTCGCCGCCCCAGAAGCTGGGAACCGACGGCAGCAGCAGGTCCTCGTCGAGCAGCCGTCGGCACAGGTCCGGAAGCAACCGGGTGAGGGCGGGGTTCTCGAGGATTCCGCTGCCGAGGGTGTTGACGACGGTCACCGCGCCCCGGCGCAGCACCTCGACGAGACCGACCACCCCGGACCGGGAGCCGGGGCGCAGGTCGAGGGGGTCGGCGAGGTCGGCGTCCACCCGCCGGACGATGACGTCGACGCGTTCCAGACTGCCGAGGGACCGCATCCACACGTGGCCGTCGCGGACCACCAGGTCGGCACTCTCCACGAGCGGGAAGCCGAGGACCGTAGCCAGGTACGCCTGATCGAATGCGGCCTCGGACCGGGTGCGGGGGCTGAGGACGACGACGAGCGGGTCCTCGGTGCCCGCGGGAGCGGCGTCGATCGCCGCGAGCCGCATCGACTGGGCGAACGAGGACAGCGGGCGCGGTCCGACCGTCTCGTAGATACCGGGCATCGCCCGTGCGATGACGCGGCGGTCCGCCATCGCGTAGCCGGCGCCCGCCGGGGACTGCGTGTGGTCGCGCAGCGCGTGGAACGTGCCGTCCGCCGCGCGGCCGACGTCGAGTCCGTGCAGGAACAGCTGGTGGCGGCCCGGCACCGTGATGCCGTGCGCCGCACGGACGTAGCCGGGGTGCCCGAACACCGTGCGGGCCGGGACGGCGCCGCTCCGGACGAGGGTCATCGGTCCGTACAGGTCCGCGAGTACCGCGTCGAGAAGCCGGGAACGCTGCACGAAACCCGCCGCCAGCTGCTCCCACTCCTCGGCCGCGACGATCAGCGGGACGGCGTCGATCTCCCATCGTGGCGGTGCGGTCGGCGCGTCCGAACCGTCGAGGGGGTTGTAGGTGATCCCGTGGTTGTCGACAAGCAGCCGGATGCGGGACTGCAGGCGGCGGACGGAGTCCGGCCCGCCGTTCGTGAAGTCCTGGGCCAACTCCGCCCACGGTTCCCGGAGGCCGCCGTCGTGGTCGAACAGTTCGTCGTAGCCCGCGCCGTCGTGCGGCGAGACGCCCATCAGGCCCTCCGCCGCTGCGCCGGGGAGCGGTCTTTCCGCGCCTGCTCGAGTAGTCGGCGGGGATCGCCGCCGCTGCGGAGTCGCAGGGCCAGGACCAGGACGCCGGCGACGACGATGCCCACCATGTTGACCCCGAGTTGCAGCGCCGCCAGTGCCGCGACGCGCCATTCGCCCACGGTGACCGCGACGACGGCGAATCCGGCCGCCGGAACGGTGGTGACGGAGATGAAGACGCCGACGAGCGCCGCCGACTTCGAGGACACGAGCGCGAGCATGCCCGCCGCGCCGGCGATCAGCGCGACGATCAGCGACAGCGGTCCGACTCGGTAGATGAAGTCGACCTGGTCGAGGGACTCGATGCTCTCGAACTCCATCCAGCCGAGCCGCTCCATCAGCAGTGTCGCGACCAGCGTCGCCGCCATCGCGAACGGGAAACCGAAGAGCAGGGCGATCAGCGACCGCCGGGCCAGCCCGAGTTTGCGCCGCATCAGGGCGACGGCGAGCGCGGCGAGCGGGCCGAACTCCGGTCCCACCACCATGGCCCCGACGACGGTGATCGGCGAGTCGGTCACCACACCCACCGCGGCCAGCAGGCAGGCGATGGTGAGGAACGCGAGGAACGTGCCGTTGAGCGTCGACTCCTCGCGCGTCCGGCTGACCAGTTCCTCCCACACGACGCTGTCCGCGGGATCGCCCGGGGCCGCCTTCTCCGCCTCGTGTGCGGACTTCGAGAGCACCGTGTCGACGGGCTCCACCGTGATCGCGCCGGTGCGGTCGATTCCGAGGGCCTCGAGCGCGTCGATCACGTCGTTCGCGGACTCGCGGGCCACATCGGTCTGGATCGCGTCACCGGCGGGGTCGATCGCGGCGTCGCGCAACACCACCACATGGGTGGCGCCGGGTTCCGCGGCGAGCGCACCGAGGACGTCCTCGGTGCGCTCGGCCGGACAGATCACTCGCAGGTGCAACATCGTGTCCCCCGGCTGTTCCGCGTCGTCCGGTCATCGAGTCCCGCCGGCAGATCGCGCCGGAGGACCCGCCTACTTCTCGGCGTGCGCGTCGGGCTTGGCCGCCGCGGCGTCGCCCTTCGGCTCCGGCTTGGCGTCCACCCCGGACTCCTTGCGCTGCTGCGCGGTGATCGGAGCCGGAGCACTCGTCAGCGGATCGACGCCGCCACCCGACTTCGGGAACGCGATGACCTCACGGATAGAATCGACACCGGCGAGCAGGGCGGTGATGCGGTCCCAGCCGAATGCGATGCCGCCGTGCGGCGGGGCGCCGAACGCGAACGCGTCGAGCAGGAAGCCGAACTTCTCCTCGGCCTCCTCGTGGGAGATACCCATCACCTTGAACACTCGCTCCTGAATGTCCTTGCGGTGGATACGAATACTGCCGCCACCGATCTCGTTGCCGTTGCAGACGATGTCGTAGGCGTACGCGAGCGCGGACCCCGGGTCGGTGTCGAACGTGTCGATCGACTCCGGCTTGGGCGAGGTGAACGCGTGGTGCACCGCCGTCCAGGCGCTGTAGCCGAGCGCGACGTCGCCGCTCGCGGTGGCATCCGCCGTCGGCTCGAACAGCGGTGCGTCGACGACCCACACGAACGCCCAGGCGTCCGGGTCGATGAGGTTCTGCTTGCGGGCGATCTCGCCACGGGCGGCACCGAGCAGCGCCCGGGACGACTTGGTGGTGCCGGCGGCGAAGAAGATGCAGTCGCCCGGCTTCGCGCCGACATACGCGGCGAGGCCCTCGCGTTCGGCGTCGGTCAGGTTCTTGGCCACCGGGCCGCCGAGGGTGCCGTCCTCGCCGACGAGCACGTAGGCGAGGCCCTTCGCCCCGCGCTGCTTCGCCCACTCCTGCCAGGCGTCGAGCTGCTTCCGCGGCTGGCTCGCACCGCCGGGCATGACCACCGCCCCGACGTATTCCTGCTGGAAGACGCGGAACGTGGTGTCCTTGAAGAACTCGGCGCACTCGACCAGTTCGACACCGAAGCGCAAGTCCGGCTTGTCGGAACCGTAGCGGCGCATCGCCTCGGCGTACGTCATCCGCGCGATCGGCGTCTTGATCTCGTGCCCGACCAGCTTCCACAGCGAGGCCAGCACCTCCTCGGCGAGGAGGATGACGTCGTCCTGGTTGACGAAGCTCATCTCGATGTCGAGCTGGGTGAACTCGGGCTGGCGGTCCGCGCGGAAGTCCTCGTCGCGGTAGCAGCGCGCGATCTGGTAGTAGCGTTCGATGCCGCCGACCATGAGCAGCTGCTTGAACAGCTGCGGGCTCTGCGGCAACGCGTAGAAGCTGCCCGGCTGCAGACGCGCGGGAACCAGGAAGTCGCGGGCACCCTCCGGCGTCGACCGCGTCAACGTCGGCGTCTCGACCTCGACGAACTCGTGGTGTGCGAGCACGGCGCGGGCCGCGGCGTTGACCTTGGAGCGCAACCGGATGGCATGGCCGGGGCCCTCACGGCGCAGGTCCAGGTAGCGGTACTTCAGGCGCGCTTCCTCACCGGCCTGGTCGTCCAGCTGGAACGGCAGCGGCGCGCTCTCGTTGAGGACCTCGAGGTCGGTGACGTTGACCTCGATCGCCCCGGTCGGGATCTCGAAGTTCTGGTTGCCCTCGGGACGCACCTCGACCACACCGGTCACCTTGACGCAGTACTCCGCGCGCAGACGGTGAGCCTGCTCGGCAGCGGCGCCCTCCCGGAACACCACCTGGGACACGCCCGACGCGTCACGTAGATCGATGAAGATCACCCCGCCGTGATCACGACGCCTGGCAACCCAACCGGTGAGGGTTACGGTCTGCTGGGCCTGCTCGGCTCGCAATGAACCGGCGAGATGTGTGCGCAGCACGGGATTCCTTTCGAAACATGGGGCAAGCTACTTCGTTGGCTGAGATCCTACGGAGACACCGTGCGTGAGCGGAAACGCATACCCGCTTCACGTGCGAGGCTCGATCGGCACGCACCGGAAAACTGACGAGAAAGCGAAGACACATGACCTTCAACGAGGGCGCCCGAATGGACTCCGGCCGGGTGTCGACCGGAGGTAGGGGCGGCGGTGGCCTCGGCGGCAAGTTCGCGTTGGGCGGCGGCGCCGGCGGTCTGATCGTGCTGGTTCTGGCGCTGCTCCTCGGTGGTGATCCCGGTTCGCTGCTCGGCGGTCTCAGCGGTGCCACCGAGTCCTCCCAGAATTCCGGCGCGGGCCTCGAAGGATGCGAGACCGGTGCGGACGCCAACCGCGACGTGAACTGCCGGGTGGTGTTCACCGCGGGCAGTCTCGACTCGGTGTGGGGACAGGAACTCGCGCAACAGACCGGCACCGCGTACGTGCCGCCGGAGGTCGTGCTGTTCTCCGGTTCCGTCAGCACCGGCTGTGGCAACGCCACCAGCGAGGTCGGGCCGTTCTACTGCCCGGCCGACTCGACGGCGTACTTCGACACCAGCTTCTTCCAGCTCCTCGTCGACCGCTTCGGGTCCAGCGGCGGACCGCTGGCGCAGGAGTACGTCGTGGCCCACGAGTTCGGCCACCACATCCAGAACCAGCTCGGCGACATCGGACGTGCGCAGGCCGACCCGCGGGGCGCCGACTCGGCCGCGGTGCGAACCGAACTGCAGGCCGACTGCTACGCGGGCGTGTGGGCCCACTACGCCGACACCCTCCCCGGCCCCGACGGCGGACCACCGTTCCTGAACACCCTCACCGACACCGACATCGACGACGCCCTCTCCGCCGCATCCTCGGTCGGCGACGACAGGATCCAGCAGTCGGCGGGCGCCCGGGTGAATCCGGAGGGCTGGACACACGGCTCCTCGCAGCAGCGCCAGAAATGGTTCGCCACCGGATACCGGACCGGCCAGGTACAGGCCTGCGACACCTACTCGGCACGCGATCTGAACAACCCGCCCGCGCTCCGCTGACCGAAATCCACCGACAAACTTTTTTGTCTTGACAGAATTTACTGTCGGTGCGACAGTGGACGCATGCTGGACGTAGCAGTGATCGATCACGCGGCCGCCGCCGAGATCTCCCTGGACCCGGTCCGGGCGCGGCTGCTGGCGGCGCTCGCCGAACCCGGTTCCGCGAGTTCCGTCGCCGCGCAGGTGGGATTGACACGGCAAAAGGCCAACTACCACCTCCGGGCGCTCGAGGAGCACGGCCTCGTCGAACTCGTCGAGGAGCGCAAGAAGGGCAACGTCACCGAGCGGGTGTTCCAGGCCACCGCGGCGTCGTACGTCATCTCCCCCGCCGCGTTCGCCGCTCTCGCGCCCGATCCCGACCGGGCACCGGACCAACTGTCGGCCCGCTGGCTGGTGGCACTGGCCGCGCGACTGGTGCGTGAGGTCGGCGAGTTGATCGCCGGCGCCACCGCGGCGCGTCAGCCGTTGGCCACCTTTGCGATCGACAGCGAGATCCGGTTCGCGTCGGCGGCCGACCGGTCCGCGTTCGCCGACGAACTCGGCGAGTCCGTGAAGAACCTGGTGTCCCGCTACCACGACGAGAACGCCCCGAACGGGCGCAGGCACCGCCTCGTCGTCGCACTGCATCCGAGCCTGAAAACACCGTCTGCGCAAGCGAAGTCATCCGACAACCGTCACGAGGAGAGCTAGCCATGTCGAAGAATTTCGAGATCCGTCGCGAAGTCGTCCTGAACGCCACCCCCGAGGACGTGTTCGCCGCCGTCACCACCGGCACCGCCGGCTGGATGTTCCCCACCGAACTCGATCCCGGGGTCGGCAGCGAGGGGCCGGACGACCCCGCCGTCATCGCCTGGGAGCCGCCGCAGAAGTTCGCGGTCCGCCAGGAGGGCCCTGACGGCCGGTTCAACGCTCTCGAGTACCTCATCGAGGCGCGGGACGGCGGCACCGCGGCGCTGCGCTACGTGCACAGCGGCATCTTCACCGACGACTGGGACGCCCAGTACGACGGCGCCGACAAGCACACCACGTTCTACCTGCACAGCCTCGGCCAGTACGTCCGGTACTTCGCGGGCCGCGCAGCCACCTACATCGCGACCGGCGGCCCGGCGGCCTCCTCCGCTCCCGGCGCGATGACCACGCTCCGCGGCGCGCTCGGCCTGTCCGACACGTCGACCGCCGGCGACACCGTCACTGTCGACGTCCCCGGATTCGGCACGGTGGACGGTGTCGTCGACTACCTGACGCCGCACTTCATCGGCATCCGGACCGCCGACGCGCTGTACCGGTTCTACGGTCGCAACGCATTCGGCGGAACGGTCGACGCGGCGCACCACCTGTTCGCCGCGGGCACCGACCAGGAGAAGTCGCAGGACGCGTGGACGTCCTGGCTGGACGACGTCTTCGCCTGACACTCCGTGGTACCCGAAGTCAGGAGGCCGTGAACTCGCCTCGACCCGGAATGTTCGGCGTGCTCGGGGTGATCTCGACACTGACCCGACCCGCCCCCGGATCGAAGTAGACGGCTGTCGGAGCCCCAGGACCGTCCCATCCGCTCAACGCCCATTGCGTCGTTCCGGACGCACCGGTGTCGAGGTTGCGCCAACGCAACGTTCCGTCGACCATGCAGACCCGGGAACTGCCCACGAAATGCGTCCTCAGCATGACGTAGTTCGGCCCGGACGGCCCCGGGTAGCCGGACGACGCCTGGGCGTCGATCCGGCCACCGCACACGCTGATGTCGCCGGGATTCAGACCGTGCCCGACCGTGAACGTGGGTGTCAGCGTCGCCGTATCCGCAACGGCAGTAGTGGGTGCACCGAACAGCGCGGCAGCGGCGAGCGATGCCACCACCGCCGAACGGCCTACCCGATTTCCCACAGTCATGGCGCTCCTCGGTCGTGTGCGGCGGGCGAACCCCTCCCCCGTGTGTCTCCGGGAATGCCGGGCGCGTTACGTGTCCGCACCGCCGGGGTCGACTACCGTTCGTCGCGATCCATCCGAGCCTCCGGCGCGGCCGATCAGCCGGTGGAACGGGCCTCAGAAGAGGGTGAGCGCCGGTCCGGGACGACCCGCCCCGACCAGTTCACGGCGATCCGGTTCGGGTTGCCCGGCCTCCCGGTGTTTCGCACCGCCGCCGAGGCCGTACCGGTCGACGAGCGGGTCGACTCGCTGCTTCAGCCACGACTTGTATTCGGGCGGAACGTAGGCCGCCCGACCGTACAACTGCCGGTACTGACGGACCAGCGCGGGATGCTCCGTCGACAACCAGTTCATGAACCAGCCCTTGGTGCTGCCGCGCAGATGCATCGGAAAGACGGTCACGCCCGAGGCGCCGGCATCGGCGATCGATTCGAGCAGGCCGTCCAGGTGCCGCACCGAATCGGTGAGGAACGGAATGACGGGGGCCACCATCACATTGCACGGCAGCCCGGCGTCGGCGATCGCCCGGATCAGATCGAGGCGCGCCTTCGGGGTGGGTGTTCCCGGCTCGATCGACTTCTGGAGGTCGGGATCGTGGATCGCCAGCGAGACGCCGATGCTCACCGGCACCTGCCGGGCGGCGAGAGTCAGTAGCGGGAGGTCGCGCCGCAGCAGCGTCCCCTTGGTCAGAATCGAGAACGGGGTCGCGGATTCGGCGAGCGCGCGAATGATGCCGGGCATCAGACGGTATCGGCCCTCGGCGCGCTGATACGGATCGGTGTTGGTGCCGAGCGCCACGTGTTCACGCTTCCACGACCGGCGCCCCAACTCCTTGCGCAGCACCGCCGCAACGTTGGTCTTCACGACGATCTGGCTGTCGAAGTCGCGGCCCGCGTCGAGGTCGAGGTATTCGTGGGTGGGCCGGGCGAAACAGTAGCGGCACGCGTGTGAGCACCCGCGAAAGGCATTGACGGTGAACCGGAATGGGAGTTGCGACTCGTCGGGCATCTTGTTCAGCGCGCTCTTGCAGAGCACCTCGTGGAAGGTGATGCCGTCGAACTCGGGTGTCTGCACGCTCCGCACCAGCTCGGCGCGTTCCAGCCCCGGCAATGCACCGTCGTCTGCGTCGACCGCTTGCCCATCCCACCTCATGAGTACATGCGAACATTTGTTCTAACCAGTGTCAAGGCTTCGCACCGGGCGGACGCGAGATCGTCACCGTCGACCGCGCTGGTGAGCGCCGGATCGGGGCTTGCGACAATGTCGCTCATGTCGAACAGAAACAACGTCTCGTCCGGTTCCGAGTGGGAAGGCAAGATCGGCTATTCCCGTGCCGTGCGTATCGGTCAGCTCGTGTCCGTGTCGGGCACCACCGCGTCGGGTCCCGACGGCCCCGTCGGCGGAGACGATCTCGCAGAGCAGACCCGCGAGGCGCTGCGCCGAATCGAGGCGGCGCTCGCGGAGGCCGGCGCGAGCACGACCGACGTGATCCGCACCCGCATGTACCTCACCGACATGAGCCGGTGGGAAGAAGCGGGCATCGCACACGGCGAGGTCTTCGGCGAGATCCGTCCCGCCACGACGATCCTCGAGGTCAGCGCGCTGATCGCCCCCGGCCTGCTCATCGAGATTGAGGCCGACGCCGTCATCGGCGACTGACCATCCGGGGAGGCGGAACCACGCCGGCGAGCGCCACGTCCGCCTCCCCGCCTACCGGTGGTCCACCGGAAGTACCCACTCTTCGACGGGATTGGGTGAACAATTGTCGCGGTGAGCCCCCTGGGACGAATCGGTCGAGCGCTCCTCGCGTTCGCGCTGGTCGTTGTCATCGGCACGGTCGGCTACATCGTCCTCGGCTTCGGGCTCCTGGACGCGCTCTACCAGACCGTCACCACGATCACGACCGTCGGATTCCGCGAAGTACATCCGCTCAGCCGCGTCGGGGAAATATTCACGATCACCCTCATCCTTGCGGGGGTGGGCACCGCGCTGTACATGTTCGGCGTCCTCCTCGAGGCGCTCATCGAGGGCCACCTACGCCACCACATGGAGAGACGGCGAATGGATCGACGCATCAGCCGGATGACCGGCCACATCATCATCTGCGGATGGGGCCGGGTGGGTACTGCGAGCGCGCAATACCTCACCTCACTCGGCCGCGAGATCGTCGTCATCGACCGCGAACCGGACAGACTCCGAGATATCGAGCATCCCACCGTCATCGGCGACGTCACCGACGACCGGACCCTCGAAGCAGCCGGGATCGCGCACGCTCACGCTTTGATCTCCGCGCTCGACACCGACGCCGACAATGTGTACGTCACGCTGTCGAGCCGGGCATTGCGCCCGGATCTCATCATCATCGCCCGCGCCCGGAACGAGGGGTCGATGTCCAAACTGGTACGCGCCGGCGCCAACCGGGTTGTCAACCCACAACTGATCGGCGGCCGCCGAATGGGTTCCTTTGCACTGCAACCTCACGTGGCCGAATTCTTCGACGTGGTGATGCACGACGAAACCCTCGACTACCGAATGGAAGAGATCACCGTCGGTTCCGCGTCACCCTGGGTGGGATACACGCTTGCGCAGATGGGACTTCACACAAGCGGCGCACTGTTGCTTGCGATTCGCACCGTCTCCGGTCAGTTCGTCGCCAATCCGGCGCCCACTGTCCAACTCGAACCCGAAACGATCCTCATCGCTCTCGGAACCCCCGACGAACTCGATGCGGCACGCCACCACGTCAACCCGTGACTCCCTGCGCGGGTGAGGGGTCACCTCCCCGCGTAACCCAGCCGGTGGCGCCGCGCCCTTCCCCTTGACGGTGCCCGCCCACGATATCTATTCTCGAATTCGATTCGAGTTTCAGTATGGCGCTCCGGCCAGGCCACTCTTCGAGGAGAACATGTTCAGCAACGAGTTCACCCAGACCTTCGGAATCGAACACCCCATCGTGTGCGGCGGCATGACCGCCGTCGGCACCGCCGACCTGATCAGCTCGGTGGCCAACGCCGGGGCACTCGGGTTCCTCACCGCCCTCACCCAGCCCACCCCCGAGGCGTTGGTCAAGGAGATCGCCCGCTGCCGCGACCTCACCGACAAACCGTTCGGCGTCAACCTCACCATCCTGCCCACCATCCAACCGGTCCCCTACGACGACTACCGCGACGCCATCGTCGACAGCGGCATCACCATCGTCGAAACCGCAGGCGGCAACCCGCAGCCGCACCTACCCACCTTCAAAGCCGCCGGCGTGAAGGTGATCCACAAGGCGGTCTCGGTCCGGCACGCCGTCAAGGCCGAGCAACTCGGCGTCGACGCGATCAGCATCGACGGCTTCGAATGCGCCGGGCACCCCGGCGAGGACGACGTCCCCGGACTCGTGCTCATCCCCGCGGCGGCCCGGGCCCTGTCGATCCCGATCATCGCCAGCGGCGGAATCGCCACCGGCGCAGGCCTCGTCGCCGCGCTCGCGCTGGGGGCGTCCGCGGTGAACATGGGCACCCGGTTCATGGCGACCACCGAGGCGCCCATCCACGACAACGTCAAGCAGCAGATCGTTCAGAACACCGAACGCGACACCCGAATCGTGTTCCGCGAGTTCCACAACTCCGCCCGCGTTGCCCGCAACTCGGTCTCCGAAGAGATCCTCGACCTGTCCCGGCGCCCAGGTGCCGGCTTCGACGACATCGCCCATCTCGCCAGCGGCGCTCGCGGTCGCGATCGGGTGTACGGCGCCGGCGACGTCGAGGACGGACTCTGGTGGGCCGGCCAGGCCCAGGGGCTGATCCACGAGGTCGCCGGCTGCGCCGACATCATCGGCACCATCCTCGACGACGCACGACACATCATCAGCGCGCGGTTGCCGGCACAGCTGGCTCAGACCACGGCGTGACCCGGAGCCATCTGCTGATACGGTCACGAATCGTGTTCGACTTCATACACGGTCTGGAAGGCTGGCGACCATGGACAGCGCGCCGCGGATGACGCGACAGGCTCCGTCGCCGTCAGGCCGGTCGCAACGCCGCGGAGTGGAGCGCAGGCGGGCCATCCTCGACGCAGCCGAGGCGATCCTGTGTGAGCAGGGCTACGCGGCGGCGACCCTCAAAGCGGTGGGTGAACGGGCGGGGATTCCGACCGCGTCGATGTACCACTACTTTCCCGACCGTCACGAGGTCGAGATCGAACTGCTGACGAACCACCTGCGTGAGCTCGACAAACAGGTAAGTGCGGCCCTGACCACCGCCCGGATCCGTGCGCTCCACGACGCCGCGGACGCGATCATCGACCCCGAGTTGGCATACTTCAGGCAGCACCCCGCCTGCGCTGAACTGTGGTTCGCAGGACGCAACGAGTCCATGACCGAGCTGGTGCAAGCGTTCGACGACGAGAAGGCGCATGCACTCTGGAGCCTTCTGATCGACCAGGGACTCCTCCGCGCCGACACCCCCCTGCTCGTCCTGCAGCTGGCCTTCGAAGCCGGCAACCGGCTCTTCGACGTGGCGTTCCGGCGTTCCCCAGGCGGCGACGACGACACGATCACCGAAGCGCGACGGCTGTTCAACGCGTACCTCGCGACCTACGCCCCCGAGGCGTGACGACATCGGTCGCCGGCCGCCGGTCGACCGAATGTGTGGGACCGAGCGTTGCCGGTTCCCGGCAACGCTCGCTGCGCCTGGCGACTGGCTTCCGAGTGCCGAGTGGCGCGAGCCATTTGTACCCACAGTCCAATAGGAACAATGAATCTGTGGGCTCCTGGTCCATTGGAATGCCGGTGGCGGACCAATAACGTCCAATGTGACCGGCATTACATTTGGTAGAGGAGCCCAAGTGGAACAGATTGCTCACTTCGCCACCTTGGCCCGACGAATCGCAGAACTGCTGCCGGAACCACCATCGCCGGATGATCCCTTCGGTTATCTCACGTGGGAAGAACTCGTGCTCACAGCGGCAGGGCGCCTCGGCGCACAGGCCCGCCTCCACCTTCGCGTCCTCTCCCGTCGGAGAGCCGACGCACCGGACTCCCACCGCGTCACCTCGCAGGATCTCATCTGCCTCGCCTCGCTGGTCGAGTTCGAAGCAACACCGGCCGCGGCTCACCAACTCCTCGACGACATCAGGCACCGCATCACTGCATCACAACCGTTGGGTGCTGCTGTTCGCGCCGACTCCGGCTGCATGAGATCGGTAGATGGTCTCCCACTCCGTGCCCATTGCCACCCACCTGTGACAGCTTCGGACAGGGCGACGCGGAGGCATTGTCGCGAAGATCTTCGTTCCGCTCCGGCGGTACGCTCGTGGAGCCGGCTCCAGGGGTGAGCACTCGGACAATGACAAGACTCAACAGCGACGGCGTGTCGTCCGACACCGATCAGCGGTCCGCAGTGCGAACACTCGTGGCCACCGTCTACGCCGCGACGAACGCCCACAGCGTCGCCATTGCAGAAGAAATGATCACGCGCACGATCTCGGAGATCGACGAAGTCACTACCGACCTCCACCTCGTACAACTTCTCACCGCTTGTGCGGAGGCCGCGACGTCACTGAGCCTGGCGATGCTCGAACACGACCGCGACACCGAGCCGATGCCGATGCCGATCGCAATGTCCGAGTACGCCCGCGTACTCGCTCAGCGTGGTCTTCCCATCACCGTCCTCGACCGCGGTTACCGACTGACGCACAACACGATTTTGCGCTGGTGTCTGGAACAACTCGAGACACTCGGCACCGATCCAGCCGTCGTCGCGCAGGCGGCGGTGGAGATCATGACGCGACTGTCCACTCAGATCGACGGCCTCTACGAACAGATGCTCGACACCTACGAACTCGAATACGAGACGTGGCTCCGCCACCGCAGTACCGCCCGTTCCGCTCGGATCGGCGACCTCCTCGACGGCCGCCCCGTCGACGTGACGGCAGCCGAGTCCACACTCGGATATCAACTCGACCAATTCCACCTGGGCCTCATCGCGTGGATCGAACCCGGCGGCACGGCCGGCGACCTTCCCGCCTTCGAGCGTGCGGTCACCGCACTCGCCGGGCACCTCGGCTGCCGCGAACGGCCGTTGTTCGAACCCCGTGACGAACGCACCGTGTGGGCATGGCTCCCGCTCGGCAGTAACGCGCGCGTCGACATTGCGGGATGGACCACGACGGTCGAGAAGTGGGACCAACCGATCACGGTCGCTCTGGGCGCCCCGCAGCACGGGATGATCGGGTTCGTCCGCACCCACCGTCAAGCCGCCCAGGCCACGGTCGTGGCACGCGCTTCGAATGCGTCCGGTCCCCGTGTGGTTCCCATCGGGTTGGTCGGTGCGGTGGCGCTGATGTGTGAGAACCTCGACTCCGCTCGCAGGTGGGTGCGCGATGTCCTCGGCCCTCTTGCGGTCGACGATCCGACCGCAGCGCTGCACCGTCAGACGCTCCGAACCTTCTTCTCGACCGGGGGAAGCTATACCGCTGCCGCCGCCGCGTTGACCATGCACAAGAACACGGTCATCTACCGGATACACAAGATCGAGGAGTTGCTCGGGAAGAACGTCCGGGAGGGGCGCCTGGAACTCGAGAACGCGCTGGCGCTCTGCTACTGGCTCGGAACCGCAGTACTCGATTCCGGTACGAACACAACCGAATGATGCTCAGCGGCAGGGCGCTTCGCGCCCGTGCGCGGTTAACGAGCCTCAACCCTCGTCAACCACGCACGGGCGGCGGAGCCGCCTGAAAACTGTGCAGAGTACACGCGAAGCGACCGAGACACGTTGCCTGGCATGTACTTTTCGCGCTTCAATCCATGTTCCGCAGCATCGCCGGGCCGGCACGCGGCGTCGGCGACGGCTCACGTGACGTTCCGGTGGGGCCCACACTCCCGCGAAGCCGAGTCCGCCGGGGAGTGCGGATCGCGGGTGCCGTCACGCCGTCGAATAGGTCTCGGCGGCAACAGCCTTGGCGAAATCGGCAGCCGGACGTGGATTCACGGAAATTCCGGCGACTCCTACTAATATTGTTTTAATAATGTTAGTTTTATGGTTGTTACTCGGTCAATCATTCCGAGCGCAGTAGCCAATGGTGGAACCCCCGCCCAGCCCGAACAGGTGGTAAGTCATGTCAGATGCGATGGTCAGTGAATCGAGGGAGGCCTCGGTGGATTCGGATCCCGAACAGTCGAGAACCCTGACGTTGACGCGCCGGGAAGTTCTGGCCTCCGACGTCGTGCAGCTCGAGCTGTCTTCCCCGGACGGTTCCCCACTGCCGCCCTGGGAGCCGGGTGCACACATCGACCTCATTCTTCCCGGCGACGCAGTGCGACAGTATTCGTTGTGCAGCGATCCCCGGAACCGCACATCGTGGCAGGTCGGGATCCTGCGCGAAGCCGGGGGCCGGGGCGGCTCGATCTATGTCCACGACCAGCTCGAGGTGGGCGCCGCCGTCGAGGTGCGGGGACCGCGGAACAATTTCCCCCTCGAACCGGCAGGCAACTACATCTTCGTCGCGGGCGGTATCGGTGTGACCCCGATGATTCCGATGATTCTGGCCGCCGAGGAACGCGGCATTCCGTGGGAACTGCTGTACGGCGGGCGTTCACGGTCGAGCATGTCGTACGTCGACCATCTCGAATCCACCTACGGAGACAGGGTGTCCGTCCGCCCGCAGGACGAGTTCGGCCTACTCGATCTCGACGGCCTCCTCGGAACGGTACGAGCCGGCACGACCATCTACTGCTGCGGTCCCGAACCCCTGATCCAGGCGATCGAAACAGCAACAGGGAGCTGGCCGTCCGGTTCCCTCCATATCGAGCGATTCAGCCCCAAGCTGCTCGAGGCACCGGCCCTGTCCGGGTCGTTCGAGGTCGAGCTGTCCATCTCCGACCAGGTCGTGACTGTTCCGCCGGACAAATCGATCCTGGAGGTCCTCGAAGAGCAGGGCGTGCCGGTAGTCGCGTCGTGCCAGGAGGGCATATGCGGGTCCTGCGAGATCGTCGTGCTGGACGGCACACCCGAACACCGCGATTCGATCCTCAGCCCGGCCGAGCAGGAGGCCAACGAGACGATGATGGTGTGCGTCTCGCGATCGCGCGGTCCGCGCCTCGTTCTCGAGATCTGAACACTCCGAACGCATTTCACTCGTGATCGCCCTCGCTGCAGGTGGCGTGCGCGAGGCCGTTCACGGCCGTCGGCACTTTCGTGTGTGCGCCCTTCGGTCGCAGCGCGTCTGGCCAACGCTATCGTGTTTCGTTACTATGTAACCCACGCCACAACAATGATTACAACACCAGTGTCGTATTCCCTCACCTTTCCTGGAGTCCTCAATGACCACAGAACTGACGCTCGACGACCTGCGCCGGCAGTATCGCCGCGACTACGACCCGTACAACCCTGTTCCCATCTCCGAACATCTCGCAGAGATGGCCGACCGACGTGAGAAGCTGCCGATCAGCTACTCGATGCGAGGTAACGGATGCTGGGTCCTCACGCGCTACGACGACATCTCGAGTGTGTTGCGGCGCAGCAACCGTGGCTTCGTCAGCTTCCCCAACGACCCCGACGGCATCAACACGCAGGGTTCCGAGGAGGGCATGGTCCCGATCGAGATCGACGGTCCCCGCCACAAACAGTTCCGTGCACTCCTCGATCCGCACTTCGCGCCCAGGAAGGTCGCGCTGCTGGAAGACGGCCTGCGCGATTGGGCCAACCGGCTCATCGACGACTGGATCGAGGACGGCACGTGCGACTTCGTCGACGGCTTCGCCCTACCCTTTCCCGGCGTCACCGTCCTGACCATCATGGGCTGGCCGTTGGAAGACCTCCACACCATGAACGCCTGGGTGTCGACGCTGCTGCACGGCGTCGTCGGGGGCACCCAGGACGAGACGAATGCCGCACGCGGCAAGGCCCACGGTGAGATTCGCCAGTACATGCTCGACATGATCGCCGCACGCCGTACCGCGCCTCACCGGGACGACGTCACCTCCGCCGCGCTGGAGGCCGAGATCGACGGCAAGAAACTCACCGACCTGGAACTGTTCGACATGTTCCTGCTCATGATGCTGGCGGGGCTCGACACCGTCCAGAGCGTGCTCGCACAGTCGATGGTCTACCTCGCCCAGCACCCGGAACAGTGGGACGCGATGTTCGAGACGCCGGACAGTCTCGAGCCCGCGATCGAGGAGCTGCTCCGCTGGGCGGCACCTGCCGTGCCGACACGCACCGTCGTCCACGATTCGGTCGACGTCGCGGGCATCACGCTCACCAAGGGTGAGCGCGTGCACTTCCCGCTCGCCGTAGCCAACCGTGATCCGCAGTACTATCCGCAGCCCGACGAGGTGAAATTCGACCGCGCGGCCAAGCCGCACCTGGCGTTCGGGCTGGGCCCGCATCGCTGCGTCGGCCTGCACCTGGCCCGGCTCGAGCTGAAGATCGCATTCACCGAATTGCGCCGCAGGATGCCCACATTCGAACTCGCTGCCGGCGTCGAACCGCACGAACATCTCGGCCTCGCCTGGGGAGTCGAGAACGTCCACCTCACCTACCCTGCCGGGACGCGAGAAACGGACGGATCCGGACGACGACCCGAGAACTGACCGTCGACGACCTACGCGAGCGGCACCGCCGCGACTACAACCCGCACAGCCCGGTACCCATCGCCGAACATCTCGCCGATATCCCATACGGGGCAGAGTTTTCCGATCAGCTACTCGGCCCTCGGCAACGGCTGCCGGGTCCTGACCCGATACGACGACATCTCCTGTGTCCTCCGCCGAAACGACCTCGGCTTCATCAGGTTTCCCAACGATCCGGACTCGACGAACTCGGTCGCGGCCGCGGAGTGACAGATTCCGATCGCGGTCGACGGCTTCCGCCCCGCCCTTCCCCGGCGTCACCGTCCTGACCATCCGGGTCGGCCGGAGGAGGACACACATGCGATGCATGCGTGGGGTGAGGCATCGCCCTGAGAGGCCGCGCGGCCGGTTGGTCACCCGTCACGTTGTGGCGGATGCGTGTCATTCGCGCCCCAACCGCGCCGAGTGGCCCGATAATCGGGCGAGCACCGGTTGCGTCGTTGCCGGTGCATCGTCGCAGGAGGTGCCGAATTGCAATCCAGGACCGTTCTCAAACTCACCGGCGCCACGGTGGCCGCGGGAGTGCTGCTGGCCGGGGTGATGTTCCCGATCGCCGCCGGGCTGGGGTATGCATCCAACCGCGCCGCCGACAGCGTCGGTAATTCCTCGGCCGAACTGTCCGACGGGGTGGTGCCTGCGGTGACGACGATGACCGACGTCACCGGGAACCCGATCGCCTGGCTGTACGACCAGCGCCGATTCGAGGTTCCCAGCGACCAGATCTCCAACGACATGAAACTGGCGATTCTCTCCATCGAGGACAGACGGTTCGGCGAACACCAGGGCGTGGACTGGCAGGGCACGATGCGGGCGTTCTTCACCAACACCACCAGCGGTCAGATCGAACAGGGTGCCTCGACGATCGATCAGCAGTACGTGAAGAACTACCTGCTGCACGTGGTCGCCAAGACCGACGGCGAACGCCGGGCCGCGATCGAGACCACGCCGGTCCGCAAGATCCGGGAGATCCGGATGGCGATGACCCTCGACCAGGAACTGTCCAAAGAGGAAATCCTCACCCGCTATCTGAATCTGGTGCCGTTCGGCAACGGTTCGTTCGGGGTGCAGGACGCCGCCCGCACGTACTTCGGCATCGACGCGAAGGACCTGAACCTCGCGCAGTCGGCGATGCTCGCGGGCATGGTGCAGTCCAGCTCCGCACTCAACCCCTACACCAACCCGGAGGGGGTGTTCGAGCGCCGCAACGTCGTCCTGGACACCCTGGTCGTGAATGTCCCGGACCGGGCCGCCGAGATCCGCGCGCTGAAGGAAACGCCGCTCGGGGTGCTCCCGAAACCGAACAACCTTCCCCGCGGATGCATCGCCGCCGGCGACCGCGGGTTCTTCTGCGACTACGCGTTGCAGTACCTCCAGAACGCCGGGCTGTCCCGGGAGCAACTCGAAAGGGGCGGCTACCTGATCCGCACCACCCTCGATCCGGCCGTACAGGGATCGGTGAAGTCGGCGGTGACCAAATACGCCGACCCGAAACTCCCCGACATCGCGAGCGTGATGAACGTCGTGCAGCCCGGGCAGGACCAACACCGGGTCCTGGCCATGGCAGGCAGCCGCAACTACGGCCTGGACGCAGCCGCCGCCGAGACGGTGCAGGAGCTGCCCTATTCACTGTCCGGACACGGAGCCGGTTCGGTGTTCAAGATCTTCACCACCGCAGCGGCCATGGAGAAGGGGCTGCGCCTGAACGCGATCCTCGACGTGCCGGGCCGGTTCGACGCCTTCGGGATGGGCGACGGCGGTGCCCCCGGGTGCCCCGGCGGCGCCTACTGCGTGCAGAACGCCGCCCCGTATCCGCGGGCACTGTCGCTCACCGACGCCCTCGCCCAGTCACCGAACACTGCGTTCGTGAAACTTCTCCAGGCCACCGGGGTCGATGCGACGGTGGACATGGCAGTACGCCTCGGCATGCGCTCCTACAACGAACCGGGCACGTCCGGGTTCGGGGACCAGAGCCTGGCCGACATGCAGAAGGACCAGAATCTGGGATCGTTCACCCTCGGCCCGGTGTGGATCAATCCGCTGGAGCTGTCGAATGTCGCCGCGACCCTGGCCTCACACGGCAAGTGGTGCCCGCCGAGCCCGATCGACTCCATCGTCGACCGGCAGGGCCGGCCGGTCCCGCTCACCCAGCAGGCGTGCGAGCAGGTCATCGATCCCGGCCTGGCCGACACCCTGTCGAACGCGCTCAGCAAGGACGACCTGCCCGGTGGCACGGCGTCGGCCGCGGCCGGCGCCGCCGGATGGAAGCTGCCGATGTCCGGCAAGACCGGGACCACCGAATCGCACATGTCGTCGGCGTTCGTCGGGTACACGAACAACCTGGCAGGCAGTGTCTACGTGTTCGGGGACACCCCGACCCCCGGCCAGATCTGCACCAGCCCACTGCGCGCGTGCGGGGACGGAAATCTGTTCGGCGGCACCGAGCCCGCCCGCACCTGGTTCACGGCGATGATGCCGATCGCGAACAACTTCGGCCCCACCTTCCTGCCTCCGATCGACCCGCGCTACGCCCGTTGACCGGGTGGGGTGGAGGCCCGCGACGACCGGAGCGGGCCTTGCCCCCGTGCGGTTCAGCGCCGGCCCGGGTTCGGCACGCCGCCGCTCAGGTGTGCGCCCGCAACAGTTCGTCGCGGGTGCCGGGCATGCCGCTGCTGCCCCGTTCGGTGCTCTTGACTGCCAGAATCTGATTGATCCCGAGCCGGTTCGCCGAAAAGGCCAAGGCCGCTCCGGCCATGTACAGCCGCCACACCCGTGCCCGCCCCGCGCTGCTGGAGGCCACCGCCTCGTCCCAGTTCGCCTCCAGGTTCGCCACCCAGGCCCGCAGGGTCAGCGCGTAGTGCTCGCGCAGCGACTCGACGTCGCGCACCTCGAAGCCGGCACCTTCGAGCGCGTCGATCATCGGTGCCATCGGTTCGATTTCACCGTCCGGGAACACATAGCGATCGATGAACGACGTCGTGGAGAAACTGTCCGCGGTCTTGCGTGGTCGCCGCGAGATCGCGTGGTTGAGCAACCGGCCCTCCGGGCGTAGCAGCGCGAACAGGTCCGCGGCGTAGGTCGCCAGCATTGCGTCGCCGACGTGTTCGGCCATGCCGATGCTCGAGATCGCGTCGTAGGGGCCGTCCGCGACGTCACGGTAGTCCTGGACCCTGATCTGCACCAACTCCCCCACCCCGGCGTCGACCATCCGTTTGGCGGCGTAGTCCGCCTGCTCGTGGGACAGCGTGACGCCGACGACGTGCACACCGTAATGACGTGCCGCGTGCAGCGCGAAAGTCCCCCACCCGCAGCCGACGTCGAGTACCCGCATCCCCGCGGTCAGTCCGAGCTTGCGGGCCACCAGATCGCATTTGGCGTACTGGGCCGCGTCCAGATCCCCGCCCGGCTCCGCCCAGTACGCACACGAGTAGGTCATCGACTCACCGAGCACGAGTCGATAGAAGTCGTTGCCGACGTCGTAATGGTGGCTGATCGCGGCGGCGTCCCGGGCCTTGTCGTGCCGGCGCCCGCGCGCCAATGTCATCTCCTCCGCCGGCGGCTTCGGCGGCAGCCCGACGATCCCCAGGCGCAGCGCCGCCGTCACCAGCGCCTTCTTCGTCTGCCCGTCTATCCGCACACCGGGGCCCCGGCTCGGGTCCGCCACCTCCTCCAGCGCGTCCAGTCCGGCGAGCAGGTCACCCTCGATGTCGATGTCGCCGGACACGTAGGCCCGGGCGAAACCGAGATCATTCGGCGCCCACAGCAACCGCCGCAGGCCACGCCGATTGACGAGGTGCACCTGCCACGGCGCGTCCGGAGGCCCACTGCGACTGCCGTCCCAGCACCTGATCCCCACCGGGACCTGCGTACCGAGCACTGCGCGAACCAGCGGAGCCACCGTGTCAGCGACCGTCATACCCACCTCCGTCGAAGTGTGGGTCCGGCGTGCGCACTTCGTGCCGCTCGCCGTGACCCACAGGCCTGTCAACCCACAAACGTTCCGAAATCCACCTCGTCGACCATATCGATGGAACGTCCGTCGCCGCAGACCATCACACCAACTACCGCTACCGATTCGGGCGTCGCCGGTTCTCGGATCTCGTCGCCGCACGCCTGGGAACGACTGGGTGAATGTCGGTGTTCTCTGCACGTCTCGCCGACGACTCTGAAGTGGTCGCCCAGGTCGCCTGGACCGCCGACACAGCGAAAGGACTTTCCGTGCCATCTGACACCTCGGCTGCAGCCGGACGGAACCCTCCGGAGGAGGCACGTGCACAGCTGCTGTCCACCGCGGACCCCTTCACGCCCAGCGGCAACGTCACACACGATTCCGGTGACTGGCAGGCGCGTGCCGCGTGCCGCGGTGACGATCTGGCGGTGTTCTTCGCCCCCGATGCCGAACGCGGAAACGCCCGTGCCCGGCGCGAAGCGCAGGCCCGGCAGATTTGCCTGCCCTGCCCCGTGCTCGAACAGTGCCGCGATCACGCGCTCACGGTGGGTGAACCCTATGGCGTGTGGGGTGGTATGACGGAAACGGACCGGCGAAGGCACACCAAGCGGCTCCACGCCGGTGAGCGCCGTCCCCTCGGTTCCCAGCACCCGCGGCCCGGACGGACCTCGCGATTTGAGGCAAACGCCCCATGCGACGACGGAACCGGCGGACCGATGATCAGAGCATGACAAAGCGAGTTCAGGAATCACGCAAATCACCGGTCACGACCGAATCGGCATTCGAACCACCGACCGTCGGGCGGATCGGTACCTGCCTGTCGGATCACGCACCTGAAGCGGCGGACGGCGGGCGGGTCGATGCGGTCGACGTGAGCAGGAGTGTCGGGGGGCGGCAGATCCTCCAGGAGCTGTCGCTATCGGTCGAACCGGGCGAGTTGGTCGCCATTGCCGGCGGCAGTGGAGCAGGAAAGAGCACGTTGCTGGAGATCCTCGCCGGACTGCAACCACCGTCGGCCGGGGAGGTTCGGCACGACGGCGTCGTTCGCGGGGCCCGGGTCGTCGCCGATTCCCGTATCGGCTACGTACCCCAGGACGACATCATCCACCTCGAGATGCCCCTGCGCCGCACGCTGCGGTACGCGGCGCGGCTCCGGCTGCCCGCGGGCACGTCGGCGGCCGAAGCGGACCGGATCGTCGACGAGACCATGCAGGACCTCGACCTGGCCGATCGGGCCGAGGTGCCGGTCCATGCGCTGTCCGGCGGCCAACGCAAGCGGGCCAGTATCGCCGTGGAGCTACTCACCCGGCCACGCCTCTTCTTCCTCGACGAACCCACCTCCGGGCTCGATCCGTCGACCGCAGCCGACGTGATGCGCCTGCTGCACCGACTCAGCCGGCGCGGGGTCACAGTCGTCCTCACGACACATGAGCCGGCCGGCATCGACCGGTGCGACCGGGTGGTGTTCCTGGCTCGCGACGGCCACCTGGCCTTCACCGGCAGCCCGACCGAGGCTCGACGCTACTTCGGTGTGGAGGATCTCGCCGAGGTGTACGACCGGCTGGCACGCGAGCACACCCCTCAGATCTGGGCGGAGCGATTCGCGGACAGCGGTGAGAATTCGGACGCCCGGCCCGGCTCGGCTCCACCGCCCCTCCCGGCCGCCCGTTCGGACGTCGAACGCACGGGCATGGTGCAGCAATGGTGGCTCCTCACACGTCGCAATGTCGATGTTCTCCTTCGCAACCGGCTGACCCTGGCGGTCTTGCTCGGCTCACCGGTGCTGGTCACGGCGATGATGGCGACGCTGTTCCAGCGCGGCGCGTTCGATCCGCGCAGCGCGGCCGACCTCGGCCCCGCCCAGATCGTGTTCTGGATCGCATTCGCGGGCTTCTTCTTCGGCCTCACGTACGGACTGCTCCAGATCGTCGGGGAGATGGCCGTCTTCCGGCAGGAGCGCTTGGCCGGGCTCAGTGTGAGCGCCTACGTGGCGTCCAAGGTGACAGCTCTGCTTCCGGTGCTGGCGGGAGTGAGCGCGCTGCTCCTCGGTGTTCTGCGGGCGCTCGGTCGGCTCCCCGCCGTCGGATGGCACGTGTACGCCTTCCTGTTCGTGACGATCGTGATCGAAGCGACGTCCGCTCTGGTCCTCGGTCTGCTCGCCTCGGCCGCGGTCTCCAACGCCGCGCAGGCCGCCCTCGCCCTGCCGATGCTCTGCTTCCCTCAGGTTCTGTTCGGTGGCGCCATAGTCCCCGTCGACGAGATGGCCGTCCCGGGACGCCTGATGAGCCTCGGCCTGTCCAACCGCCACGCATTCGAAGCATTGGGTCGCGACCTGGATCTCGACCGGTACAGCGCCACGGTGCCGGCCATGTCCGCCTACGGCGACACCTTCCGGGGTGGCACCGGCGGCAGCCTCCTCGCGCTCGCCGCGTTTGCCGTGGGCCTCACACTCGCCACGGTGTGGGTACTGGACCGGCGGTCCCGGCCCGGCGCACCCCGGCGATGACGGCCCGGCACGGTCGGTCCCGCCGGACGGCGGACCCTTCACTTCCCCACGACCGCATTGACCGGGAATCCCACCAGACCCCGGTCGATCGCGGCGAGACTGGCCTGCGTGCGGTTGTTGACACCGAGCTTGGCGTAGACACGTTCGACGTGGTTGCGTGCCGTCTTCTCTGCAATGAACAGTTCGGCGGCGATGTCCCGGTTGGACCGGCCCTGCGCGACGAGTCGCAGGATCTCGACTTCGCGGTCGGTCAGCCCGGCCGGCCAGGGCGTGCGCCTCGACAGCCGCTGCCCGGCCGCCGCCAGCACAGCCGCCACCGACTCGGCGTCGAGGCGTCCGGCACGCGCCTCCTCGCGCAGCCGATCCGCTGCGCCGCGAGGATCGAGCGCCGGCCGGTGTGGACGCGGTTCGAGCAGTCGCTGATATGCGTCCGCCGTCGCAAGCAGCCGGTCCTGCGCGGTCAACTCCGCGCCGGCGATCCCCCGGGGAAAGCCGGACCCGTCGATCCGTTCCCGGTGCTTCATCGCGACGGACACCACCGATTCCAAGCCATTGACTCGGCTCAGTATCCGGCCGGTCAGATCCGGATACATCCGTACCCGTTCCCATTCGGCCGTGGTGAGAGGCCTCTTCTTCTCCCAGATCTGGTTGGACACTCCCATTTTGCCGAGACTGTGCACGAGGCCGGCACGGTAGAGATTCGTGACGTCCGGTGGTGACATGCCCAGGTGCCGGGCCGCCCCGGCGACCAGATTCGCGACGCCACGCGAATGCCCCAGGGCGAACGGCGATTTCAGATCGACGAAATCAGCCATGGCACTGAGCAACTCGTCGCTCTCCTCGGCCGTCAGGGTTCGGTCACGATCCGGCGCCTGGGCCAACGCCGCGATCCACACGTCCGTTTCCAGCACCCCGTCGACGATCGCCGCCGCGTCACGTTCGAACACCTCCGCCACGGCCGGGCTGAACTGACTGCCGCGCCGGGAACGCAGAACGTCCTTCGCGTGCGCGAGCCCACCCGTCCGCAGGTGCACCTCGACGACGTCTGCTACGTGCGCGATGTGGATCTCGACCGGGATACCCTCCCCGCGACAACCGTTCGGCAATCCGCGGCCGTCCCAGCGTTCGAAGGCGTAGGCCAGCGCCTTTCCTACCTGCCCGTCCAAACCCATCCGATCGGACAGAACCCCGGCGGAACTGCAATGCGAATGGATCAGCGTGGCGACCTGACCGCGAGCGGCAATGAGGAATGCTGCCGCACGGATACCGCGCTCCCAGCCTGGCAATCCGCGTCCCACATGACTCATCGTCAGCCGCAGAAACGGCAGGCCTGTCATGTCCACCGCGTAGGTGTCGGCGCGGAAGGCGATGTCGTCGCCGAAGAGCGCCGAGAGTTCGTGGGAGTCGGCGTGACAACCGATCCACCCGATCAGATTGGCGTAGTACACGGTCTCGCGCTGCCGGGAGTCGAGCCCCATCCGCTCGGCGATCCGTGTCGCGATCAACGACGATCGCAGCATGTGTTCCATCGGCTGCCCCAGACCGAGGTCGATCGCCAGCGATACCGAGGCCAGCAGTTCGGCTCTGCTCAGACCCTTTCCCGAGCCGGGCAGCGTCCCGTGCGGGTGCATCTACCCATTGTCCACCTGAACACCGTCCACCTGTACACGGTCCAGCGCTGCCGCGCACAGTCGTCGAATGGGTCCGGTGTTGCCCGATTCGGGCCATGACCGTCCCGCGAACTGGGTAGGGTCCGATTCCATGGCTGACCAGGGGAAGATCCGGACCGTGGTATGGGGAACCGGGAATGTGGGGCGGGCCGCGATCCGCGCCGTCGACGCCCACCCCGGACTCGAGTTGACGGCGGTGCTCGTGGCGAACCCGGAGAAGGTCGGACGCGATGCCGGCGACCTCGCGCGCCTCGGCCGCTCGCTCGGGGTGGCGGCAACCGACGATGCCGACGCCGTGCTCGCGCACTCTCCCGGCGCCGTCGTCTATGCCGCGTCCGGCGACATCCGCCCGGACGATGCCGCGTCCGACATCACCCGCGCGTTGAATGCCGGGGCGGTCGTCGTGACCCCGTCGATCTATGCGCTGTACGACCACCGCACTGCGCCGGCCGAATTGCGCGACCCGATCGAAGCGGCGGCGAAGTCCGGCGGCGGCGCGCTGTTCGTGTCGGGTGTCGATCCGGGATGGGGCAACGACATCCTGCCGATCCTGATGACGGGCCTGGCGGGCACGATCGATCGGATCCGCTGCCAGGAGATCTTCGACTACACCACCTACGACCAACACGATTCGGTGCGGTACCTCGTCGGCATGGGCCAGCCGATGCACTACGAACCGCCGATGGTCGCGGCGACGGTGCCCACGATGGTGTGGGGCGGCCAGATCCGGCTCATCGCCCGCGCTCTCGGGGTGGAACTCGAGGAGATCCGGGAGACGCTAATACGCCGGCCGCTCGAGGAGACGATCACCACCGAACTCATGGGCGAGTTCGAGGCGGGAACCCAGGGGGCACTGCGTTTCGAAGTCCAGGGCATCGTGGGCGGCGAACCCCGCATCGTCATCGAGCACGTCACGCGGATCCACCCGTCGTGCGCCCCGGACTGGCCCTCACCACCGGACGGCGGGGACGGCGCCCACAAGGTGATCATCGAGGGCCGTCCACGGATCGAGATCAATGTGGAGGCCACCGACGAGGGCGGCAATCGAGCGGCCGGTGGCAATGCCACCGCGGTGGGGCGCCTGGTCAACGCGATTCCGTGGCTGCGGACGGCCGCGCCGGGGCTCTACGACGCCCTGGATGTCCCGCTCGTCCCCGGTCACGGCAAGCTCGGCTGACACACCCAAACAGTTAGCCCTTGCGCTAACCATCGTTGCGGTGAATACTTTGCCTTGTGGCTCAGTATCCGGAGCAGCTCAACGGCATCTTCCAAGCGCTCGCCGACCCCACCCGGCGGGCCGTGCTGGGCCGCCTGAGCCGCGGCCCGGCGACGGTCAGCGAACTGGCGAAACCGTTCGACATGGCCCTGCCCTCCTTCATGAAGCACATCCACTTCCTGGAGGACAGCGGGTGGATCCGGACACGCAAGGAAGGCCGGGTACGGACGTGCGCGATCGAGAAGGCGCCGTTCACGGCGGTCGAATTCTGGCTCGCGGAGCAACAGGAACTCTGGGAGGGCCGCACCGACAGGCTCGAACAATTCGTCACCGAACACACAGTCATCCCTCACGCGAAGGACACACCGCAATGACCGACACTGCGAGACCCGATCTCGACCTCACGATTTCGCGCATCATCCGGGCGCCCCGGGCCGTCGTGTGGCGCGCCTGGACCGACCCTGCCAGCTTCGAACAATGGTGGGTCCCCGCGCCTTCCCGGTGCCGGGTCGTCGACATGGAACTACGCCCGGGCGGCGCGCTCACCACCCAGATCAGCGAAGACGACGGCGAATTCGTGCCCCACATGAACGGCTGCTTTCTCGCCGTCGACGAACTCGAACGCATCGTGTTCACCAACTCCCTCGTCGGTGGCTGGCGCCCCGCCGAACAGCCGTTCATGACCGCGATCATCACGATGACCGACCATCCGACGGGCACCGAATACGTCGCCCACGTGATGCACAAGAACAACGCGGACCGGAACACCCACGAAGAAATGGGCTTCTACGACGGCTGGGGCACCGTCACGGAGCAACTCGCCGAACTCGCCGAGCGACAGGCGTAACCGAGGAGGCCGGACATGCGCAAGAGTCTTGGGCGCGTGACGAGCGATCAGCCCACCGTCGCGAATTCCCCTGCCGCGGACCATCGTTGCCGCTCAGCGGCGAACGCGACGGCCTGTTCGGCTCGGAATCCGCCGATCGATTCGGCATTGGCCGCGAGGAACCGCTGGTGCTCGGCGAGCGAGAACGTGCCCTCCGTGATCTCGATTCCGCCGCCGCGGCCGGCGGCGACGTCGGATCGCAGGTCCATCAGCTCGTCCGGTTCCACGGGGTACCAGGAGATCCGGTCGAAGAAGCGCAGCAGCCAGGGGGTGCCGTCCTCGAACGGTCCGGACTTCTCGGGGTGCCGATGGTTCCACACCTGGGTGGTGCGGCCGACGAACTGGTAGCCGCCGGGGCCCTCCATCCCGTAGATGCACAGGTACGCCCCACCGATGCCGACCGCGTTCTCCGGCGTCCACGTGCGGGCGGGGTTGTACTTCGTGGTGACCAGCCGATGCCGCGGGTCCAGAGGTGTCGCGACGGGCGCGCCGAGGTAGACGTCGCCGAGTCCGAGCACCATGTACTCCGCCCCGAAGACGGTGTCGAAGACGTCGTCGACACTGCCGAGGCCGTTCATGCGACGAATGAATTCGATGTTCCACGGGCACCACGGCGCGTCGGCGCGGACACCGTGCATGTACCGCTGGATCGCCTCACGCGTCGAGGGGTCGTCCCACGACAGCGGCATCCGCACGGAGCGGCTCGGCACGACGAGTTCGTTCGCCGCGGGCAGCGCGTCCTCCGCCTCGGCGAGCAGCCCCATCAGCTTCGGGATCGGCAGCACGTCGGGGTCGACCCGCACCTGCAGCGACCGGATGCCCGGTGTCAGGTCGAGGAGCCCGGCCGGTTTCTCGACCTCGAGCCGCTGGTGCAGCGCGTGTGCGCGGGCCCGCAGTGCGAGGTCGAGGCTCATGTCGCCGTATTCGACCAGCACATTGTCGTCGCCGGACCGCCGGTACGTCACCGCGGTCTCACCGTCGCGCCGGGCGATCACGCCGTCGTCCCGGTCACCGGTGGTGGAGAAGACCGTCGAGAACGCCGCCCGCCGGGCAGTCCCCAGCGCACGCGTGGACGCGGCCCGGTCGGCCCGAATCGGCACGAAGCGCACCCTGTCGCCGGGGGCCAGTTGTCCGAGCTTCCAGCGTTCCGCGGAGACGACCGTGACGGGGCACACGAACCCGCCGAGACTCGGCCCGTCCGGACCCAGGAGGATCGGGGTGTCTCCCGTGAAGTCCAGGGCGCCGACCGAATACGCGTTGTCGTGGATGTTGGACGGGTGCAGTCCTGCCTCGCCGCCGTCCGTGCGAGCCCAGTCGGGTTTGGGCCCGATCAGCCGCACCCCGGTGCGGTCCGAGTTGAAATGCACCTCGTAGTCGGTCCGGTACAGCGTGTCGATGTCGGCGCGGGTGAAGAATTCGGGTGCGCCGTGTGGGCCCTCGGTGACCGCGATCTCCCAGCGACTGCACAGGGCGGGGACGTGTTCTGCGGGAACGGCGGCCGCGCGGGTGCCGTCGTGCTCACCGACCGCGAGCACATCGCCCTGGCGCAGCGTGCGGCCCTGATGACCGCCGAACTTGCCCAGTGTGAAAGTCGAGGCGCTGCCGAGGAAGTCGTCGATGTCGAGCCCGCCCTGGACGAGGAGGTAGATGCGCAGCCCGGGTCCGGCGACCGCGCCGACGTCCAGGGTCCCGCCCGCCGGAACCCGTACCGGTCGCCACTGCGCGTGCAGCACGCCGTCGACGGTGACCGGGGCGGGCGCACCGGTCACGCAGACCACCGTCTCCTCGTCGAACTGCAACGCGGGGCCGGACATGGCGCATTCGATTCCGGCGGCGCCCTCGTCGTTGCCGAGCGCGGTGTTCCCGAGCCGGAACGACAGGTCGTCCATCGGACCTGACGGCGGTACCCCGACGTGCCAGTAGCCGATCCGGCCCGGGAAGTCCTGGACCGTGGTGAGCATGCCGGGCCGCTGAACCGTGATCTTGGCGCTCATGCGGGAGCTCCCGCCGGCCGGGTCACGATCATCCGCACCGGTGTCGGGTCGAAACCGTTACAGGGGTTGTTGATCTGCGGACAATTGGACACCAGTACCAGAACGTCGCGGTCCGCGCTGAGCGCGAGCCTGCGGCCGGGTGCGGACAGGCCGTCGACGATGCCGAGTGTGCCGTCGGCGTCGACGGGGACGTTCATGAAGAAGTTGATGTTCGACACCAGATCCCGCTTGCCGATCCCCCACCGCGACCCTTCCGCGAGAAAGTTCTCGACGCAGGCGTGCTGATGCTTGGTGTGGTGGCCGTACCTCAGGGTGTTCGACTCCTGGGAGCAGGCGCCGCCCACCGTGTCGTGCGAGCCGACCTCGTCGGCGACGAGTGTCATCAGCGCGTCGTGATCGTCGGTGCGGAGCACACTTCCCGTGGTCAGGAACAGATTTCGCTGCGCCGACACCGTCGCGGCGGCCGAGTAGCGCTGCCGGTGGTCGTCGGCCGCGTAGATCAGGGTGTCGACGGCCTGGTTGCCGTACAGATCCACGATGGTCAGGACGTCGCCGGCCGCGACGACGGCGGACCAGGGTCCGCGGGCGCCGACCTCCTCGTCCAGGATCACCGTTCCCGGTACCAGCGGCGCAGTCTCGATGGTGGTGGTCATGCCTGCTCCCGTCCCTGGCGCTGCGCTGCAGCCCAGACGTCTTCGGTGTTGAGGAAGGCGCGCCGGTACTCCGGGTCGGCGTCGACGGGCTCGGCCACGTCGGCGCCGGTCCAGGCGAGCACTTCGAGCGCGGTCGTGTCGTACGTCGGCGACGGATCCAGGGGGTGCGCCGTGTTGGCGATCAGGACGATCACCGGGAGGTGGATCACGAGGTCGACGGCGGTGTCCGCGCCGGCGGATCCGATGCTGCTCAGCGATCCGTCCGCACCCACCCGCACCCCGTGGAAGAACGACAGCGAGGGCGGGAGGTCGCGACGCTCGAGCCCGTGCTTCGCGGCCGCCACGGTGAAGAGTTCACGGCCGGCGGGAGACCCCGAATGCAGGCTGCCGTCACCGTATTTCGCGGTGTTCGTGGCGAGCGAGGTGGTGCCGCAGAGGGCATCGTGCCGGCCGGACCCGTCCGACACCACGGTCGCGAGGACGCGCCCCTGGTCGGAGAGGAGCGGATGCCCGGTCCCCGTGTACGCCTGCCACGGCACCTTCACCGTGTCGGCGACGTTGAGCCGCTCCCACGGCGCGTCCGCCCGGTACAACAGCAGGTGGGCGCAGGCCCGGCCGTCGAGGTCGCGCAGTCGCAGTCGGGTGCCGCGGCCCAGCACCTTCGTGGTGTACCGGCCGCCGGGAACGGTCTCCGCCCACGTGAGCAGCGCCGGATCGACACCGGACGGCGGGGTGGTCCAGGACGACGCGGGGACCACCGGCATCGAGTCGGTGACCACGCCCGACTGGGCACGCGCGTGTTCCTTCGCGGCGCTGGTGGTCGAGGTGTCCACTGAGGTCATGTCAGGCTCCGATCGTGACGGGGTTGGGGGTCGTGCGGCCGCGCGGGAAGCACGCGACCCCGAGCGCGACCACGGCGGCGACGGTGACGGGGGCGGCCCACCGCAGGAGGGGGTAGTCGCCACTGGGGTCGAAGATCTCGGCGCGCGGCCAGGACAGGTTGACGACCATCAGCGCGCCGTAGCCGACGGCCAGGATGTTCACGGGCAGTCCGAACCGTCCCAGCGAGAACAGCGTCCGACCGTCCGCGTCGACCTGCGGTCCCCCGTGCGGCCAGCCCTTCAGCCTGCGCAGCAGGAGCGGCACCGTGACCATCAGGTAGGCGAGGTAGATCAGGATGATGCAGACGCTCGAGAGGGTCGCGAAGATCGCGGAGTTCCCGACGTTGACGGCGAGGATGCCGATGCACACGAGGCCGATCAGCACGGACGGCGCGATGGGGGTTCCGGTGCGGGGGTTCACCGTCGACAGAATCCGCGAGGCCGGCAGCCGGCCGTCCCGGGCCATCGAGAACACCAGCCGCGATGCCGCCGTCTGGATGGCGAGCGTGCAGACGAAGACGGCGATCGCGACGTCGACGAGGAGCAGGGTTCCCCACGGGGAGCTGAGGATCGACGAGAGCACGTACGGCAGTCCCTCGGCGGCGAGACGGCCGTCCGTCAGGCTCGGCGCGGCCATCAGCGCGCCGATGATCATCAGCCCGCCGCCGAGCGCCGACACGGACAGCGCGAGGCGGATCGTGCGCGGCGCGACCCGGCGCGGGTTCCTGGTCTCCTCGGCGAGTTCGCCCGCCGAACCGAACCCGACCATCACGTAGGCCGCCATCAGCCCCGACACGATCCACGCCCATCCGTAGCCGGGCGACGCACCCGCCGTACCGGTGTCGAACACGACGCCCGGTCCGCGCCGGGCGTGAGTGAGAAACATCCCGACCACCGCGATGACCCCGACGATCTCGCAGGTCACACCGATGTTGTTGATCCGGGACATCCAGTTGACGCCGATGCAGTTGATGAACGTGGTCAGCATGAGCAGGACGGAGCCGAGGAGCACCGCGTTGGCGGCACCGCTCGCGGACGTCAGTGTGCTGTCCTCCCCGATGATCTGGAATCCGCTCCACACGTTGGGGAGAACGACCTGCAGGGCGATGGCCGCGGCGGACGCCGTCACCATCTGCGCGAGGATCATGAACCATCCGGCGAACCAGCCGACCACCTCGCCGCCCATCCGGCGAGACCACTGGTAGATCGCCCCCGAGATGGGGTACCGGGCGGCGAGTTCGGCGAAGTTGAGCGCCACCATGAACTGGCCGGCGAACACCACCGGCCACGTCCAGAAGAAGGCGGGCCCGGCAAACCCGAATCCGAGCCCGAAGAGCTGGAAGATGGTGGTGAGGATGGAGACGAACGAGAAGCCGGCGGCGAACGACGCGAACTTGCCCAGGGAGCGGTGGAGCTGCTGCTCGTAGCCGAATTCGCCGAGGTCGCCCGTGTCGTCGACGCCGGACGGGCGGAGAGATGCGGGAGCCGGCGCGGTCGGCACCTGCGCAGTCCTTGTGGGTGTACTCAAGGGCGTACTCCTTCGGCGAGGGCAATATCTGTCGCTCGATAGTTTTCTCGCGGAGAGGCCTCGATGGGTGACGCCCGCGTATCCAGATCGCGATCGGCCGTAACAGCATCGTTGCCTACGTTTCGGCCGCGTGACGAAACCCTCACGGAGGGTGGTCGGGGTCGGCTCCGGACGCGACCTGACATCATGGAGCGGTGACCACAGGGCCGGGACGACCCCGACTGACCAGTCAGCGCAGACCAGGGCAGACCACTCCCGAGGAGATCCTCGACGCCGCCGGAGAGTTGTTCACCACCAAGGGTTTCGCCGCCACCTCGACCCGGCGGATCGCGGAGATGGTCGGCATCCGGCAGGCGTCGCTCTACCACCACTTTCCCAACAAGGAGGAGATCCTGGCGGCGCTGCTCGAGGAAACGGTCTCCCCCGCGCTCGCCGCCGCCGAGCGGCTCACCGGCGCCGACGCCCCCGCCACGGTGCGCCTGCACGCGCTCGCCACCTACGACGTCACGCAACTCACGGCCACCAGATGGAATCTCGGTGCGCTGTACCTTCTCCCGGAACTGCTGACCGATCGATTCGAGCCGTTCCGCACCCAGCGCACCCGGCTGCGCGGCCACTACCGGCTGCTGGCGGAGCGGGCGCTCACGGAAATCACCGCCGTCTCCGCCGACACCTCCCCCGCCCTGGCCGACCTGCCGTTCCGAATCGTCGAGAGCGCCATCGCAACCCGCGCCGACATCGAACGCGGACTGCTGCCCGGGCCCGAGAACGAGGGCGCTGCCGGACTCCTCGCCGACGCCTGCCTCCGCGCACTCGGATGGACGGAACCGCTGGACGAAATCCGGGCGAAGTCGCGCGCACTTCTCGCCGAGACCGAGGGCGGAACACCCCTTCACCTCTAGCCGTGCATGTCGCTCCCGTGCGATAAAGTCTGGCGAACGCTTAGTCACTGGGGGGTTATCTTGAGCGAAGTCTTCGTCGTCACGGACGGCATCAGGAAATACGGCGCCACCGCTGCGCAGGCCGCCGAACAGATCAGCAGCGCCGCCGCACTCGATCTCGGCGCGAATCTCGCGGCGCTCGCGCCCGTATTCGGCCCGATCGGAGCCGACTTTCTCGCGTCCTTCGCTGCCGCGCAGGCAAGTCACGCCACATCGGTCGCCGAACTCGCAACGCACTACGCGCAGACCGCGATCGCGGCCGACGCCACCGCCCGGTCCTACGACTCCGTCGACGGCGCCAACAGCGCAGCGCTCGGCGCTGTCGGCGACGGACTCGGGGGCCTCGCATGACCTCCCCCGAAGCCGCCGGTCATCCCGCCGAGCCCGGATCTGTTCTCGACCTGATCCAGGGCTCACCCGTCGGCGACGCCCTCGCCACACCACTGCCGAGCACCCCGCTCGAGGCCCTGCAGAATTCCCCGCTCGGCCCGTTGCTGGATGCGCCGCTCGGTGAGCTGCCACCGCTACCGGCCCTGCCGTCGTTGCCGCCCCTGCCACCGAACCCGGTCGAGGCACTGCTGCAGGGGCACGCTCTGCCCGCACTGCCGGGTGTGGACGAATTGTTCAAGCCGCTCTCCGATCTCGCCGGGAGCTTCGGCACCGGCACGTTCGGCGCATTCGACCCGACGTCCGTCCTCGACATGTCCTCGGGCCTGATCGACCAGGCCATCTCGATGAGCTTGTCGGGCCTGAAGGTCCTCGACCAGATCTGGCAGAGTCAGGCGGCGCAGGCAGCGCAGTCCCAGGGTGTGCAGGCCCAGGCGAGCGGCACCGAACTGAGCGAACGTGGCACGGAGATCTCGACCACCACCCAGACCGCCGCCGCGTCCGTGGCGCGGGGCAATGCGAACCTGATGACGATCTCGGAGTCGTTCGCGGCCACCGCGGTCGCCGCCGCGCCGATGGTGATGACTCCGCCCGGGCAGGCGATGCTTCTCGCGTCCGCGGCCGAGCACATCAAGGCGGCCATCGGAGTGGTGACGCAGACCCGCACCGAACTGAACGAGCAGACCCTCACGATGAACGGTCTCGCCACGCCGGTCCCGGTTCCGCCGCCCCCGGCGCCAGGAGCCGTGGGGGGAGCGGCACCGACGTCGCCGTTCACCGTCGCGTCCACCGTGATCGAGGGCGTGGGCAAGCCGATGATCTCCACCGTCACCGACGGTGTCGGCGACCTGGTGTCGGCGAGTACCCAGGCGGCCAGTGTCTCCTCGTCCGATCTGCCCGCCGACACCGTCGCGGCGAAATCCGCCGTCACCCCGGCACACAGTGCCGTCGGCGCAGCACCCGGCGCGGTGGGCACGGCCGGCGGCGCGGGCATCGGCATGTACGGCGGCGGCGCGGGCGGAAACGCCTCGGCGGGAAGCGGTTCGGTACCCCGCGGAGCGGTTACCGGGGCGGTCGTGCCCCCGGCGACGGCGAGCCCGACGACACCGGGCACCGCTCCGGCACCCGGCGCCACTCCGGCCGCCTCGTCCCCTCTCGCACCGGGCGGGGCAATGGGCGGGATGGGCGGCGCCGGCACGGCGGGCGCCGGGCGCGGCGGCGACGAACAGCTGAGCGGCCGGTCCACACCGAGCTACCTCGTCAACGCCGGCGAGAACAACGCGTTCGCCGGCGACCTGCCGATGGTCGCGCCCGCCGTGATCGGCGGCGAGGATCTCGACGACGCCGCGTTCGGCGATCGCGGCTGATCGCTCAGTCGAGCAGTGCCGCCACCTCGTGATCGGTGAGCGTGGTGGTGGGCACGCGACCCTCCGAACGCACCAGTTCCACGGCCCGGAACAGCGGGCGTTCGGGGAGGGCCGCGCCGCGCGCTTCCGCGCGGAGTTGCTCGATGAGGACCGACGCGATCGCCGCAGCCGGTACCAGTTCACTGGTCGTCAGGGCGTCCGCCAGCCTGCGGAGCCCGAGGATCTCGAGTTCCCGGCCGCCGTCCGTCGTGTAGAGGGCGAGCGGAATCGCGAGGCTCCCGTCGGGATCCGTGATCCGGACACTCACCTCGCTGACCCGGGCCGAACGGACCACCAGTTCCGCGGCCACCGCGCGGGTGACGTCGACGCGCCGGCTGCGCAGACCCCCCGTCGACCGGATCCGCCCGGCCTGCAGCGTGATGCGACGCCGCAATGTGAGGAGCGCGGACGCGGCGGTCGGGACTGCGATCACGGCCCCGACCGTCACGCCCACCCACACCGGGCCGAAGAACCCGACGACGACGCCGACCACGACACCGATCAGCACGGCGATCGCCGCGACCTTCTTGAGCCGCGGTGCGATCAACGCGATCGGGACGAGGTCGAGCGACACCGGCGCGGTGTCGTCAGGCGCCAAGGATGGCTCCGACGCGCGCGAGAACATCCGCCGACGACACCGATTCCTGATCGCCGGTGGCGAGATTCTTGATTCCCACCGTGCCCTCGGCGATGTCGCGGTCGCCGAGCACCAGCGCCAGCGCGGCGCCGGACCGGTCGGCGGCCTTCATCGCGCCCTTCACCCCGCGGTTGCCGTACGCGAGATCGACTCGAATTCCCTGGGCGCGCAACTGCTGCGCGATCACCACCAGCTTCGCCTTCGCCTCCTCGCCCAGCGGGACGCCGAAGACCTCGCAGCGGGCCGTCGAGCCCGCGGTCTTGCCCTCCGCGGCGAGCGCCAGGACGGTGCGGTCGACGCCGAGCCCGAAACCGATGCCGGACAACGGCTGACCACCCAGCTGGGCCATCAGACCGTCGTACCGTCCGCCGCCGCCGATACCCGACTGCGCGCCGAGACCGTCGTGAACGAACTCGAACGTCGTCTTCGTGTAGTAGTCGAGGCCGCGGACCATCCGCGGGTTGACCACGTACGGCACCCCCAGCGCGTCGAGGTGCGCGAGCACCTCGTCGAAGTGCGCCTTCGCCGTGTCCGAGAGGTGATCGAGCATGAGCGGGGCGTCCGCCGTCATCTCGCGCACCTCCTTGCGCTTGTCGTCGAGCACCCGCAGCGGGTTGATCTCCGCCCGCCGACGGGTCTCCTCGTCGAGGGGAAGCGCGAACAGGAACTCCTGCAACCGTTCCCGGTACTGCGGACGGCACGTGTCGTCGCCGAGGGACGTGATCTCCAACCGGAAACCCTCGAGACCGAGGCCGCGGAAACCGGCGTCGGCGACGGCGATGACCTCGGCGTCGAGTGCCGGGTCGTCGACGCCGATGGCCTCGACCCCGACCTGCTGCAACTGGCGGTATCGGCCGGCCTGCGGTCGCTCGTAACGGAAGAACGGGCCGGCGTAGCTCAGCTTGACCGGCAACTGGCCGCGGTCCAGGCCGTGCTCGATCACGGCCCGCATGACACCCGCGGTGCCCTCGGGCCGCAGTGTCACCGAACGGTCACCGCGGTCGGCGAACGTGTACATCTCCTTGCTGACGACGTCGGTGGACTCGCCGACACCGCGGGCGAACAGCCCGGTGTCCTCGAAGATGGGAAGTTCGATGTGGCCGTATCCGGCCAGACGCGCAGCGCGCGTGAGTCCGTCACGGACCGCGACGAACTCGGACGACTGCGGCGGGACGTAATCGGGGACGCCCTTGGGGGCGGAGAAGGTGCTGGCTTTGCTCACTGTCGTTACTTTTCCTTATTTCGATCCCGGGAGTCCAACGAGAAACGGGTTCGACCCACGTTCGGCGCCGACGGTGCTCGAACCGCCGTGCCCGGGGAGGACCGCCGTGTCGTCGGCCAGGACCAGAAGCTTGTCGGCGATGGACTGCAGCAACTGTTCGTGGTTGCCGCCGGGCAGGTCGCTCCGGCCGATCGATCCCTGGAACAGCGTGTCACCGGTGAGGGCGATCTCGACGGGGCCGTTCTCGGTGACGACCCGGGTGCGGAACACCACGGACCCCTGCGTGTGCCCGGGGGTGTGGTCGACGGCGAACGACATCCCGGCCTGCTCGATCACGTCGCCGTCGGCCAGTTCGATCACCTCGCCGGGCTCGACGAACGTCATGCCCTCGATGAACGGTTTCATCGTCGGGCCGATGCCGCGGCCGGGGTCCGACAGCATGTAGCGGTCCTCGGGGTGGATGTACGCGGGGATCCCGAACTTCTCGCAGACGTCGTAGGCGTTCCAGACGTGGTCGAGGTGTCCGTGGGTCAGCAGCACCGCCGTCGGGGTCAGATTCGACTGGTCCAGGAACTCGAACAGCGGTTCGGCGGCATCCTGTCCTGGGTCGACGACGACGCATTCCGGGGCATCGTCCTGCGCGAGGATGTAGCAGTTGGTCTGAAACATCCCGGCCGGGAATCCTGTGACGAGCACGCGCGACGCTCCTGTTCGAGTGGTCATTGCAGTCGCTACAGCCTAAGCCGCCGCCCCGCCAGGATGTTCTCAGGTTCGGATGGCAGACTCTGGAGGTCGTGTGCCGGGGGCAGTTCGCACCGGCCAACTGCCCTATCGACCGACTTCCAGCCAGACCGACACGGGAGGACCACCGCAGTGCCGAGCAACGAGCAGCGCCGGGAAGCAGCGAAACGAAAGCTCGAGCGTCAGCTCGAACGCCGCGCCGACAGAGCACGCAAGCGTAAGCAGCTGACCATCGCCGGTTCGGTGCTCGGTGTCGTGCTCGTGGTGGCCGCCGGCGCCGTCGTCTTCTCCCTCACCCGCGGCGACGACGAGGCGACGGAGGCATCGGCGGCGGAGTCGGTGTCGGCGTCACCGCAGTCGCCCGGTGTGATGCCCGCAGGCCGGTCCGAACCGCTGCCCGAGAAGGTGTCCTGCACGTACACCCCCGACAGTCAGCCGCCGGCGAAGCAGGTGAACCCGCCGCGCACCGACGAGATCGACACCACGCTCCGGGAAGTCAGCGTCAGCATGCAGACGACGCAGGGAAACATCGGTCTGGTCCTGGACAACGCCGACTCCCCCTGCACGGTCAACAACTTCCTGAGCCTGGCGAGTCAGAACTACTTCGACAACACCCCTTGCCACCGGCTCGTCACGTCCGAGGGACTGAAGGTCCTGCAGTGCGGCGACCCCACCGGCGCGGGCACCGGCGGTCCGGGCTACGGGTTCGCCAACGAATTCCCCACCGACCAGTACGAGGCGTCGGATCCGGCGCTGCAGGTTCCGGTGACGTACCCGCGCGGCACGATCGCGATGGCCAACAGCGGGCAGCCCGACAGCAACGGCAGCCAGTTCTTCCTCGTCTACGCCGACTCGCAGCTCCCCCCGCAGTACACCGCGTTCGGGAAGGTCGACGAGACCGGTCTCGCCACCATCGAGAAGGTGGCGGCGGCCGGTGACGACGGATCGATGCAGGCCGGCGGCGGCAAGCCGAACCTGCCCATCGACATCACGTCCGTCCGGATGGACTGACGTCTCGTGTGAGGATGGACCGATGAAACGCACCTCGATTCTCGTCGCAGGCGTGAGCCTCGCGGTCCTCCTCGCCGGCTGTTCGGATTCGTCCGACTCCGGCGGCTCGTCGACCGGCACCTCGTCGAAGGCGGCCGCCACGAGCGCGGCGGAGCAGTCGCTCGACCTGTCCAAGTTCGGCACGCTCCCCGCGGTCCCGGCTCCCGCCGCGGCCACCGTCGACTGCACCTACCCGGCGGGGCGGCCCGCCGTCAAGGACGTCACCCCGCCGCCCACGTCCGGTGTGTCCACGGTGGGCACGGTTCCCGTCGATCTCCAGACCAGCGCCGGACCGATCGGCCTGGTCCTGGACCGCGCCGAGGCCCCGTGCACGGTGAACAGCTTCACGAGCCTGGCGCAGCAGGGGTACTTCGACGACACCCCCTGCCACCGGCTGACGACCGAAGTGGGTCTGCAAGTGCTGCAGTGCGGCGACCCGAGCGGGGCGGGCACCGGCGGCCCGGGCTACGGATTCGACACGGAGTACCCGGAGACCGCGTTCGCGCCGAACGATCCGGCACTCGCGAATCCGGTGGTCTACCCCCGCGGCACCGTCGCGATGGCCAACAGCGGGCAGCCCGGCAGCAACGGCAGCCAGTTCTTCCTCGTCTACGCCGACTCGGTGCTCCCGCCCAACTACACCGTCTTCGGTTCGATCTCCGAGGAGGGCCTCGCGACCGTCGAGAAGATCGCGGCGGACGGCGACGACGGATCCATGTCCGCAGGCGGCGGCAAGCCCAACACCCCGGTGCAGATCGAGACCGCGAAGGTCGGCTGACCCCGCACCCGACCGCACGAACGGGACGGTCGTTCGATCTACTCGAACGACCGTCCCGTTCGTCGCCGGGGACGACCGCTAGGCGGCGGACGTCACCCGGTACACGTCGTACACGCCCTCGACGTTGCGGACCACGTTCAGCACGTGCCCGAGGTGCTTCGGGTCGCCCATCTCGAACGTGAACTTACTGATCGCCACCCGGTCGCCGGACGTCGTCACCGACGCCGACAGGATGTTGACCTTCTCGTCCGCGAGCGCCTTCGTCACGTCCGACAGCAACCGGTGCCGATCGAGCGCCTCGATCTGAATGGCCACCAGGAACACCGACGACGGGGACGGCGCCCACTTGACCTCGATGATCCGCTCCGACTGCTCCTGCAGGGAGCCGGCGTTGGTGCAGTCGGTGCGGTGGACGCTGACCGCGCCGCCCCGGGTCACGAAGCCCATGATCTCGTCGCCGGGAACGGGTGTGCAGCACTTGGCGAGTTTGGCAACCGTGCCCTCCGCGCCGGGAACCAGCACACCCGCGTCGCCGGTGCTCCGCGGACGCATCGGCATGGTCGACGGGGTGGACCGCTCGGCCAGCTCCTCCTCGACGTCGCCGACCCCGCCCAGATGGGCCACCAGACGCTGAACGACGTGCTGCGCCGACACGTGACTCTCACCGACCGCCGTGTACAGCATCGACACGTCGGTGTAGTGCAGTTCGTGTGCGATGGACGCCATCGACTCGGCGTTCATCAGGCGCTGCAGCGGCAGGCCGACCCGCCGCACCTCCTTCGCGATAGCGTCCTTGCCCGCCTCGAGCGCCTCTTCGCGGCGTTCCTTGGCGAACCACTGCCGGATCTTCGTCTTGGCGCGCGGCGACACGGCGAACGTCTGCCAGTCGCGGCTCGGACCGGCGTTGACGGCCTTGGAGGTGAAGACCTCCACCACCTCGCCGTTCTCGAGCTTGCGTTCGAGCGCCACCAGCCTGCCGTTGACCCGGGCGCCGATACAGCGGTGCCCGACCTCCGTGTGCACCGCATACGCGAAGTCGACGGGTGTCGACCCGGCGGGCAAGGTCACCACGTCGCCCTTGGGGGTGAAGACGAAGATCTCCTTGACCGCGAGGTCGTAGCGCAGCGACTCCAGGAACTCCCCCGGGTCGGCGGCCTCACGCTGCCAGTCGAGGAGCTGACGCATCCACGCCATGTCGTCGACCTCGGCGACGTCACCGGAGTGCCTGCCCTTGGTCTCCTTGTACCGCCAGTGCGCGGCGATGCCGAACTCCGCGGTCCGGTGCATGTCGTGGGTGCGGATCTGCACCTCGAGGGGTTTGCCCTCCGGTCCGACGACGGTGGTGTGCAGCGACTGGTAGACGCCGTAGCGCGGCTGCGCGATGTAGTCCTTGAACCGGCCGGCCATCGGCTGCCACAGCGAGTGGACGACACCGACGGCCGCGTAACAGTCGCGGACCTCGTCGCACAGGATCCGCACCCCGACCAGGTCGTGGATGTCGTCGAAGTCGCGGCCTTTGACGATCATCTTCTGGTAGATCGACCAGTAGTGCTTGGGCCTGCCCTCGACGACCGCGTTGATCCGCGACGCGGTCAAGGTCGCGTTGATCTCCGCGCGGACCTTCGCCAGGTAGGTGTCGCGGGACGGCGCCCGGTCGGCGACGAGCCGCACGATCTCGTCGTACTTCTTGGGGTGGAGGATCGCGAAGGACAGGTCTTCGAGTTCCCATTTCACGGTGGCCATACCGAGCCGGTGGGCCAGCGGCGCGATCACCTCGAGCGTTTCGCGGGCCTTGCGGGCCTGCTTCTCGGGTGGCAGGAACCGCATGGTCCGCATGTTGTGGAGCCGGTCGGCCACCTTGATCACCAGCACGCGCGGATCGCGGGCCATCGCGATGATCATCTTGCGGATGGTCTCGCCCTCGGCGGCGTTGCCGAGCACCACCTTGTCGAGTTTGGTGACGCCGTCGACGAGGTGCGCGACTTCTTCGCCGAACTCGTCGGTCAGCTGGTCGAGGGAGTAGCCGGTGTCTTCGACGGTGTCGTGGAGCAGGGCCGCGACCAGGGTGGTCGTGTCCATCCCCAGTTCGGCGAGGATGCTGGCGACGGCGAGCGGATGCGTGATGTACGGGTCGCCCGACTTGCGGCGCTGGCTGGCGTGCCGTTCCTCGGCCACGTCGTAGGCGCGCTGCAGGAGCGCCAGGTCCGCCTTGGGGTAGAGCTCGCGATGCAGACTTACGAGGGGTTCGAGAACCGGCCGGATGGTCGTGTTCCGCTGACCTGTGATGCGCCTGGCGAGTCGCGCTCGTACCCGGCGCGATGCGGACGCCGGAACGGCGAATCCCTGTGCTCCACGGTTGTTACCGGAAGCCGGGTTCGCTGCAGGTGACTCGGCATCGGATTGCGCAGACGCGGGGGTTCCCGTGTTCTGCGACCGATCAAGATTCGAAGTCATGCCGTCACCTCCTACCACTGAAATGGCTCGGGCTCTGGGGCCCTGGTTGGTCTCGGGCATGCGCCCCGGTGGCCGTGACGACCACCAGGCCCAACTTTAGTACTCAGACTGTGACGAGGGACGTGAGCGGGTACTTTCCGAGGCGCTCCCGGCCGCCCAGCGCAGCGATCTCCAGGACCACGGCGATGCCGATCACGCGGGCACCTGCGGATTCCACGAGCCGCGCCGTCGCGTCGAGGGTGCCGCCGGTGGCGAGGACGTCGTCGACGACGAGCACCGAGCGTCCCTGCAGGCCGATCGATCCGGCCGGGATCTCCAGCGTGGCCGTTCCGTATTCGAGGGTGTACGACTGCGACAGCACGGGCGGCGGCAGTTTGCCCGACTTCCGCACGGCCACCACACCGGATCCCAGCTCCCGGGCGACGCCGCCGCCGAGGAGGAACCCCCGCGCGTCGACGGCGGCGATCACCTCCGCCGCCGGCGCGCACGCGGCGAGCGCGTCGACGACGACGCGGAAACCGTCGGCGTCGGAGAAGACGGGCGTCAGATCGGCGAACCGCACGCCGGGTTGCGGGAAGTCGTCGGCCCACCGGGTGAGCCGGGTGACGGCGTCACGGGCCGCGGAATGATCGATCACCGGCGCAGAACCCACCTGTCCATGTTCCACCCGGCGCCCGACACAGTCGGATTGACCGTTCCCGCCTGCAGACCCGACGCGAACGCGACGGTCCGCGGCTGGTCGGACAGCGGCACCGTCGGCATGTCCGACCAGAGGATGTTCTCGGCCTCCGTCGACAGCGACAGCTGGGTGGCGGTCGAGTCGTCGACGGCGAGCTGATCGACGATCTGGTCGACGCGACTGTTGCTGTAGTCGCCGAAGTTCGATCCGTTTCCGCTGCGGAGAGCGTACATCGCGGTGGTGGCCGCGGCCGTGCCTGCCGCACCGGGGGCGGACGCCGTCCCCGCGAGCACCACGTCCACCTGCCCGCCGCGCAGCATCGACGGTGTGAACTCCGGCGAGGCGACGTCCTGCACGGTGATCCCGGCCGGCGCGCATGCCGCTGCGACCGCGGACACGATGTCGGCGCGCCGCGGGTTCGGACCCAGGTATCCGATCCGGACGGTCGCCGACGTGTTGTCGGTGTCGGCGAGCGCGGCGGTGGCCGCCGCCGTGTCCGCCGTCTCGTACCGGCCGCCGACAGCGCCGGCAACCGACTGGTGGACGAGACTGTCGGGTGCGGTGACCCGGGTGTCGACCGGACCGCCGGAGCCGGCGCCGTCCGCGTCCGGTTCCGCGGCGAGCCCGAATTTCGTCGCCAGCTCGTCGCGGGGCAGGCAGGCCGCGAACGCCCGCCGTCCCGCCGCGTTCTCGAACAGCCCCGAGGTGGACAGGACGAACTGCTCGACGCTGCGGGAGGCAACCTCGGTCACGTCGAACCCGCCGAGGTCCAGGTCCGGCGCCGATCCCGCGGCGACGTCGACGACCTCGACCGCACCGTCACCGATCCGCGCGCTGATGTCGGAAGACTTGGGCCACACCACGATCCGGGACGTGGCGGGGCGGTTCCCCCACCAGCGGTCGTTGGCCACCAGCACCAGACCCTCGTCCGCGGAGAACGATTCGACCTTGTAGGGGCCGGACGCCGGGAACAGCGCGAGGTCGAGGTCGCCCGGTGTCATCGTCCATCCGGAGTTCCAGAAGTCCGCGACGCGCGTGAGGGCCGCGGTGTCCGAATTCTGCACGGCGGACACGATGTCGGGGACGCCGGTGGCAGTGGCGACGACGTGCGCCGGCATCATCGACGTCGCACCGAACAGCGACTTCCAGTCGGTGACGTTCCGTCCCCCCTTGAACGTGACGACGGCATCCTTCGCACCGGTCTGGCAGTCGATCCGGTCGATGTCCGTGTAGCCGGCGGTACTCGCCGCATCGAACATCGGGACGGTCGCGCCCTGGTCGTTCCGGCGGGTGAAGCGGCCGCTGTTCGCCGCCCAGGTGAGCACCAGGTCGTCGCAGGACATCGGGACGCCGTCGGAGTAGACGGAGTTGGGGTTCAGCTTGTACTGGATGGTGAGGGCGTCCCCGGGCATCGCGTTGGCGGTGCCGATGTCCGTGTCGGCCACCGGTCCGCCTTCGGGCCCGGTGTAGTTGAACCCGGGCAGGACCCGCGCGAACGCCTGACGCGCCCCCGACACCGCACCCGCGACGCTGTTCGCGTTGTAGGTGGTGACGGTGTTGTCGATGGCGTAGCCGATCGACGGGATCTGCTCGCCCTCCTCGGCGCATCCGACGAGGGTGCCTGCGAGGAGCACGGCCGCGAGGAGACCGGCACCCGGCACGGCCACCGTCCGGCCGCGTCGGGTGGGCGCACCGCGCCGGGTGCTGTGCGATGCGGGCATGTCAGTGCCTCTTCTTGTTGCGCTTCCCGGTGGGACGTGAGCCCGGAGCAGGTGCGGTCGACGCGGTTCGGGAACGCGGCACGGCCGCCTCCGGGGTGGATGCGGCAGCCGGCGCGCCGGCCTTCTGCGCTCCGCCTTCGGCCAGGGTCGCCCGTCGGGCGAGGACCTTCCGCGTGTGCGCGGCCACCGGACCCCACCGCTCCTTCAGGGTGACCAGCAAGGGTGTCGCGAAGAAGATCGACGAGTACGCACCGACGATGATGCCGACGAGCTGCACCAGCGCCAGGTCCTTCAGCGTTCCGACACCGAGCATCCACACCGCGACCACCATCAGCGCGAGCACCGGCAGCACGCTGATCAGTGTGGTGTTGATCGAGCGCATCAACGTCTGGTTGACCGCGAGGTTCGCCTGCTCGGCGTACGTGCGTCGGGTCAGGTGCAGAATTCCCCGGGTGTTCTCCTCGACCTTGTCGAACACCACCACCGAGTCGTAGAGCGAAAAACCGAGAATCGTCAACAGGCCGATGACGGTCGCCGGGGTCACCTCGAAGCCGACGAGCGAATACACACCGGCGGTGACGGCGATGTCGAAGAACAATGCGACGATCGCGGCGATCGCCATGTCGCGCTCGAACCGGACGGCGATGTACACACTGACGATCACGAGGAATACAAGCAGCGCGATCAGCGCCTTCTGGGTGATCTGCCCTCCCCACGTCTCGCTGACGTCGGCGACGCTGATCACGTTCTCGTTGACGGTGCCGTCACTGTCCTTCGGCTGGAACTCGTCGTACAGCGCGTTCTGCAGCTTCACCACCTGGGCCGCGTCGAGCGCCTCCGAGCGGATCTGCACGGTCGCACTCGAACCCGAGCCGACGGTCTGCACCGAGACGGGGTCCATTCCCAGCGCGTCGGAGTAGACGTTCTCCACCTGTGTGGTGTCGACCCCGTCGCCCGCGGGGAACTGGATCCGCGATCCACCCTCGAAGTCGATACCGAGGGTGAATCCGCGGAGGAGGATGCTCAGCAGCGAGATCAGCACGATCGTGCCGGTCAGGATGTAGTAGAAGCGGCGGCGGCCGACCACCTCGAAGGCGCCGGTTCCGGTGTACAGCCGGGACAGCCAGCTGTGCCGGGGCATCGATGTCTGGTTGACGCCCGAATCGGACAGCGAAGACTCGGGGTCCGTCTGCGACGCAGACTTGGACGACGTGGTCGATTCGCTCATACTCGTGACTCCTTCGCCGACGCTGCGGCAGCCTTGCGTTCCTTGGCGATCTGCTGCACGGCACCCAGTCCGTTGACGCCCGGCCTCGACCAGAACGGCGACTTCGAGGCCAGGTGGACCAGCGGCCACGTCACCAGGAACACGACGACGACGTCGAGAATGGTGGTCAGGCCGAGGGTGAACGCGAACCCGCGCACCTGGCCGATCGCGAGGATGTACAGCACCGCGGCGGCGATGAAGCTGACCGCGTTACCGGACAGGATGGTCCGGCGCGCACGCGCCCAGCCGCGCGGAACCGCGGACCGGAAACTGCGTCCCTCTCTCATCTCGTCCTTGATTCTCTCGAAGAACACCACGAACGAGTCGGCCGTCATGCCGATACCGATGATCAGACCGGCGATGCCGGCGAGGTCGAGGGTGAAGTTGATGTACCTGCCGAGCAGCACCATGATCGCGTAGACCATCACACCGGACAGGACCAGGGACAGCGCCGTGAGCACTCCGAGCATGCGGTAGTAGAGCAGGCAGTAGAGCAGCACCAGGACCAGACCCACCAGACCGGCGATGAGACCGGCCTGGAGCGAGGCGAGTCCCAGGGTCGCGGATACCGTCTCGGCCTCCGACGCCGCGAACGACAGCGGCAGCGAACCGTACTTCAGGGTGTTGGCGAGTTCCTTCGCGCTGTCCGCGGTGAACGAACCGGTGATCGACGTCGAACTGCCTGCGGGTGTCGCGCCCTGGACGACCGGCGCGCTCACCACCTTGGAGTCGAGTGTGAACGCGGCCTGCTTGCCGATGTTCTGCGACGTGAACGTGGCCCAGGTGTTGCTGCCCTCGGACTTGAAGGTCAGGCTCACCTCGTGCCGCGACTGCTGGGAGTTGTACCCGGACGTCGCGTCGGCGATCTCCTGGCCGTCGATGATCGCCGGTTCGAGCAGATACACGGCCTGACCGTCGGTGGAGCACGCGACCAGCGGCAGAGCCGGGTCGTCGTTGCCGCGCAACGGGTCGGGCACGCTGCAGTCGAGGGTCGCCATGGCCTGCTGCTGTACGGCGGGGTCGGTGCTCTGGCGCGTTGCCCGGGCGGCCGCGATCTCGTCGGCCGCCTCGGCGGTTTCGGTCCCGGACTCGTCGGTGGGCGCCGGTTCCGCCGTGGGGGCGGGCGCGGGTGACGTGGACGGGTCCTGTGCCGGGAACGGCCGGTTCTGCGGCGCGGGGGTCTCGGTTCCGGCGGGCGCCTGGGCCGGTGTCTCACCGGCGGCGGGCGCCTGCGTGCCGGGAGCGGCCGCGGCCTGCGACGTCTGGACGGGGCGGACGTACAACCGCGCCGTCTGGCCGAGCGACCGGGCCTGGGCGCTGTCGTCGCCGGGGACGGTGATGACCAGGTTGTCGCCGTCGATGACCACCTCGGAGCCGGACACGCCGAGTCCGTTCACACGGGTCTCGATGATCTCCTGCGCCTGCCGCAGGCTGTCCGGCGTCGGCTTGCTGCCGTCCGGGGTGCGTGCGGTGAGAGTGACTCGGGTCCCACCTTGCAGGTCGATGCCCAGCTTGGGTGTCGCGGACTTGTCGCCGGTGAAGAACACCAGGGCATACAGAACCGCCACGAGCACCGCGAAAACGGTGAGGTAGCGGACGGGATGCACCGATCCTGTGGAAGGTGCCACGATCTCTATGTCTCCTCAGTACGTGCAGTTCGGGTGGGAACGCTCACAGCGCACGGGGCCGGCGGACGCAGGGCTGTGCCCCGGTCACCGCGCCCGGGCGCCTGCGACGCGACGGTTGCGCGGGTGCCGCGCGGAAGCGCCGGTCAGTCCTTGTTCAGCCGCGGCGTGGTGTCGCCGCCGTTCTCACGATCCTCGCGCACGATGTCGGTGTCGGGGGCTTCGGTGCTGATCGACTCGTGGTCGATGGCACCGTCACCCTGCAGCGGGGAGTCGACGATCTGCTCGCGGACGACGAGACGCGACCACGTGGTGACCACGCCGGGAGCGATCTCGAGGTCGATCGTGTCGTCGCCGAGCGCGACGACGGTGCCGTGCAGACCGGCGGTCGTGAGGATGCGGTCGCCCACCGAGAGCGAGTCCTGCAGAACAGTCACCTTGGCCGCCTCCTTCTTCTGCCGGCGGATCCCCAGGAACATCGGGACGAGCAGCGCCAGAATCAGGAGCGGGAAGAGAAAATCCATCTGTAAGTCAACCTCGAGGTATGTCGCACGGTCCGAAGCACTGGTCCCGGTTGGACCGATGCAATACACCAGTGTGCCATCACCGGCCCGGACACCGGTTCGGTCGGCACGAGGCGGGCGTTTCTCCGGGAGTCGATCAGGGGTCTTCCGGATCGAACAGAGAGGCCTGCGGTTCGTTGACGCGGACCTCGATTCCGCCGGTCACGGCGTCCGGCGGCGGGGTCAGGCCCAGTTGCATCCACGCGGCCGCGGTGGCGACACGGCCGCGGGGTGTGCGCGCGATCATTCCGGCGCGGACGAGGAACGGCTCACACACCTCCTCGACAGTGGCGGGCTCCTCACCCACCGCGACCGCCAGGGTGGACACCCCGACCGGGCCGCCGCCGAAGCTGCGCACCAGGGCGCTGAGGACGGAACGGTCGAGGCGGTCGAGTCCCAGCTGGTCGACGTCGTACACGGCGAGGGCGGCGTGCGCGATCTCGCGGGTGACGACGCCGTCCGCGCGAACCTCGGCGTAGTCGCGGACGCGGCGGAGCAGGCGGTTCGCGATACGGGGTGTGCCCCGGGACCGACTCGCGATCTCGGCGCCGGCCTCCTCGCCGAGTTGCACCCCGAGGATGCCCGCCGACCGCAGGAGGATCTGCTGCAGCTCCGCCGGTTCGTAGAAGTCCATGTGGGCGGTGAACCCGAACCGGTCGCGTAGCGGCCCGGTGAGCGCCCCCGAGCGGGTGGTGGCCCCGACCAAGGTGAACGGCGCGACCTCCAGCGGTATGGAGGTGGCGCCGGGACCCTTGCCGACCACGACGTCGACCCGGAAGTCCTCCATCGCGAGGTAGAGCATCTCCTCCGCCGGACGGGCGATGCGGTGGATCTCGTCGATGAACAGCACGTCGCCCTCGACGAGATTGCTCAGCATGGCGGCCAGATCGCCGGCGCGCTCGAGCGCCGGACCCGACGTCAGTCTCAGCGAGGAACCCAGTTCGGCGGCGATGATCATCGCCATGCTGGTCTTTCCCAGCCCGGGCGGGCCGGAGAGCAGGATGTGGTCGGGGGTGCCGCCGCGCATCTTGGCGCCGGTCAGGACGAGTTGCAACTGCTCCCGGACCCGCGGCTGCCCGATGAAATCGTGCAGGTTCTTCGGCCGCAGGCTGGCCTCGATGTCGCCGTCACCGGCGACGAGATCGGCCGAAACCGGGGACTCGTCGTCATAGTCGCCGCCGGGTTCGGGATTCATCTGGACTTCCCGAGCAGGGACAGGGCGGAGCGCAGCGCGGACGAGGTGGTCGACTCGGGGGCCTCGGCGAGGACGGAGTCGGTGGCCTGTTCGGCCTGCTTGGCCGGGAAGCCCAGCCCGACGAGCGCCTCGACGATCTGATCGCGGATCGATCCGCCGCCGCCCGCGCCGAGCGGCACCGCCCCGGACGTGGACGCGACCGCGTCGACCTTGTCGCGCAGTTCGACGACCATCCGCTCCGCCCCGCGCTTGCCGATGCCGGGCACCCGGGTGAGTGCCGTGACGTTGCCCTCGGCGAGCGCGGCCCGCAACGCCTCGGGTTCGAGGACGGCGAGTGTCGCCATCGCCAGGCGTGGACCGACACCCGACACCGTCTGGAGCAGCCCGAACAACTCCTTGGACTCGGAGTCGGGGAACCCGTACAGCGTCATCGAGTCCTCGCGGACGATCATCGCCGTGACCAACCGGGCCTCGGTTCCCCGCTGCAGCCCGCCGAGGGTGGCCGGGGTCGCGTTCACGCGATATCCCACTCCCGCGGATTCGATCACCGCATGGTCGAGGGCGATCTCGAGCACCTCGCCACGGACGGACGCGATCATCGTGTACCTGCCTTCTTCACTTCGGCCAGCCGGGCCTGGTAGCGACGTTTCTGTTCGGCGGCCGCGGCTTCGGCGCGGGCCATGCGTTCGATCATCGGCGCCCGCCAGCAATGGCAGATCGCCAGGGCCAGCGCGTCCGCGGCGTCGGCCGGTTTGGGCGCGGCCGCCAACTTGAGGATGCGTGTCACCATCGCCGTCACCTGAGCTTTGTCGGCCGATCCGCTTCCGGTGACGGCCGCCTTGACCTCGCTGGGGGTATGGAAACACACGGGGATGCCGCGGCGCGCGGCGGCGAGGGCGACGACGCCGCCCGCCTGCGCGGTGCCCATCGCGGTGCGGACATTGTGCTGGGAGAACACCCGCTCGATCGCCACGACCTCCGGCCGGTGCAGATCGATCCACGATTCGGCGGCCTCGGAGATCCGCAACAGCCGGGACGACAATTCGAGGTCTGCCGGGGTTCGGACCACGTCGACGGCCACCGGGGTGACGGTGCGGCCGTTGCCGCCGTCCACCACTCCGAATCCGCACCGGGTCAGACCGGGATCCACACCCAGCACACGCACGCACAGCCACCTCTCCCACGCCGAACAGCTGTTCGATAGCTTAGCCGTGGGGTCGGACGTGCCGACGGACCAACACGCAGGACGCGACGGGGCGGGCGAGCACCGCTCCCCCGCCCCGAGCCACGTCTCGTGCGATCAGCCGTCGAGCTCCGCGAGCACCTCGTCGGAGAGGTCCACGTTGGTGTAGACGTTCTGCACGTCGTCGGAATCCTCGAGCGCGTCGACGAGCTTGAACACCTTGCGGGCACCGTCCGCGTCGACCGGGACCTCGACGGATGCTCGGAAGTCCGCCTCGGCGGAGTCGTAGTCGATTCCCGCCTCCTGCAGAGCGCTGCGGACGGCCACGAGGTCGGTGGGCTCGCTCACGATCTCGAACGTCTCGCCGAGGTCGGTGACCTCTTCGGCGCCGGCATCGAGGACGGCCATCAGCACGTCGTCCTCGGTCTGGTCGCCCTTCTCCAGGGTGACGACGCCCTTGCGCGTGAAGAGGTAGGACACCGAGCCCGGGTCGGCCATGTTTCCGCCGTTGCGGGTCATCGCGGTCCGCACCTCGCCGGCCGCACGGTTGCGGTTGTCGGTCAGGCACTCGATGAGGACGGCCACGCCGTTGGGTCCGTAGCCCTCGTACATGATGGTCTGCCAGTCGGCGCCGCCCGCTTCTTCACCGGCGCCGCGCTTGCGGGCGCGCTCGATATTGTCGTTGGGGACCGACGTCTTCTTGGCCTTCTGGATGGCGTCGTACAGGGTGGGGTTTCCCGCAGGGTCGCCACCGCCGGTACGGGCCGCCACCTCGATGTTCTTGATCAGCTTCGCGAAGGCTTTGCCACGCTTGGCATCGATCACAGCCTTCTTGTGCTTGGTGGTGGCCCATTTGGAGTGGCCGCTCATGCGATTCAAGCCCCTTTCCTGCTGCTTTTGGCACGCCGAATGCGCGGTTTCAGCTTTGACGATGTTACCCGCAGCCCGGCCGCCCCTGCGCTATCCCGGGGTAACAACTCGCAATAGTCACCATTGTTTGCATATAATGCAAACAATGGTGATGCGAGTCGACCACAGCTCCGGCACCCCACTGGGCGAACAGATCGCCGCCAATGTGCGCGGTGCGTTCCTGCGCGGCGAGATCGGCGCGGGCGACCGGCTGCCCTCCGCCCGGGCACTGGCCGAGTCCATCGACGTCAACCTCCACACGGTGCTGCGCGCCTACGCCACCCTCCGCGACGAGGGGCTGATCGACCTCCGCCGGGGCCGGGGCGCGGTCGTCCGCGCCGACACGGACCCGATTCGTACCGGATTGACCGAAGCCGCACGCACTTTCGTCGCCGAGGCACGGCGCCTCGGACTCGACACCGAACAGATGCTCGACGTGATCAAGGAGACCACCGAACGATGACGACCTCCCGCACGCGCCTCCTCGCCGCGACCTCGGCGGTACCCCTCCTCGCCCTCGTGATCGCGAGACTCGCGTGGGGCGGCGATCTGCCGCCGGTGGTGGCCGGCCACTGGTCCGGCAGCCGACCCGACGCTTTCACCGACACGACCACCTACTTCTGGATCGCCCTCGCCGTCTGAGCGATCGCCGCGGGCACCGCCGGCGTCGTCGCGGCCCGGATCCGCACCGACGCCGCGCTCTGGCTCCCCGTCACCGTCGACGGCGCCGCCCAGGGTGCGGCGCTCCTCAACTCGCTCGCCGCACCCCGTCCGGCGGGTCAGGGATCGGGAGAGATGCCCTAGACCCCGCGGACGATGTCGACGAACAACTCGTGCACTCGCCGGTCCCCCGTGACCTCCGGGTGGAACGACGTCGCCACCACGGAACCCTGCCGCACGGCGACGATGCGTCCGGCGGCAGCGCCACCCGACTCGGGCACCCGGGCGAGGACCTGGACGTCGTCGCCGACGCGCTCCACCCACGGGGCCCGGATGAACACTGCCCGCATCGGGTCGCCGACGATCCCTTCGAATTCGAGGTCGGACTCGAAGGAATCGACCTGACGGCCGAATGCGTTGCGGCGCACGGTCATGTCGATGGCGCCGAGGTGCTGGGCGTCGGGCCGGGTGTCGAGGATCTCGCTCGCGAGGAGGATCATCCCGGCGCAGGACCCGTAGGCGGGCAACCCGTCGCGCAGGCGGGCCTTCAGCGGCTCGAGCAGTTCGAAGATCTGCAGCAGCTTGCTCATCGTCGTCGACTCACCGCCCGGGATCACCAGACCGTCGATCTTCTCGAGCTCCTCCGGGCGACGGATGCCCACGGCATCGGCGCCCGAATCATTCAGTGCGGCAAGGTGTTCACGGACGTCGCCCTGCAGGGCGAGTACTCCGACGAGGGGGCGGGTCATGCCATGTTTCCTGTCTCGATGTCGCGCTGGTCCTGATCGCGCTGGATGCGGGTCAACCCCTCCTGCACCACGGCGGCGACCATGGTGCCGTTCCGGTCGAACATGCGGCCCTGGGTGAGGGCGCGGCCGAAGCCGGCGGAGGGTGAGGTCTGGTCGTAGAGCAGCCACTCGTCGGCGCGGAACGGGCGCAGGAACCACATGGCGTGGTCGAGCGACGCGGTCTGGGTCACCACTCCCGGGTGCGGGACCTTCGACGCGCCGAGGAGCGTCATGTCACTGAGGTAGGCGAGGGTGCAGATGTGGAAGACCTGATCGTCGGGCAGCTTGTTTCTGTAGCGCATCCACACGCGTTGCTGTGCGGCGATTCCGGGAGTCTTCCTGGTGCAGTCGGCCGGAACGATACGGACGTCCCATTCCTTCCATTCCCGGTAGAGATCCGTGGCGGCCATCTCCTCGACGGTCTGTGCGTCGACGAGCTCTTCGGGCTCGGGGACCGACGGCATCGTGTCCTGGTGCTCGATGCCCTCGTCCTGAGAGTGGAACGACGCCGACATGGTGAAGATCGCCTTGCCGTCCTGGATGCCCGTGACCCGCCGGGTGCAGAAGGACCGGCCGTCCCGGATCCGGTCGACCAGGTACACGGTGGGTTCCGCCGGATTTCCGGGGCGCAGGAAGTACCCGTGCAGAGAGTGCACCTCGAATCTCTCGTCGACGGTGCGGACGGCGGAGACGAGCGACTGACCGGCGACCTGCCCGCCGAACGTCCGCTTCAGCACGGACGGATGAACCGACCCGCGGAAGATGTCCTTCTCCAGCGCTTCGAGTTCGAGAATGTCCTCGATGCTCGCCATCCGCCCTCCTTCTGTGCCTGGTCAAGGTTATCCGCCCGGTTCGGGCTCGAGGCACCATGGGTGCCATGACGATGTTCACACCGACGAGCCCGGACGGTCTCGTCGCGCTCGTCACCGAACGTTGTCTCGCGCTGGACGGCACCGCCGTCGTCGCGATCGATGCCCCCGACGCCGCGCGGCCGCTGCCCCTCGCGGAAGCGATCTGCGCGTCGCTGCGCGAACAGGGCCGGCCCTGCGACGTCGTGTCCGTCCACGACTACGTCCGGCCGGCCTCCCTGCGGTTCGAGCACGGACGCGACGACGAACTCAGCTACCGCACGCTCTGGTTCGACTACGACGCACTGAACCGGGAGGTGGTGCGGTCGGTCCGCACCGACCGCCGGTGGTTGCCGCGACTGTGGGACGAGGCCGAGGATCGCTCCGCCCGCTGTGCCCGCGTACCCGCGGCCGACGGGCAGGTGCTTCTCGTGACGGGCCCGATGCTGCTCGGCCGGGACCTCGACTTCGACGTCACCGTGCACCTCCACCTGAGTGAAGGGGCCCTGCTGCGCGGTACCCCGGCCGATCAACGATGGACCGTGCCCGCGCTGCTGCGCCGCGCCGCCGACGTCACCGCCGAACCCGACCTGCTGGTGCGGTACGACCATCCGCCGAAACCCGCGGTCCGGGCGGGCCGCTGAACCCGGTCACGTCGTGCGCAGGAACCGGGTCAGCCCTTCCTGCACCACGGCGGCGACCAGGTTCCCCTTCCGGTCGAAGATGCGCCCCTGTGCGAGCCCCCGGCCGAAGCCGGCGGACGGTGACGTCTGGTCGTACAGCAGCCATTCGTCGGCCCGGAACGGGCGCAGGAACCACAGGGCGTGATCGAGTGAGGCACTGTCGATCTCGACACCGGGATGCGGAGTCATCGCGGAACCGATGAGCGTCATGTCGCTCATGTACGCCAGCGCGCAGACATGGAAGACGGGGTCGTCGGGCAGCGTCCGGCGGGACCGGAACCACGCCTGCTGCTGCGCGGCCGCACCGCGGATGCGGTCGACCTCCCCGTGTCCGACGATCCGGATGTCCCAGTCGGACCACTCCCGGGCCAGCCAGGCGATCTCCGGGTCTTCGGACTCGCTGGCGAACGGTAGCGAATCGGGAGGCGGCACCACCGGCATCTCGTCCTGGTGCTCGATGCCCGCGTCGTCGACCTGGAAGGACGCCGACATCGTGAAGATGGCCTGGCCGTCCTGCACGGCGCTGACCCGCCGGGTCACGAACGAGCGGCCGTCCCGGATCCGGTCCACGAGGTACACGATCGGCATCGCGGGATTGCCGGGACGGAGGAAGTAGCCGTGCAGCGAATGCACCGCGAACCGGGGTTCGACCGTGCGGACCGCCGCCACCAGTGCCTGACCGGCCACCTGCCCGCCGAAGGTGCGGGGAAGCATGGTCTCGGTCGCTATGCCCCGGAAGATGTTCTCCTCGAGGCGTTCCACTTCCAGGATCTCTTCGATCGTCGCCATCCACGGCCCCTTCCGATGCTCGTCCGCTGACACTCTCCCACGGGCCCGCGCACCGGGCCGCACCGCACGGGCCCCGGTGGGGGCCACGTGCGGTGCGAGCGGAGGAACAGCGCCGGGAGCGCCGACGCTCGATCAGTGATCGAGCGCGGGGATCACCAGCCGCGTTCGGCGAGCCGGTGCGGGACGGGGATGTCGTCGACGTTGATGCCGACCATCGCCTCGCCCAGCCCGCGGGACACCTTCGCGAGGACGTCCGGGTCGTCGAAGAACGTGGTCGCCTTGACGATCGCCGCGGCGCGCTCGGCCGGGTTGCCCGACTTGAAGATGCCCGACCCGACGAACACGCCCTCCGCACCGAGCTGCATCATCATCGCCGCGTCCGCCGGGGTGGCGATGCCACCGGCGGTGAACATGGTGACCGGCAGCTTACCGGCCTTGGCGACCTCGACGACCAGGTCGTACGGGGCCTGCAGCTCCTTGGCCGCCACGTACAGCTCGTCCTCGCTCAGCGACGTCAGCCGGCGGATCTCCCCGCCGATGGTGCGCATGTGGGTGGTCGCGTTGGACACGTCCCCGGTGCCGGCCTCACCCTTCGAGCGGATCATCGCCGCACCCTCGGTGATCCGGCGCAGGGCCTCACCCAGGTTCGTGGCACCACAGACGAACGGAACCGTGAACTTCCACTTGTCGATGTGGTTGGCGTAATCGGCCGGCGTCAGGACCTCGGACTCGTCGATGTAGTCGACACCGAGCGACTGCAGGATCTGCGCCTCGACGAAGTGCCCGATCCGAGCCTTGGCCATCACCGGGATCGACACCGCCGAGATGATGCCGTCGATCATGTCCGGGTCGCTCATCCGGGACACGCCGCCCTGGGCGCGGATGTCCGCGGGCACCCGCTCGAGTGCCATCACCGCGACGGCACCGGCGTCTTCGGCGATCTTCGCCTGGTCGGGGGTGACGACGTCCATGATGACCCCGCCCTTCAACATCTCGGCCATGCCGCGCTTGACGCGCGCCGTACCGGTGGTGGGGGTGGTGTCGGGGGTGCTCACAGCGAACTCCTGAGGTGTGGCGTGGATTGATTGCGATAGCGGCATGCGTGAGCGAGAACGTTTCACGCTGCAGTACCCGATTCTAGGACGAACGCCAGTCCACTTCCGTAGCCAGTCCGCGATTGCTGGCTTTCTCCGGACCTGCGGTCGGCTCAGGTGATCGCGCGCACCTCGGGGTCGTCGGCGGCAACTGCGACCGCTTCTGCCTCGTCGAGGAGATCCGCGAGGTCGTGCGGGTATACGGCTTCGCCCGCCGCCGCCAGTTCCCGCACCGTGTCCGCGGTGCACCACCGGTGACCGGTGATGGTGCGGCTCTCGAGTTCGGTGAAGCCGCCGTGATGCGGCTCGAACCCGTCGGTGCGCAATGCGAAGAACAGCTCCTCGGACCGGATGAGCTGCCCGTTCCAGGAGAAGATCGCCACCCGACGCCACATCGGTCCGCGCAGCGACTCGGGTGATGCGGTGTGCCCGGTCTCCTCGGCGATCTCCCGGACCGCCGCCGCCCGCAGGTTCTCGCCCTTCTCGACGGCGCCACCGATCGTGAACCAGTAGTAGATGTCGGGGACGGTGGGGTCGTGTCCCCGCAGCAGCAGCACCCGGCCGTCACCGTCGAGCAGCACCACCCGGGCGGACGTCCGGACAGAGTCGAGGGACAGTCCCTCGGTGACCGCGGCGGCGGACGAGCGTTCGGTGATCTCGAAGTACGTCGGCAGCGGGGCCGTGCCCCCGAGGTGCAGCCATCTGACGGGCCGCCGGGTGCGCAGGGCGAGCGTGTCGCGGACGGCGTCGTTGTGGAATCGGCGGGCGATCAGCACCCGCGCCTCGGCGTCGGCGAGTTCCGCCACCAGCTGGGGGCGCAGGGTGTCCGGGTCGAGCGACGAGAGTGCGCTGGACAACGCGTTCTCGGCGATCTCCCGGTCGGCCCGGTCCGCTCGTTCGGCCCTGGCCGCCAGCGCGGCCAGCGACCTGCCCTCGGGTGGGTCCATCGCCGCGGCCGCCGCACGGACGACCACCGCCCGGCGGGCGAGTGCGGCGTCGAGGGCCTGCCAGGACAGGTCGGAGCGGACGTGCAGGCGGTCGAGGCGGTTGGCCGTGCCGTACGCCCACAGGCCGATCGCGAGGACGACGGCCGCGACCAGCGCGAGAACCAGGATCGTGAGGGCGGAGAGCGTCACGAGCCGACCTCCCGCACGCCGTCGCGGCCGACGGTGACCGTCTCGTAGACACGCAGGATCTGCTCGGCCACCACCGGCCAGTCGTATTCGGTGACCACCGTGCGACCGACGTCGGTGAGCGCGGTGCTGCGCTCGGGGTCGCCGAGCACCGAGTCGATCCCGGCGGCGAGCGCCGCCGCGTCCCCCACCGGCACCAGCACGCCCGCCTGCCCGTCCCGCAGGACCCGGCGAAATGCGTCCAGTTCACTCGCGACGACGGCGGCTCCGGCGGCCATCGCCTCCACCAGCACGATGCCGAAGCTCTCACCGCCGAGGTTGGGGGCGCAGTACACGTCGGCGCTCCGCAGCGCCGACGCCTTCTCTGCGTCGTCGACTTGGCCGAGCAGACGCAGATGCCCGAACACCGGGCCCGCCTCGCGGCGCAACTTGTCCTCGTCGCCGCGGCCGACCACCAGCACCTCGAGATCGGGATACTTCTCCACCAGCGCGGGCAGCGCCTTCAGGAGCACGGCCATGCCCTTGCGTGGCTCGTCGTAGCGGCCGAGGAAGAGGATGGTCTTGCCGGGGCGCGGATAGCCGGGCAGCGGTTCGGCGTTCGCGAACGCCGGGACGTCGACGCCGTTGGGGATTTCGACGGCGTCGGAGCCGAGCGATTCCACCTGCCAGCGCCGCGCAAGTTCCGATACCGCGATGCGCCCGCTGATCTTCTCCAGGTACGGCTGGAGCACGCCCTGAAACGTGCTCAGCACCAACGACTTCGTGGTCGAGGTGTGGAACGTCGCCACGATGGGCCCCTCCGCCACCCGCATGGCGAGCATCGACAGGCTCGGCGCGTTGGGCTCGTGGATGTGCAGGACGTCGAAGTCGTTGTCCGAGATCCACCGCCGGACCCGGGCACTCGCGGCTGGGCCGAAACTCAGCCGGGCCACCGAACCGTTGTAGGGAATCGCGAGGGCGCGTCCCGCCGACACGACGAAACCGGGCAGGTCGACGTCGTCGGACGCCGGCGCCAGGACGCTCACCTTGTGCCCGCGCTCGATCAGGACCTCCGCGAGGTCGACGACGTGCGCCTGCACTCCGCCCGGGACGTCGAACGAGTACGGGCAGACCATGCCGATCTTCACGAGTTCTCCAACCGGGAGAGCCTCGCCTGAGACAGGTCGGACAGCCACAGCGGCTGAAGCATGTGCCAGTCCTCGGGATGTGCGGCGATGTTGGCCTCGAACCGGTCCGCCAGGGCCTGGGTCGCCGCGGCCACTCCCGCGGTCGTGTCGATCGGCGGGTCGATGCGGAAACCCCACCCGCCGTCGGTGAACCAGCAGTGCACCGGCAGCAGCGGCGCACCGGTGTCGATCGCCAGCTTGGCGGGACCGGCGGGCATGCGGGTCGGTTCCCCGAAGAACGTCACCGGGACACCCTTCTTCGCCAGGTCGCGTTCACCGAGGAGGCACACGATGCCGTTGTCCCGCAACCGCTCCGACAGTTCCACGAACGGGGGGTGCTCACCGCCGCTGAGCGGGAAGATCTCGAAGCCGAGGCCTTCGCGGTAGTCGACGAACCGCTGGTACAGCGATTCGGGTTTCAGCCGTTCGGCGACCGTGGACAGGCCACCCCAGTGCTGGGCGCACCACACACCGGCCATGTCCCAGTTGCCGCTGTGCGGAAGTGCGAGAATCGCGCCCCGGCCGGCTTCCTTCGCCGCGTCGAGGTGTTTCTGACCCTCGATCAGCTCGTCGAGGGCGGCGCCGGTCTTCACCAGGTCCATCGACGGCAGCCGGAACGCCTCCCGCCAGTACCGTGCGTAGGACCGCATCGACGCCCGCATCAGGGCATCCGGCACCTCGGCGGGGGTCACGCCCAGCACCCGGGCGAGGTTGCGGCGCAACTGGTCCGGGCCGCCGCTGCGGACGGCGAAGTCGGCTCCCCTGTCGAACAGGGTGACCGCGGCCTTCTCGGGCAGTGCACGCACCAGCCGCCAGCCGGCCGCGTACCCCAGGTCGCTGAGGCGTTCGGACACGCCGCTCACTGCACGGTCGCCTGTCCGTCTTCCGGCGTCGGATCTGCGGGCGGCAGGGGCAGCACGTCCCGCGCCCCCGGCGACCGGCGGACCGCCAGAACCCGCTGGAACACGGTGATCACGCTGCCCGCCGACAGCAACCACATCGCGACGTGCACGGCCCACGGCACTCCGAGCCCGGTGACGCCGGCGCCGACGAGCACGATGATCAGCCGATCGGGCCGTTCGATGAGGCCGCCGTCGGCGGACAGTCCGCTCGCCTCGGCGCGCGCCTTGGCGTACGAGATCACCTGCGAGGTGACGAGGCACAGCAGCGTCGCGATCAGCAGCGGCTTGCTGCTCTCGTGGTAGACGGCCCACCAGGCGAGGCCGGCGAAGATCGCGCCGTCGGCCACTCGGTCGCAGGTGGCGTCGAGGACGGCGCCGTACCGGGTTCCGCCGCCCCGCGCGCGTGCCATCGCGCCGTCCAGCATGTCGAACATCACGAACAGCCAGATGAACATCGCTCCCCAGAACAGATGCCCGCTGGGAAACAGCGTGACGGCTCCCGCCACGGTCGCGACGGTGCCGATGACGGTGACGGAATCGGGGGTGAGCCCGGTCTTGACCAGGGCCTTCCCCAGCGGCGCCGTCACCTTGGACACCGATGCCCGCCCGAAGAAGCTCAGCACCTCTCCACCCCGTTCTTCACTTCCCGACAGGAACCCCGAACGCGTGAGTCAGCGACTCGCGCGTCATTCATCTATCGCGTCATTCATTCCAGGCCTTCGCCAGCAGCCCCCGGGTCTCGCGCAGCAATTGCGGCATGACCTTGACCCCGGCGAGGACCGTGATGAAGTTCGCGTCCCCGCCCCAGCGCGGAACGATGTGCTGATGCAGGTGCTCGGCGAGCGAACCACCCGCCGCCGCACCGAGATTGAGGCCGACATTGAAACCGTCCGGCCGCGACACCCGCTTGATCACGCGCAGCGCCTGCTGTGTGAACGACATCAGCTCGGCGCTCTCCTCTTCCGTCAGGTCTTCGAGCGCCGCGACCTTGCGGTAGGGAACCACCATCAGGTGCCCCGGGTTGTATGGGTACAGGTTGAGCACCGCGTACACGTGTTCCCCGCGGGCGACGATCAGCCCGTCCTCGTCGTCCATCTTCGGGATGTCGATGAACGGCTCGTTCGGGGTGTCCCGCGACTTCGGCGTCTCGGCGATGTACGACATGCGGTGCGGCGACCAGATCCGCTGAAGGTGATCGGGCTCGCCGGGTCCGCGGTCGACCAGGCGGCCGGGGCCGCCGAGCATCTCGTCGGCCGTCAGGTCGTCACCTCCGGTCATGTGCGTCACCCTTCCTGACCGGATTGCAGCAGTTCCGCGGTCGGCGAGGCGTTCTCGCGGCGGCCGATCCACTCGGTGACGATGCGCACGGCGTCGTCCACGGACACCCCGTTGACCTGGGTGCCGTCGCGGAATCGGAAGCTGACCGCGCCGGCTTCGACGTCGCGCGCACCCGCCAGCAGCATGAACGGCACCTTCTGCGCCGTGTGGTTGAAGATCTTCTTCTGCATGCGGTCGTCGCTCGCGTCGACCTCGGCACGGACACCGGCGGCCTTCAGCCGCTTCACCACGTCGAAGAGGTGATCGGCGAACGCCTCGGCCACCGGGATGCCGACCACCTGGACGGGCGCCAGCCAGGCGGGAAACGCACCCGCGTAGTGCTCGGTGAGCACACCGAAGAACCGTTCGATGGAGCCGAACAGGGCCCGGTGGATCATCACCGGCCGCTGCTTGGTGCCGTCGTTGGCGGTGTATTCGAGATCGAACCGCTCGGGCAGGTTGAAGTCGAGCTGAATGGTCGACATCTGCCAGGTGCGCCCCAGGGCGTCCTGCACCTGCACCGAGATCTTCGGGCCGTAGAACGCGGCGCCGCCCGGATCGGGAACGAGGTTCAGCCCCGACGACTCCGCGACCTCGGCGAGCGTCGCCGTCGCTTCCTCCCACACGGCGTCGTCGCCGACGAACTTGTCCGGGTTCTTGGTGGACAGCTCGAGGTAGAAGTCGTCCAGTCCGTAGTCCTTCAGCAGGCCGAGGACGAACTGCAGGGTGGTCGCCAGTTCGTCGCGCATCTGCTCGCGGGTGCAGTAGATGTGCGCGTCGTCCTGCGTCATGCCGCGCACGCGGGTCAGTCCGTGGACGACACCCGACTTCTCGTACCGGTACACCGAACCGAACTCGAAGAGCCGCAACGGCAGTTCGCGGTACGACCGTCCGCGGGAGCGGAAGATCAGGTTGTGCATCGGGCAGTTCATCGGCTTGAGGTAGTAGTCCTGGCCCGGCTTGCGCACGGTGCCGTCCTCGTTCAGTTCCTCGTCGATGTGCATCGCGGGGAACATGCCGTCGCGGTACCAGTCCAGGTGACCCGACACCTCGTAGAGGTGGCCCTTGGTGATGTGGGGGGTGTTGACGAACTCGTACCCCTCCTCGACGTGGCGCTTGCGGGAGTAGTCCTCCATCTCGGTGCGGATGATCCCGCCCCGGGGATGGAACACGGGCAGTCCCGAGCCGAGCTCGTCGGGGAAGCTGAACAGGTCGAGTTCCGACCCCAGCTTGCGGTGGTCGCGGCGCTCGGCCTCGGCGAGCAGTTCCAGGTGCTGCTCCTGCGCCTCCGCCGACTCCCACGCGGTGCCGTAGATGCGCTGGAGGTCGGCGTTGTCCTGGTTGCCGCGCCAGTACGCCGCCGAGCTGCGGGTGAGCTTGAACGCGGGGATGTGCTTGGTGGTGGGAATGTGCGGGCCGCGGCACAGGTCACCCCACACCTTCTCGCCGGTCCGCGGGTCCAGGTTGTCGTAGATGGTGAGCTCGTTGCCGCCCACCTCCATGATCTCCGGATCGTCGATTCCCGACTTGTCGTCGATGAGTTCGAGCTTGAAGGGCTCGTTCGCCAGTTCGGCGCGCGCCTCCTCCAGCGAGTCGACGACGCGGCGCGAGAACCGCTGCGATCCCTTGACGATCTTCTTCATCCGCTTCTCGAGGTTCGCGAGGTCCTCGGGAGTGAAGGGGCGTTCGACGGCGAAGTCGTAGTAGAAGCCGTCCTTGATCGGCGGGCCGATGCCGAGTTTGGCCTCGGGGAATTCCTGCTGGACGGCCTGCGCGAGCACGTGCGCCGCCGAGTGGCGGATGACGCTGCGGCCGTCGTCGGTGTTCGCCGCGACCGGTTCGACCTCGACGTCGGCGTCGGGCACCCAGGACAGGTCCTTGAGCTGGCCCTCGGCGTCACGGACCACGACGACGACGTCCGGGCCCTTGCTCGGGTAGCCGGCCTCCCGAACCGCTGTACCGGCCGTCGTCCCCGCGGGCACCCGGACGAGGGTGGCTGGGGCGGCGGATGCGGGGGTGCTCACGGCGATGTTCTCCTAGGTGAGGTGTGCGGTGCAGACATGGTGAATGTGCCAGCCCATGTTATCGGCCCAGCAGTGACACCCAATCATGCGTCCGGCTAGAGCGGGCTCTCCAGCCACGGGTAGTCGAGGCCGATCCACGTCCCGACGAGCCCGAACGTCCCAAGCAACCACAGCGTGGCGAGGACGACGGCACACGTCAGCAACGCGCCCGCCCCCTTGACCACCAGCGACTGCCGCGAGAACCAGTCCATGAACTTGTCGTAGCGCTGCCGCGCGTAGTGCAGCAACCGGTGCGCCCACGCGAACTCGGACGCGAGGATGCCGAGCCCCGCGAATACGATCAGCCAGCCGGGGCCGGGGTACGGGATCGCGACGATCCCGGCGGCGAGCACGAGAACGCCGATCACCCCCACCACGATGCGGTACGCCAGGTTGAGGCTCGGGCGCGCGGCGACGTGTGCCCGCCACCGGCGCCAGCGGCTCTCCGCTTCCTGGAACGGGGAGAGATCCGAGTCGTCCACATCCCTGTTCTCGGGCGCGGGTCCCGGTCGAGCTTCTCTGCTGGTCACCAGTCCACCCTACCGACCGCGACCTGCGGTCACCCCTTCACACAGACGACCTGCCGCAGGTGTGCCACGACCTCGACGAGATCGGCCTGCGCTTCGATCACCTGCTCGATGTCCTTGTAGGCGCCGGGGATCTCGTCGATCACGCCGGCGTCCTTACGCGACTCGACGCCGGACGTCTGCCGCACCAGGTCCTCGACGGTGAACCTCTTCTTCGCCTTGGTGCGGCTCATCGTCCGTCCCGCCCCGTGCGACGCCGAATTGAACGACAACTCGGAGCCCAGGCCCCGCACCACGTAGGAACCGGTGCCCATCGACCCGGGGATGAGTCCGAGATCACCCCGGCCCGCCCGGATCGCGCCCTTACGCGTGACGAGCATCGGCTCGCCGTCGACGATCTCCTCCGACACATAGTTGTGGTGACAGGAGATCGGCTCGTCGAACCGCACCGTTCTGCCGGGCAGGGACTGCCGGAAGGCCCGCATCACCAGCGTGAGCATGACGGCACGGTTCCGGGCCGCGTACTCCTGCGCCCACGTCAGGTCGTGGCGGTACGCGTCCATCTCCTTACTGCCTGCGAGGAACACCGCGAGATCGCGATCGACCAGCCGCTGGTTGTGCGGCAGAGCCCGCGCCACCGCGATGTGCCGCTCCGCCAGTTCCTTACCGATGTTGCGTGACCCGGAGTGCAGCATCAGCCAGACCTCGTCGGTGTCCGACAGGCACACCTCGATGAAGTGGTTGCCGCCGCCGAGGGTGCCGATCTGCTTCATCGCCCGCGACTCCCGGGACTGCACGCCGGAATGCAGGTCGCCGAACTCCTGCCAGAAGCGGTGCCACCCCTTCTTCACTCCCCCGGCATCCGTACCCAGCGCGCCGACGTTCACCGAGTGCTCGTGCATGGCGAAACCGACGGGCACCGCCCGCTCGATGTGCGACCTCATCGACCGCAGGGTGTCGGGCAGGTCGCCCGCGGTCACATCGGTCCGGACCGCCGTCATTCCGCAGCCGATGTCGACGCCGACCGCCGCGGGGGCGACCGCCGCCCGCATCGCGATGACGGAACCGACCGTCGCGCCCTTGCCCACGTGGACGTCGGGCATGACGCGGACCCCGTGCACCCACGGCAGGTCCGCCATGTTCCGCAGCTGCTGCAACGCAGCCTGCTCGATGGTCTGCTCCTCCGCCCACATCAATGTCGGCGCGGTGGTGCCTTCCAGCCTCACGGGGAACATGGGACTTCAGTCCTTCGGTAGCGGATCACCCGGGAAATTTCGGCCGGCTCAGTTCATTGTCCGTCGCACCGGAGAGCGGCAACAACCGATTTTCCGGGTGCGCACACGAAAAAGAAGAGGCCGTTTCCGATTTCGGAAACGGCCTCTTCTTTCGGTGGTCCCGGCTGGGATCGAACCAGCGACCTCCCCGGTGTGAACGGGACGCTCTTCCACTGAGCCACGGGACCGAGGCGCGCAAACACTCGCGCTCGAACGAGTTGGAACATTAACAGACCCGGCGGCCGAACGAAAATCACCCCGATGGGATTCGGGTGGGATTCGTGCCGGACCCCGCATGTGGCGCGCCCGCGACCCGGCCCCGTTCACGCCCAGTTCACCGTCTGATGCCTTGACCTGCAGATTTGTAACTATCGCGGATGGTCCGCTAATGTTCTCAACCGCACCACGGAGAACATTCTCCGCGAGTTACACGGTGCATGCGGACGTGGCGCAGCTGGTAGCGCACAACCTTGCCAAGGTTGGGGTCGCGGGTTCGAATCCCGTCGTCCGCTCGAGAGGTTGGACTCAACCTTTACGGTGGAGTGGCCGAGTGGTGAGGCAACGGCCTGCAAAGCCGTGCACACGGGTTCGATTCCCGTCTCCACCTCGCGCGATTAGCTCAGCGGGAGAGCGCTTCCCTGACACGGAAGAGGTCACTGGTTCAATCCCAGTATCGCGCACCGAGATAGATGCTAGATGCTCGACTGTTAGATGTTTGACTTGCTCGACAGTGACGGCCCCGGAAGGGGCCTTCACGAATGCGGACGTGGCGCAGCTGGTAGCGCACAACCTTGCCAAGGTTGGGGTCGCGGGTTCGAATCCCGTCGTCCGCTCTCTTTTTTCCGTCCCGCGCGATTAGCTCAGCGGGAGAGCGCTTCCCTGACACGGAAGAGGTCACTGGTTCAATCCCAGTATCGCGCACCATTTCGCGTTCAACCGAACAGTTCACGACGTGCGGCCCCGGTCATCGACCGGGGCCGCACGTCGTTGCGGGTCAGGCGGGCCGGAGCCGGTTGGCGCCGGAGATCATTGCGCGCAGAGTCGATTCCGTGCGGGACTCCCCGATTCCCATCGCCCAGAGCCGGATGCCGGCGCTCTCACAGAGCAGGAAGGTCGCGGTGCGGTGCCCGATCTCGTGCTGATGGAACGACAGGATCTCCATCGCACACCCCGCGTCGTACAGCATCGAGGTCATGGCGGCGACCGGGCCGGGCGCGCTCGCACCGGTCTTGCAGATCGATTCGCCGATGCCGAGGGTGGCTTCGAAATCCCACATTCCGGGTCCGGTCTTCGTTTCCGACCAGCTACCCAGGCGGAACGGACCGTTGGACGGTGCGTAGACGGTGTCGAACGCGTTCCAGGTCATTCCGGCGGCCTCGGTGCGGAGTTCCGACGGCAGCGACTTGCCGTGGCGCGCGGCGAACGGATCGGTGGCCGGTGCCGACGAGGGAAAGGTCGAAGCGAAAGAAGTGTTGGCGCTCATTCTCGTGGTCTTCCTGAAAGGAGGGAGGACCAACGCGTAGCTCAACGACCCGCAGCGAGGGGTCGGTCCGTATCAGACCCCGCTACGGCGGAGAACTACGAGGATGCGCTGCATGGAGGACACTGTAAGCGACAACCGTCCGCCGAGACAACCCCGGTGCGTGCGGTAGCGCCGGCGACGGTCGGGTGACGAAATCGTTACCCCTGCTTCTGGAACGTGAGGAATTCCTCATGTATCGTCGAACTTGCCATCCACCCCCCCGATGGCAATGAGCCCCAGCCATGACCCCCCATCCAAGGCTGGGGCTCAGTCTTGTTCCGGGCACCTCACCGACCGTCGCCTTCGGACATATCGCCCGCCGATCCGGAGAACGCTGCGCATCCCCGCAAAGTATTGGACACTCGTCCAATCATCGGATGTCCACGACCGAAGGCCGGCTCATGACGGATCCACCACGCGCGGACGTGTCCACCGACCACCGATCGGCACGGATCGCCGCCGCGGCCGCCTTCGGACTGCAGGGTTTCCTCCTCGCAGCCGTCCTCACCCAGCTGCCGCAGTACCAGGACCGATTCGGGTTCGACGACACGGTCATCGTGGTCGCCGCCGCCCAGCTGACGGCGGCGTTCGTCGTGACCGCCGGTCTGGCCTGTTGCGGTTCCCGGCTCCTCCGCCGCCGGGAACCGGCCCTGGTGTCGCGGCTCAGCGGCGACTTCTGGGTCGCGAAGTACGGCGAGATCGCCGTCGTCCGTGCGGGATCGGCGGTCGGTGTCGCCGGAATGGCGGTCGTCGTGTTCGCCGGGTCCCCGGCCGTCGCCATCGGAGGATTCCTCGTCGTGGGCCTCGGTCCCCTGTGCTTGAGCGCCACCGGACGGCTGGCGCCCGCCGGACAGGTCGACGACGTCGCGGCGCGGATCAACGTGTTCAACTACGCGGGAACCCTCGTGGGCGGAGCGATCATCGGCGGCGTCGCCGTCGCGACCAGCCTGCGGATCGGGTTCGTGGTCCCGCTCCTGTTCGCGGTCGGGCTCCTTCTCCTGGCGCCCGCGTTCGCCCCGGACCGGGACGAGCAATCCGAGTGGGCCCCGGATCGCGACCGACAGCAGATGTTCTACTTAGGTCATGCCGACTTGGGGATGGTTCGTGATCGCGGTGGGAAACGTCTACATCGCGGTTCTGGTCTCGTCGCGGTCCTGTCGTGGCGGCTCGCACACCCCACCCGACCTGCATCCCGCATCGACGTGGCGGCAACTCGACGACGCCACCCGGGACGAGGTGACGTGCCTCCTGGACCGGGGCCGGACCACCGAGGCGATCAAGCTTCTCGTCGCGCGGGACGGAATCGGCGTGCGGCACGCGAAGGCCACGGTCGAGTACGGCCGGACCGTTGCGGCGGTCGGCCTGCTGCGGGACAGTACGGGGATGACACTTCGGGAAGCGAAGGACGCGGTGGATCAGCTGTGACTGTCGAAATCGACCCGGCGGGAATCTGGGATTCCGAAGCGATCGCCGACGTCGCCGCGGCGACGTTCCCCCTCGCGTGCCCGCCCGGGGCGACGCAGGACGACATCGCCACGTTCATCGACGACGTGCTGTCCGCGGAACGGTTCTCCGAGTACCTCACCGACCCCGACCGCACCGTTCTCAAGGTCACGCACGGCGGGGCGATCGTCGGCTACGCGATGCTGATCGACGGGGAACCCGCCGATCCGGACGTCGGCAGGGTCGTGACCCTGCGGCCGACCACCGAGATCAGCAAGCTGTACGTGCTGCCCGGCAATCACGGGACCGGTGTCGCGTCCGCGCTGATGGATGCGATCGTCGAACGCGCGGTCGCGGCGGGGTGCGCCGGGCTGTGGCTGGGGGTGAACCAGGAGAACGTGCGAGCCCAGCGCTTCTACGCGAAGCACGGATTCGCGCAGGTCGGAACGAAGACGTTCGTCGTCGGCACCCAACTGCACCATGATTTCGTGATGCAGCGGGCGCTGTAGCGAGCCGGGTCAGCTCGCCGCGACCTCGAACCGCGAGAGCGCCAGCAGGCGCGACGTGGCACGCAAGTACTTCTTCCGGTACCCGCCGGCCAGCATCTCGGGGGTGAAGATCGCGTCGAGCTTGGCCCCGGCCACGGTGACCGGGATGCTCGCGTCGTAGAGGCGGTCGGCGAGGACCACCAGACGCAGCGCGACCGACTGGTCCTCCGCGGGGTGGACGCCGTCCAGGAACACAGCCGGAATGCCCTCGACCAGCTTGTTGTAGCGGGACGGGTGCAGCGTGCTGAGGTGCGTGCACAGCGCGTCGAAGTCGTCGAGAGTGGCGCCGGGGATGCTGTCGGCGCGCTCGGCGAGCTCCTCCGAGGAGATCGGGTCCGGGGCCGGCGGCAGGTCGCGGTGGCGGTAATCGGGTCCGTCGACGCGGATCGTCTCGAAGATGGAGCCGAGCTTCTTGATCTCCCGCAGGAAGTCCTGTGCGGCGAATCGGCCCTCACCGAGCTGGCCGGGCAGCGTGTTCGACGTCGCCACGATGGACACGCCGCGCGCCGACAACTCCGACAGCAGGCGGGAGACCAGCATGGTGTCGCCCGGGTCGTCGAGTTCGAATTCGTCGATGCACAGGACGCTGTGGTCGGACAGCTGCTCGACGGCCTTGTTGAAGCCGAGGGCGCCGACGACGTGCGTCAACTCCACGAACGTGCCGAACGCCTTGGGCGACGGGACGCTGTGGAAGATCGAGGCCAGGAGGTGAGTCTTGCCGACGCCGAAGCCGCCGTCGAGGTAGAGACCGGCACCGGTGGCCGGCGTCTTCTTCCCGAACAGACCGCGTCGACCGCCGCTGCGGATCTTCACGACCTTCTTCGCGAACTCCTCCGCCTTCTGGACCGCGGCGGCCTGGCTGGGTTCTGCGGGATCGGGAATGTACGACGCGAAGCTCACCTCGTCGAACATGGCCGGGGGCACCATCTGAGCTACCAACTGATCAGCGGGGACCACGGGGCTGCGATCGACAAGACGTGCATGCATACAAGCAGGGTATCCACGTGTTGTGATCACCAACATGCACCGTGTACATATTGCGACATTTTTCACACCGGACCGTCCGCCCGTCCGGGAGGAGTCCAGCGAATCGGCCGCGAACACGCTGCGCGAGCTGTACGCCTACCCGGCGGAGACCCCACGACCGTGGATCCGCGTCAACTTCGTGAGCAGCATCGACGGCGCCGTCTCGGTCGACGGGGTCAGCGGGGCGCTCGGCACCCCCGCGGACGCACTGGTCTTCGCGACCCTGCGGGAACTGGCCGACGTCGTGCTGGTCGGGGCGGGAACCGTCCGGGCGGAGAACTACGGCGGGGCGCGCGTCGGCGCCGAGGGCAGGCGTCGCCGGGTGGCCTCGGGGATGCCGGAGGTCCCGCCGATCGCCGTCGTGTCCGCCCGCGCCCACCTCGACCCGCGGGCCCGCCTGTTCACGGACACCGAGGTGGCCCCGATCGTCGTCACGTGCTCGGGCGCGGACCCGGCGCGGATCCGCGCCCTCACCGACGCGGGTGCCCGGATCGTCACGGCCGGCGACGGGCAGATCACCAGCGAAGGACTGCTCGCGGCGCTGGACGACCTCGGACTCCGGCGCGTGCTCTGCGAGGGCGGCCCGAGCCTGTTCGGGCAGCTGATCGCGGACGACGCCGTCGACGAGGTCTGCCTGACCACGGCGCCGGTGCTCGCCGGGGGAACCGCCGGTCGCGTCGCGACCGCACCGAATGCCCGGATCACCGCGATGACTCCCGCGCACATCCTCACCGACACCGACGGCACCGTCCTCACCCGATGGGTGCGGATGCCCCGCCCGTAGGGGAACCTGGCAGGGTGGTCGCCATGCGCAGATCGGTGTTGCTCGCAATGGTTCTCGTGGTGTGCACCGCGTGCGGAGCCGGACCGTCCAACCGCCCGCACGTGGCAGTCGAGCGCGAGGGCGGCGGCAGCGAACCCACCGCGACCGAGACCGAGAACCCCGACTCTGCCCCGCCCGTGTTGCAGACCCCGAAGAACGACCTGGCGTGGACGGACTGCACGCAAAGCACGCTCGGCGCCCTGGGCCCGGGCACGACATCCCCTGCCGGGCTTATCTTCGAATGCGGCTCCTACGAGGCGGCCGTCGACGAGAGCGGCACCCTGCCCGGGACCTTCACGATGGGCGCGATGCGGGCGCGGCTCGCGGACACCCCCGAGAACGCGGCCCCGCTCGTGCTCACGTCGGGATCGGACCGGTCGTCGACCGCGACGCTCGCAGCGCTGAGCACCGGTGGTCTGACGTCGCTGCTCTCGACGCGTCCGGTGGTCGCGGTGGACCGCCGTGGGATCGCCGCCTCGCAGGAGATCGAGTGCCTGACCCCGGAACTCCGCAGCAGCCTGGCGGATCTCGGGCAGTTCGACCCGGGGACGGGTGACCAGGTCGACAAGGTGACCGCGCTGGGCCGCGACGCCACCATCGCGTGCACCGACTACCTGCAGCCGCAGGAACTCGCGTTCGACAGCACCCACGCCGCCGACGACATCGAGGAACTGCGCCGCACCTGGGACGTCGACGCGCTCGGGATCCTCGCCACCGGCAACGGCAGCGCGGTCGCGCTCAGCTACGCCGCCAAGTACCCCGGCCGGGTCGGCCGGCTCGTCCTCGACTCCCCCGCCGTCACCACGGTGGACGCCGCGACCGTCACGGAGCAGCAGGTGGCGGGTCAGGAGGCGGCGTTCGACGCGTTCGCCCGCCAGTGCACCGCCCTGAACTGCTCCCTCGGCGCTGATCCCCGCGCCGCGGTGACGGACGCCGTCACCCGCGCCGCGAACGGCCAGATCCCGGGGGTCTCCGCGAACGCCCTCCTCACCGCGGTGTCCGGGTCGCTCGCGGCGGCAGGCGGCGACCAGCAGGGCCGCGTCCGCGCCCTGTCGGATGCGGTGTCCGCCGCCCTCACCGGGAACACGGCGCCGATCCTCGCGGCGATCGCGCAGGCCGAGGCCGCCTACGAGAGCGACGGCCAGTTCATCACCCGCTGCACGGACGGCCAGCAGTGGCCCGCACCCGACCGGGTCCGGGAACTGCAGAAGCTGTGGGGCGAACGGTTCCCGCTGTTCGGCCCGAACGCCGCCGTCGGCCTGCTCACCTGCACGTCCTGGCCCGCGACCGCGCCCCCCGCCCTGCCCGGCGAGCTGACACTGCCGGTCCTGGTGCTCAGCGGCACCGCCGACCCGGTCGTCGGGAACGCCGGGGTGGGGACGGTGACGGGGGCCGTGTCGAGTGCCGGCGCCGCGACGGCGACGCTGACGTGGCACGGCAGCGGCCACCCCGCCACCCATTCGGACTGCGCGCAGAAGTCGATCGTCACCTACGTCACGGACGGGAAGCTGCCGCCGGACGGGAGCGCCTGCCCCGCCTAGCGGAGGTGTTCCGCCCGACACCCGCAGGGGGTGCGTGACCGCACGTCAGGGCATCTCGGTGTACCGTGCCGTGGTGTTCCTTCGACAACTCGAACCGCGCACCGGGCGGACTGCCAACGAGGTAATCAACTTCGCGCTGTGGCCGATCGCCGTCATGACCGTGCTGCATCGAGTGGTCGTCAAGGCGGTCAACGGGTACATCACCGACGACTTCCGGCCGGTCTACAACGCCGCGCTGGCCTTCCTCAACGGGCGTCCCGTCTACACCGCCAACTTCAACTGGGTCGATCCGCACTACCTGTATCCGCCGTCCGGGACGCTGCTGATGGCGCCGATCGCGGTGATCGACCCCGAGAAGTCCCGCTGGTTGTTCATCATCGCGAACGCGATCGCCATCGTGATCGCGCTGTACCTGCTACTACGGCTGTTCGGCCTGGGATTGAACTCCATCGCGGCCCCGATCCTGCTGCTCGCCACGTTCTCGTCCGAGACCGTCACCAACACCCTGGTCTTCACCAACATCAACGGTCTCGTCCTGCTCGGTGAGATCGCGTTCCTGGTGTTGCTCATGAAGCGCAAGGACATGTGGTCCGGCGTCGCCATCGGGTTGACGTTCGCGGTCAAACCGATCCTCGCCCCACTTCTGCTGCTGCCCCTGGTGCGCGGACAGTGGAAGGTGTTCGTCACCGCGATCGGCATCCCCCTCATCCTCACCGCCGTCGCGTGGCAGCTGTCGGCGGACCCGATGGACTTCGTGCACCACACGGTGCCGTACCTGATGGAGTCGCGCGACTACTTCAACAGCGCGATCGTCGGCAACGGCAAGTACTACGGTCTGCCCACCGGCATGATCTGGGCGCTGCGCGGCGTCTTCGCCGCCATCGTGCTCTCGTCGCTGTGGCTGCTCCACCGCTTCTACCGCCACGACGAACTGTTCTTCGTGGTCACCACGTCCGGGGTTCTGCTGACCGCGTCGTGGCTGCTCGGCTCGCTGGGCCAGATGTACTACTCGATGATGCTGTTCCCGCTCCTGATGTCCGTAGTGCTGAAGAATTCGGTGATGCGGAACTGGCCGGCGTGGCTGGCCGTGTACGGCTTCATGAGCTACGACAGCTGGCTGTCGAGCCGGTTCATCGAGGCCGGCCGGACCGCCGAGTACATGAAGACCACGCTGGGGTGGAGTCTGATGCTCCTCGTGATCTTCGGTGTGCTCACCGTCCGCTACGTCACGGCGCGACGCGAAGGCCGCCTCGACCGGGGCATCGATCCGGCGTTCCTCCTCGAACCGGGCGAGAAGGCCCCCGAGACTCCGCGGGAGCCGGAACCGGACCGGCAGCCTCAGATCGAGTCGGCCGCCGCCAAGACGTAGCCGTGTCGCCGGGGCCTCACGGCCGGAACCGGCGAAACGTATTAGCGTGGAGCCATGAGTTCGCAGCAGCAGGATCCCACGCAGTCCGCCCCGAAGGTTGCTCTCTCCGACAGCGAGTGGCGCGAGAAACTGACTCCCGAGGAGTACGCGGTGCTGCGCCAGGCCGGCACCGAGCGCCCCTTCGTCGGCGAGTACACCGACACCAAGACGGAAGGCGTCTACCACTGCCGGGCCTGTGGCGCCGAACTGTTCCGCAGCACCGAGAAGTTCGAATCGCACTGCGGGTGGCCGTCGTTCTTCGACCCGTCCGACTCGGACGCCGTCATCCTCCGCGAGGACACCTCGCTGGGCATGCGCCGCGTCGAGGTGGTCTGCGCGACGTGCCACAGCCACCTCGGCCACGTCTTCGAGGGCGAGGGCTACCCCACCCCCACCGATCAGCGGTACTGCATCAATTCGATCTCGCTGGTTCTGGAACCGGCCGGCGAATGATCGTGGGCGGATCGAACGCCCGGATCGGCGGCAGCTCGCCGTCGTAGCGTTCGATCTGCACGAGCACGTGCTGGCCCGTGCAGCCGTGGGCGAGTGACGACGTCCCCACGTCCGGGGTCAGCACGTTCGGGTTCCCGTGCACGCAGAGCGAATCCGGGTCGGTCGCGTCGAGCGGGTCGTACCAGGCCCCCGTCGACAGCTGCACCACACCGCGGCGGACACCCTCGTCCACCACCACACCGGCGAGGCACGCGCCCCGGTCGTTGAACACCCGGACGACGTCGCCGCCGGTCAGTCCGCGGTCGGCGGCATCGTCCGGATGGATGCGCAGCGGTTCGCGGCCCCGGATCTTCGACTTCTGGCTGGTGCCGCCGTGATCGAGTTGGCTGTGCAGGCGGGTGCGTGGCTGGTTGGCGATCAGATGCAGCGGGAACTGCCGGGCCCGCGGGCCGCCGAGCCACTCCTCCGGCTCGTACCACCGGGGGTGGCCGGCGCAGTCGTCGTAGCCGAATCCGTCGATGTCCTCGGAGAAGATCTCGATCCGCCCGCTCGGGGTGCCGAGCGGGAACTTCACCGGATCCGCCCGGAAGTCGCCGAACAGGATCAGGTCGTCCTCGGTGCGCATCCGCACGTGGCCCTGCGTCCAGAAATCGTCGAAACTCGGCGCCGGTCCGCCGTCCGCGCGGACGAAGTCCCGCCACTGCCCGTACAGGTGCTCGAGCCACTGCCCGGACGTGCGGCCCTCGGTGAACTTCTCGCCGACGCCCAGTTTCCGGGCGACGGCGGCGAACGTGTCGTAGTCGTCCTGCGCGTCGGCGTACGGCGTCACCGCGGCGTGCATGGCGACGAGCAGCGGATCGTTGCGGGTGCAGCTGATGTCGGCGCGCTCGAGCGACGTGGTGGACGGGACGACGATGTCCGCGTGCCGGGCCATCGGCGTCCAGTAGGGGTCGTGGACCACGATCGTGTCGGGCCGGGCCAGTGCGCGGCGCAGACGCGGAATGTCCTGGTGGTGGTGGAACGGGTTGCCGCCCGCCCAGTAGAGCATCTTGATGTCCGGGTATGTCAGCCGCTGACCGTCGTAGTCGAACGGGGCACCCGGGTTCAGGAGCATGTCCGAGACCGCGGCCACGGGGATGAAGTCGCGGACCGGGTTCAGACCCTGAGGAAGGGTGGGCAGCGGGTACGGGACCGGGGCGAGCCCGGGCTCGTTCATGGAACCGTAGCCGTGACCGAAACCACCACCGGGAAGGCCGATCTGGCCCAGCATCGCGGCGAGGGTGACCCCCATCCACGGGGCCTGCTCGCCGTGCCGGACCCGCTGCAGCGACCAGGTGACGGTCACCATCGTCCGGCCCGCCGCCATCCGCCGGGCGAGGGCCACCAGGTCCGGGGCGGCGATGCCGGAGATCCGCTCCGCCCAGGCCGGCGACTTCGGGACACCGTCGGAGCGTCCGAGCAGGTAGTCCTCGAAGCGGTCGTAGCCGACGCAGTGGCTGGCGAGGAACGCCGTGTCGTGCAGGCCTTCCGACGCGAGAACGTACGCGAGGGCCAGCATGATCGCGACATCGGTGCCGGGCACCGGCGCGTGCCGTTCGGCGACGCCGTGCACGTCGTCGCTCAACGGGCTGAACGACACGACGGATCCGCCGCGCCGCCGCAGGGCATCGAGGGCGTCACGGGTGGGGTGGTCGCTGGTGCCGCCGTGATTGACGCCGGTGTTCTTGAGGGGGACGCCGCCGAAGCACACCATGACGTCGGTGTGCTCGGCGATGAGCCTCCAGGACGTGGAGCGGGCGAACATCTTCCAGTGCGTGCCCACCACCCGGGGCATGACGACGCCCGTCGCGCCCAGCGAGTAGCTGTGCACCGAACGGGTGTAGCCGCCGAGGGTGTTCAGGAACCGGTGGACCTGGCTCTGCGCGTGATGGAACCGGCCCGCGCTGGCCCAGCCGTACGAACCGCCGTAGATCGCGCTGTTGCCGTGGGTGTCGACCACCCTGCGCAGTTCGTTCGCCAGCCGCTGGGTCAGCTCCTCCCAGTCCACCGGCACGAACTCGTCGGAGCCGCGGGACGTGCTCGGTCCCGGGCCGTTCTCCAGCCACCCCCGGCGCACGACCGGACCGGTGATCCGCGCCTTGGTGCGGACCGACCCGGCGAGGTTGCCCAGCACCGGTGACGGGTCGGCGTCGCCGGTGTACGGGTGCGCGGCCACGACGTCGCCGTCGGCGACCTCGGCCTCGAACATGCCCCAGTGCGACATGTGCTGGTAGCGGGGCGCCCTGCGGGCCCCGTCGGCGTCACTCATTTCTCGTGCGTCAGATCACGGCAGAGCCGCGACGAGCTTCTCCACATCCACCCGCGGGCCGGTGAAGAACGGCACCTCCTCGCGGACGTGCAGCCTGGCTTCGGTGGCGCGCAGGTCGCGCATGAGGTCGACGATGCGGTACAGCTCTGGCGCCTCGAACGCGAGAATCCACTCGTAGTCGCCGAGTGCGAACGCCGGCACGGTGTTGGCGCGCACGTCCTTGTAGGTGCGGGCCGCCATGCCGTGGTCGGCGAGCATCTTCCGGCGCTCGTCGACGGGCAGCAGGTACCACTGGTAGGAGCGGACGAACGGGTACACGCAGATGTAGTTGCCCGGATCCTCGCCTGCCAGGAACGCCGGGATGTGGCTCTTGTTGAAGACGGCCGGACGGTGGCACGCGACGTTGCTCCACACGGGCTTGCTCGCGCGGCCCAGGGCGGTGGTGCGGCGGAAGTCGGCGTACGTGGCCTGGAGGGCCTCGATGCTCGCCGAGTGCGTCCAGATCATGAAGTCGGCGTCGGCGCGCAGTCCCGCCACGTCGTAGAGCCCGCGCACCACGACACCCTTCTCGGCCTGAGCGTCGAAGAAGATCCGTGCCTCCTTGATCACAGCTTCCCGGTCGTCCCCGAGTACACCGGGTTCCACCTGGAACACCGAGAACATGAGGTAGCGGATTTCAGAATTCAATGCGTCGAAGTCGAGGCGTGCCATGGGTCTATCGTGCCACTCGCCCGGAGAGCCGTGCAGCCGCCGTCGTCGCAGCGGCCACGCACGCGGGTACACCCACCCCCCGCAGGAGCGCCCCGGACACCTCGACACCGTCCAGACCTGCGATTTCCTGCTCGATCACCGCCACCCGCTCGACGTGGCCGGGACCGTACTGCGGCAGTCCGCCGTGCCAGCGCTGGACGTGTGCGGCGACGGGCTCCGCGGACACCCCGGTGACGGTCGCGAGGTCGCGCCGGGCCGCGGCGATCAGCTCGTCGTCGGGTGCGTCGACGACGGCGGCGTCGCCGAACCGTCCGAACGATGCCCGCACGAGGGTGACCTCCCGCTCGGCGAGGTGCGGCCACTTGCGGCTCGACAGGGTGAACGCCTTCGCGCCGAGCGACGTGTCGGTGGCGACCAGGATCCCGGAGTTCTGCGGGATGTCGGTGCCGGCAGGCAGGGCCAGCGCGACGACGGCCGAGGAGGCCAGCGGGATGTCGGCGGCGGCCGCCGCCGCGCGGGGGGCGATGCCGGCGAGCAGTTCGGCGAGCTGCGGAGCGGGCACGGCGAGCACGACACCGTCCACCCGGCCCACCGGGTCCGCCGACCAGCCGTCGCCGTCGCGGTCGAGCGCTTCTATTCGCTCGTGCACGATCTCTGCGCCCGCGGCGTCCGTCAGGGCGCGCAGCAGGACGCCGTAGCCGTCGCGCAGCGCCCCGAACACCGGCCCTGCAACGGGAGGGGGAAGTGCCTCCGCCACGGCGGCGGACAGGCTCGTGGCACCGCGGTCCAGAGCGGCCGCGAGGGTGGGGAGGGCGGCGCGGACACCGATGGTGTCCGCCAGCCCCGAATAGACCCCTCCGAGAAGCGGATCCACCGACCGCCGGACCACCTGCGCACCGAACCGGTCGCCGACCAGCGCACCGACGGAGACGTCGTCACCCGGCGTCCAGTCGAGGGGCACCGTCCGCTCCCCCGCCACCCGCGCGAGGGTCCGCTCGTCGACGAGTCCCCGGAGGCTGTTCTCGTCCGCGGGGATCCCCATGAGGGTGTCGGCGGGCAGCGGGTGCAGAGCGTTCTCAGACCAGATGAGCGGACGCAGCCCCGCCGGATGCACGAGCTGGTCGGCGAGACCGAGTTCACCGAGCAGGGCAGGCAGTTCCGGGCGCCGCGCGATGAAGGCTTCCGCCCCGACGTCGACGGGTTCCCCGGCCAGATCCACCGTGCGCAGCTTGCCCCCGAGCCGCTGCGCGCCGTCGGCGACGACGATCCGGGCACCGGCGCCGAGCCGTTGCCGCAGGCGGTACGCGGCAACGAGCCCGGAGATGCCGCCGCCGACGACGAGTACGTTCGGCGACGACCCGGTCACAGGGAGTGCACCAACTCGACCAGCGCGGTCAGCGCACCCGGGTCGGTGTCGGGCAGGACGCCGTGCCCGAGGTTGAAGATGTGTCCCGTGGCGCCTGCGGCGAGGGCGGCGTCGGCCTCCGCGATGATGCGGCGCACCTGCTTCTCGACGGCCGCCGGTCCCGCGAACAGCACCGCGGGGTCTAGGTTGCCCTGCAGCGCCTTGCCCGGGCCGACCCGGCGCGCCGCGACGTCCAGGGGGATGCGCCAGTCGACGCCGACCACATCCGCACCCGCCTCGCCCATCGCGCCGAGCAGCTCACCGGTTCCGACGCCGAAGTGGATCCGCGGCACCTTCGCGCTCGCCACCTCGGCGAACACCCGCTCGGAATGCGGCAGCACGAATTCGCGGTACTCGGCCAGCGACAGCGCGCCCGCCCACGAGTCGAACAGCTGGATCGCGTCGACGCCGGCGCGCAGCTGGGTCTGCAGGAATGTGATGGTGGTGTCGGCGAGCGTGCCGAGCAGCGCGTGCCACGTCTTCGGGTCGGAGTGCATCAGCGCCTTCGTGCGCTCGTGATTGCGGCTCGGTCCGCCCTCGACCAGGTACGAGGCGAGGGTGAACGGGGCGCCGGCGAAACCGATCAGCGGCGTCGACCCGAGTTCCGCGGTGAGCAACTGCACGGCCTGCGCGACCGCGCCGACCTCCTCGGGCACCAGCCGGGGCAGGGCCGCGACGTCCGCGATCGACCGGACCGGATTCGCGACGACGGGACCGGTGCCGGCCACGATGTCCAGATCGATGCCGGCCGCCTTCAGCGGCACCACGATGTCGGAGAACAGGATCGCGGCGTCGACCCCGTGCCTGCGCACGGGCTGCATGGTGATCTCGCAGACCAGTGCCGGATCGAAGCACGACTCGAGCATGCCGATCCCCGACCGGATCTCGCGGTACTCGGGAAGCGAGCGGCCCGCCTGCCGCATGAACCACACCGGGCGCCGGGCGGGAGCGCGGCCTTCCGCGGCCGCCAGGAGGGGTGCGTCGGGCAGCACCCGCCTCGCGGCGTACGTCGCCCGTTCGCTCATGCCTGCATTGGTGCTTTCCAACCCGCTCATCGGTCCTCGCGCTCTCTGCCTGCTCGAATTTCGGCAGCTCTCATGCTGCCATGCCGCGGCTCCGCCGCCGATCGGCCCTGCTCGGCGCGCCTCCGACGAGATGCGTGGGTCCGGGTCTAACGTCCCGGGCTGTGACGACTTCGGGATCGCCCGCCGAACCGGCCGAGTTCCGCGCCGCCGTCGAAGCGATGAATTCCGCGCAGGTCCGCGCGGACATCGAGCTGGGTCCCATCCGGCCCCCGCAACGACTCGCGCCGTTCAGCTACGCCGTCGGCGCCGAGGTCGTGCACGAGGACACCGGGGTCGTCGCCGAGCAAAGCGAGGGTGACGCGTTCGGCAGATTGATCCTCCTGTTCGACCCCGAGGGCGACGAGGCCTGGAACGGCACGATGCGGCTGGTCGCCTACATTCAGGCCGACCTGGACGCCGCCGTGGCGTCCGACCCCCTGCTTCCCGAGGTGGCGTGGAGCTGGCTCGTCGACGCGCTGGAGTCGCGCCACGAACCCCTCAACGCGCTCGGCGGGACGGTGACCGCGACAACGTCGGTGCGGTACGGCGACATCGCCGGTCCCCCGCATGCGCATCAGCTGGAGCTGCGCGCGTCGTGGACGGCGACGTCGGTCGAACTGGCCGCGCACGTCGAGGCATTCTGCGAGGTGCTGGCGTACGCGGCCGGTCTGCCGCCCGCCGGGGTGGCGCAGCTGAAGACGCTCGGCGGCAAGTAGTCAGGCCGATTCCGTGCCCGCCGCGGGCACGTCGGTGGTGGCGCTGCGCGACCATTCCAGGAACCGCCCGACGGCCTGCGTGACCGAGATGCTGCGGATCGAGGGGAACACGTCGAACGCGTGCTGCGCGCCCTTCAGTTCCGCGTAGACGACGGGGTTGTCGGACACCTGCCGGAGTTCGTCTACGAAGATCCGCGCCTCGGCGACGGGAATGAGCGAATCGCTCGTGCCGTGGATCACGAAGAACGGCGGTGCGTCCGCCCGGAGGTGCGCGAGCGGCGACGCGGCCCGGTAGTCGTCGGGGAACACGGCGTTCTTGCCGAGCACCATCGCCATCAGTCCGGAGTGCACGCGCTGGAGGACGGCCTTGATTCCGGTGTCGCCGGCGAAGTCGTAGACGCCGTAGTAGGGCACACACGCCTGGACCGACGTGTCGACGTCCTCGAATCCGGGCTGCAGCCGGCTGTCGTTCGCGGTGAGGCCGACCATGGCGGCGAGGTGGCCGCCTGCGGAACCGCCGGTGACGGCGATGAAGTCGGGGTTGCCGCCGTACTCCTCGACGTGCTCCCGGAGCCAGGCCAGGGCCCGCTTGATCGCGATCAGGTGTTCCGGCCATTTCGCCTTCGGCGACAGCGGGTAGTTGACGGCCGCGCACACCCACCCCCGCGAGGCCATCTCGAGCATCAGCGGCAGGCCCTGCTGGTCCTTGTTCCCGATCACCCAGCCTCCGCCGTGGATCTGGAGGAGGACCGGGCTCTTCGACGGCAGGTCCTGCCGGTGGTAGATGTCGAGGCGGGCCCGGCGCCCGCCCGGCCCGTACGCGAGGTTGCGGACCCGGGTGACGGCCTTGTTCCGCATCCAGAACGGGTTGAGGAGTTGCCGCCACACCGGTCGCGCGGGGTGGTCGATGGCGTGGTCGCGGTCGGTGTAGTTCTCGCCGAGCGTCTCGACGAGCGCGGATTCGGCTTCGGCTCCTGCGCCCCGGCCGGTCGCGATGACGGCGGCGAGCCCGGCGGCGGAGACGGCGGCCAGTGCGAGACCGACGCGGTCGCTGCGGGTCCGCGTTCCGTGACGGGCGGTGTGCTGGGCGGCGTCGGCGGCGGTCACGGCGAGGAGGTGGGGTGCGAGTTCGGTGGTCAGCCACCCCGAGAAGAAGGCGACCACCGAGGTGGGCGCGCCGGGCAGGGGACGCAGGGCGTTGGCGGCGAGTGCGGCGCCGACGGCCTGCCGGAGAACGAAGCCTCGGGTCATACCTCCCACCGTAGAACATGTTCTAATGGCGCGGTTGCGCCCCGCACCCCTGCGCGGGTGGATCGAGAACGACACCGGGCGCCGCCTCGTCGGCCCACCGTCGCGCGGACCTCGCGGTTCCGCGATTCGTTGGACCAGCTTTTAGAACGTGTTCTAGTATCGGTTCATGCAGCGACTCAGCGGTCTCGACGCGTCCTTCCTCTACCTCGAAACGTCGACGCAACTCCTCCACGTCTGCGGAGTCATCGTCCTCGACGTCTCGACGGTTCCGGGTGGATACACGTTCGCCGGGCTCGAGGCCGAACTCGGCGCCCGCACCGAGGCGATTCCCGCCTTCCGGCGCAAGCTGCAGGACTCCAGGTTCAACCTCGACCACCCGGTGTGGGTCGAGGACGCCGACTTCGACATCGACCGGCACTGCCACCGCGTCGCCCTTCCCGCCCCCGGCGGCCGCGACGAGCTGGCCGAACTGTGCGGCGACATCGCGGGCATCCCCCTCGACCGCACCCGGCCGCTGTGGGAGATGTGGGTGATCGAGGGCCTCGAGGACGGTTCCGTCGCCGTGATGTCGAAGATGCACCACGCCGGCGTCGACGGGATCACCGGCGCGAACATGATGGCCCAGCTGTGCGGCCTCGAACCGGACGCCCCGCGGCCCGACCGCGACGACTCCGCCGAGAGCGCAGGGCAGGCGAGCACGCTCGACATCGTCGTGGGCGGGCTGCTCGCCGTCGCGTCCCGTCCCGCGAAACTGTTGCGTATCGTCCCCCAGAGCCTGACGGTGCTGCCCCGCTGGATCGGCCGGGCCCGGCGCGGCGAGGCGATGCCCGCGCCGTTCACCGCACCGCGCACGTCCCTCAACGGCACGCTGACCAGTCACCGCAATCTCGCGTTCACCCAACTCGACCTCGACAAGGTCAAGACGGTCAAGAACGCGTTCGACGTCAAGGTCAACGACGTCGTCCTCGCCCTGTGCTCGGGCGCACTGCGGAAGTACCTGCAAAGCCGCAGGGAACTGCCCGACAAGTCGCTGGTCGCGATCGTCCCGGTGTCGGTCCACGGAAAATCGGACCGGCCCGGCACCAACCAGGTGTCCGGGATGTTCACCCAACTCGGCACCCAGATCGAGGATCCCGCCGAACGCCTGCTGGCGATCGGCGAGCACAACTCGACGTCCAAGGAACACAACGAGACGCTCGGCGCGAGCCTGCTGCAGGACTGGTCGCAGTTCGCCGGCCAGGCCGTGTTCGGCACGGCGATGCGCCTCTATTCGACCCTCGGCCTGGCGGAACGGCATCCCGTGGTCCACAACCTGGTGATCTCGAATGTGCCGGGGCCTGCGGTCCCGCTGTACTTTCTTGGCGCCCTGATCCGGGCGATGTATCCGCTGGGCCCGATCTTCCACGGCGCGGGGCTCAACGTGACGGTGATGTCACTGAACGGTCAACTCGACGTCGGCCTGATGAGCTGCCCGGAACTCGCGCCCCACCTCTGGGACCTCGTCGACGCGTTTCCGGCGGCCTTGGACGAGCTCGTCGAGGCAGCGGGGAACCGGCCGTGAACCCGCCGGTGCGCTGCGGGAATCCCGAAGAGACGTAGAGTCAGCTGTCATGTCCGAAGTCACCGACGACGCCTCGTCACCCGTCCCCGCCGAAGAACCCGGCAGGCAGGTAGTACCCCTGCTCGCACCCCGGGACGGCGTACCCGACGTGGTGACCACCGCGGAGGGTGTCGCGAAGGCCGCGGCCGCGCTGAGCGAGGGCACCGGGCCGCTGGCGGTCGACGCCGAGCGGGCGTCCGGCTTCCGCTACTCGGCGCGGGCGTATCTCGTGCAACTGCGCCGGGAGGGTGCGGGGACGGTGCTCCTCGACCCGATCCCCACCGCCGCCGATCTCGCCCCGCTGGCGGACGTGATCAACCCGCTGGAGTGGATCCTGCACTCTGCCGACCAGGATCTGCCGGGACTGGCGGAGATCGGCCTGGCGCCGGCGACGCTGTTCGACACCGAACTCGCGGGGCGCCTCGCCGGGTTCGAACGGGTCGGCCTCGCCGCCATCGTCGAGCGGACGCTGGGCCTCGAACTCCGGAAGGGCCACGGCGCCGCCGACTGGTCGAAGCGGCCGCTGCCCGACACCTGGCTGAACTACGCGGCCCTCGACGTCGAGGTCCTGGTCGAGTTACGGAACGTGATGGCCGCGGAACTCGACGAGCAGGGCAAGAGCGAGTGGGCGGCACAGGAATTCGAGCACATCCGGCTCGCGGGACCACCGAAGCCCAAGGCCGACCGCTGGCGGCGGACGTCGCACATCACGTCGCTGAAGACGCAGCGGCAACTCGCCGCCGCACGGTCGCTGTGGCAGGCCCGGGAGGACCTGGCCCGCAAACGCGACGTCTCCCCCAGCCGGGTGCTTCCGGATTCGGCGATCATCGACGCCGCGACCAAGGACCCCCGCAGCATCGAGGCGCTGCGGGCGCTGCCCGTGTTCGGCGGTCCCCGGCAGCGGCGGCATTCCCGGATCTGGCTGCAGGCGCTCGAGGATGCCGCGGCGCTGCCGGACTACGAACTTCCCCCGAAGACCCCGCCGTTCACGGGCCCCCCGCCCGCGAGCCGGTGGGCGCGGCACGACCCCGACGCCGCGGATCGGCTGACGGCGGCCCGCGCCGCGCTGGCCGCTCTCGGGTCGGAGGTGTCGGTGCCGGTGGAGAACCTGGTGACCCCGGAACTCGTCCGGAGGCTGTGCTGGGACTGGGCGGCTCCCGAGGACGGGGACGAGGCGGCGATCGACGGGGTGCTCGACGCCGGCGGGGCGCGCCCCTGGCAGCGGATGCTGACCGTGCCCCGGCTGGCGACCGCGCTGCGCGCCGCAGCCGAGCAGAAGGGCTCCGGCGACGACTGATCGCGAGCGCCGACACGCGGGGTGAGCGCGTGAATTCTTGATGAGGTACCCATTAAGTTACCCGCGAGTAACGGTAGGGGTACGCTGGTCTGGAGGCCGGACGCCTGGCCGTGATCCGGAACCAAACTGCTCCATCAGGAGGAATTCGCGTGGCTCCATCCACCACAACTCAACGCAACGTCGTCTTCGTCGACGGCATCCGCACTCCGTTCGGCAAGGCCGGCCCCAAGGGCATGTACGCGGAGACCCGCGCGGACGACCTCGTCGTCAAGACCATCCGTGAGCTGCTTCGCCGCAATCCGCAACTCGACCCCGCGCGCATCGACGAGGTCGCCATCGCCGCGACCACGCAGACGGGCGACCAGGGCCTCACCATCGGCCGCACGTCCGCGATCCTGGCCGGGCTCCCCGAGACGGTCCCCGGTTTCGCTATCGACCGCATGTGCGCCGGCGCCATGACGTCCGTCACCACCACCGCCTCGGGCATCGGCTTCGGCCAGTACGACGTGGTGATCGCCGGCGGCGTCGAGCACATGGGCCACCACCCGATGGGTGAGGGCGCCGACCCGAACCCCCGGTTCCTGGCCGACCGCCTCGTCGACCCCAGCGCACTCGTCATGGGCAACACGGCCGAGAACCTCCACGACCGGTTCCCGAGCATCACCAAGGACCGCACCGACGCGTACGCCGTCGCCAGCCAGAACAAGTACGAGGCCGCCCGGAAGGCCGGCTTCATCGCCGACACCCTCGTGCCCGTCGCCACCCGCTCCGCCGCGGGCTGGGGGCTGGCCACCGAGGACGAGCCGCCGCGTCCGGGCACCACCCTCGAAGACCTCGCGAAGCTGAAGACGCCGTTCCGTCCCGCGGGCCGTATCACCGCGGGCAACGCGGCCGGCCTGAACGACGGCGCCACCGCCGCTCTCCTCGCCGGTGAGGACACCGCGCTCGAACTCGGGCTGCCGATCGGCATGCGCATGGTCGGATTCGCGTTCCAGGGCGTCGACCCCGCGGTCATGGGCATCGGGCCGGTACCCGCCACCGAGAAACTGCTGGGGCGTACCGGTCTGAAGATCGAGGACATCGGCCTGTTCGAGATCAACGAGGCGTTCGCCGTCCAGGTCCTCGCGTTCCTCGAGCACTACGGCATCGCCGACGACGATCCGCGAGTCAACCAGTGGGGCGGCGCCATCGCGTGCGGCCACCCCCTCGCGTCCTCCGGCGTCCGCCTGATGACCCAGCTGTCCCGCCAGTTCGCCCAGCGCCCCGACGTCCGCTACGGCCTGACCACGATGTGCATCGGTCTGGGCATGGGCGGAACCGTGATCTGGGAGAACCCGAACTTCGATGGAGCCAAGTAGATGACCGACATTGCAACGGCATTCGCCGACGAGGTCGTGACCAACGCGTACACCAAGATCGTCGCGGTACCGGGCATCGAGGGCCCGGTCGCGCTGATCACCCTCGACAACGGTTTCGACCACACCAAGCCGTCGTCGTTCGGGCCGGGTGGCCTGGCGGCCCTCGACGCGGCCCTGGACGAGGCGTTCGCCGCCCACCCCGTCGCGATCGCCATCACCGGCAAACCCTTCATCTTCGCCGCCGGGGCGGACCTCAAGGGTGTTCCGAGCATCACGAACCGGGACCAGGCGCTCGAACTCGGCCGCCTCGGACACAAGGTGTTCCGCCGGCTGCGCGAATCGTCCGTGCCGACATTCGCGTTCGTCAACGGCGTCGCGCTCGGCGGCGGCCTCGAGGTGGCGCTGCACAGCCACTACCGCACCGCCTCCGAGAGCGCCGGCGCGCTGGGTCTGCCCGAGACGTTCCTCGGGCTGGTGCCGGGCTGGGGCGGAACGCAGTTGCTGCCCAACCTCATCGGTCCCTCGAATGCGGTCACCGTCGTCCTCGAGAACGCGCTGAACCAGAACCGGACGCTCACCCCGAAGAAGGCCCTCGAACTCGGCGTCGTCGACGCGGTGTTCGGTTCGGCAGACTTCCTCGAGCAGTCGTTCGCCTGGGCGGCGCAGGTCCTGGCCGGCGAGATCACCCCCACGCGTCCCGAGATCGACCGGGGCACGGGCTGGGACGAGGCGATCGCCCGCGCGAAGGCGATCGTCGAGGGCAAGACCAAGAACAACGCACCCGGACCGGTCAAGGCCGTCGAACTCCTCGAGCTGGCCCGGACCACCGATCTCACCGACCCGGCGTCGCTCGACAAGGGCTTCGCCGCCGAGGACGAGGCGCTCGCCGACCTGCTGCTCGCCGACGAACTCCGCGCGGGCCTCTACGCGTTCGACCTGGTGAACAAGCGGGCCAAGCGGCCCGCGGGCGCACCGGACAAATCGCTCGCGCGCAAGGTCACCGGTGTCGGCATCGTCGGGGCCGGTCTGATGGCCAGCCAGCTCGCGATGCTGTTCGTCCGCCAGCTGAAGGTGCCGGTCGTCCTCACCGACATCGACCAGGAGCGCATCGACAAGGGTGTCGCCTACGTCCACGGCGAGATCGACAAGCTGCAGGGCAAGGGCCGGCTGTCCCCCGACGCCGCCAACCGTCTCAAGGCACTCGTGTCCGGTTCGCTCGACAAGGCCGCGTTCGCGAACACCGACTTCGTGATCGAGGCCGTGTTCGAGAACCTCGACCTGAAGAAGAAGATCTTCGCGGAACTCGAGGAGTACATCGCCCCCGAGACGATCCTCGCCACCAACACGTCCTCTCTGTCGATCACCGAGATGGCCGCGGACCTGAACCACCCCGAGCGGGTGGTGGGCTTCCACTTCTTCAACCCGGTCGCCGTGCTGCCGCTGCTCGAGGTCATCAAGGGCCAGAAGACCGACGACGCCACCCTGGCAACGGCATTCGCCACCGCGAAGGCGCTGAAGAAGTCGGCCGTCGGTTCCGCCGACTTGCCCGGGTTCGTCTTCAACCGACTCCTGATCCGCACCCTCGGTGAGGTCATGAACGCGGTCGACGAGGGCACCCCGTTCGAGGTGGCCGACAACGCCATCGCCGAACTCGGCATGCCGATGACCCCGTTCACGCTGCTGGCGCTCGTCGGTCCGGCGGTCGCGTTGCATACCGGCGAGACCCTCGCCGCGGCGTACCCGGAGCGGTTCCACAACTCCCCCGGGCTCGAGGCGCTCGTCGAGGCGAAGAAGCCGGCCGTGTGGAGCTACGGCGCCGACGGCACGCAGGTCGTCGACCCCGAGGTCGCGGCGCTGTGGAAGCAGGGCGACACGGCGTCCACGTCCGAAGAGGTTCTGGAGCGCACGCGTCGCGCGTTCGCCGAGGAGATTCAGATCATGCTCGACGAGGGCGTCGTCGCGGCGGCCGAGGACATCGATCTCTGCCTGATCCTCGGCGGCGGGTTCGGCTTCTGGAACGGTGGCATTACGCCGTACCTGGACCGCACCGGCACGTCCGAGGCCGTCAACGGCAAGCGGTTCCTGGCGCCGGGCGTCGCGAGCGTCTGACCCCATGTGAGTGGCGATGTGTGCCCCGGCACGCATCGCCACTCACATGCTCAGGGGACGGGAACGTGGTCGGCGGCGGCGAGGGCCTGGCGCGCGTAGGCCCGCACGTCGGCGTCGGTGTCCTCGAGAGCGGCGGTGAGGGCGCCGACGGCTTCGCGGTCGCCGGTCCACCGGCCGAGTGCGAGGACCGCCGCCTTGCGCACGTCGAGATGGGCATCCGTCAGGGCGTCCGCCAGCGCGGGCACTGCGACGTCGGGTTCCGCACCGGCGAGTGCCCGGGCGGCGCCCTGCCGGATCTGCCAGGCCGACTCCCGCAGCGCCGCTGTCGCGAGCGCGACGTCGTCGCCGCGGCAACCGAGGCTCGCGAACGCCGTGAGCGCGGCGGCGCGCACCAGCGGATCCCGGTCTCCGGCCAGCGTGCGCACCGTCTCGATACCGCCGAGCCCGACGGTGGCCAGGCCGTGTGCGACGGTGATCCGCACTTCGCGGTTCTCGTCGTGCGCGCCCTCGGCCACCGACTCCCACCGGTCCAGTGACACCAGTGCCCGCACCGCCTCGATCCGGACGTGGTGGTCGGTGTCGGACAGCGCGGTCAGGAACTGCTCCGCCGAGCCGCCGTGCAGGGCGCGCAGGACGTCGACCACGGCGGCCCGGACCACGGCGTCGGACGACCGAAGGTGCTCGGCCAGTCCGTCGGCCGACGGCAGCACCTCGACGAGTTCGCGCAGTCCGTCGGCGGCGGCGCGGCGCACCGCCACCGCGCCGTCGCCGAGCGCGTCGACGAGGGCGGCACCGAATCCGTCGGGGGTCCCTTCGGTCAGCACCGACAGTGCCGTGACGCGGACTTGCGGATCGGCGTCCTGCAGGTACGGTGCGAGTTCGGCGACGCTCGGGGCGTCGAGTCCGAGGACCTCGACGATGGCCGGTGAGGACGGCTCCTGCCGGGCAGGCGCCGCGATGCGGGAGCGTTCCTCCACCGGCGCACGCCCCCCGACCAGCGGCGGCTGAGCGACGGGGACGACGGTCCGGTCCACCGGCGGAAGGGAATCGAGTCCGGGCACCGGCACGAAGTACGGTTCGACGGGGCGCTTGAAGAACTCCATGTCGCCGTTCTCGCCGCGCCGAAGATTCAGGTGGTAACCCCATTCGTCGTCCCGCTGGTCCGGGAGGTCCGCGCGTTCGTGGTACAGCCCCCACCGGCTCTCGGTCCTGGTGAGGGAACTGCGGGACGCCATTTCGGCGCAGTCGCGGATGAACGTGACCTCCGCGCAGCGCATCAGCTCGTGCGGGGTGGTCGCGCCCATCCCGGCGATCTCTCCCGCCATCCGTTCGAACGTCTCGACGGCGATCGACAACTTCGTCGCCGTCTTCGGCGGTGCCACATAGTCGTTGACGAAGCGGCGCAGCTTGTACTCGACCTGTGGCTGGGGCGGGCCGTCCGGGTTGCGCAGCGGCCGGTAGATCAGCTCGTGCGCGGCGGCCAGTTGTTCCGCGGGCAGTGCGTCCGGCGCGTCGACGTCGGGCAGGGTGCCGGTGGCGTGGGATCCGGCGAGGTCGCCGTAGACGAACGCGCCGATCATGTAGTTGTGGGGGACGCAGGCCAGGTCGCCGGCGGCGTACAACCCCGGGACGGTGGTCGCGCCGTGCTCGTCCACCCACACTCCGGACGCGGAATGCCCGCTGCACAGGCCGATCTCGGAGATGTGCATCTCGATGTCGTGGCTGCGGTAGTCGTGACCGCGGTTCGCGTGGAACGTGCCGCGGGTGGGGCGTTCGGTGGTGTGCAGGATCGACTCGAGCGTGTCGAGGGTTTCCTCCGGCAGGTGGCTGACCTTGAGATAGATGGGGCCGCGGGCGGATTCGATCTCGCTCTTGACCTCGCTCATCATCTGCCCGGACCAGTAGTCGGAGTCGACGAACCGCTCCCCCTCGGCGTTGACCTGGTAGCCGCCGAACGGGTTCGCGACGTACGCGCAGGCCGGGCCGTTGTAGTCCTTGATCAGGGGGTTGATCTGGAAGCATTCGATGCCGCTGAGTTCGGCGCCCGCGTGGTAGGCCATCGAGTAGCCGTCGCCGGCGTTCGTGGGGTTCTCGTAGGTGCCGTAGAGGTATCCCGACGCCGGTAGCCCCAGCCGGCCGCACGGGCCGGTCGCGAGGATGACCGCCTTCGCGCCGACCGCGACGAACTCGCCCGTGCGGGTGTTCAGCGCCGCGGCGCCGACCGCGCGGCCGTTCTCCGTCAGGACCCGGACGGGCATCAGCCGGTTCTCGATGCGGATCTTCTCGCGCATCGTCCGCTGCCGCAGGACCCGGTACAGCGCCTTCTTCACGTCCTTGCCCTCGGGCATCGGCAGCACGTACGAACCGGAGCGGTGCACCCGGCGGACCGCGTATTCGCCGTACTCGTCCTTCTCGAACTTGACGCCGTACTTCTCGAGGCGCTGCACCATCGCGAAACCGCGGGTCGCGGTCTGGTACACGGTGCGCTGGTTGACGATTCCGTCGTTGGCGCGCGTGATCTCGGCGACGTAGTCCTCGGGTTCGGCCTTGCCGGGGATGACGGCGTTGTTGACGCCGTCCATGCCCATGGCGAGCGCCCCGGAATGGCGCACGTGCGCCTTCTCGAGCAGCAGCACGTTCGCGCCGTTCTCGGCGGCGGTCAGCGCCGCCATCGTGCCTGCCGTGCCGCCACCGATGACGAGGACGTCGCAGTCGAGGCGGACGGTGTCGGCGAGGTCGGGGATGTCCATCAGGTCTCCGGAGTGTGGTTCAGCGCGCCGAGGACGTCGGCGCGGGCGGCACGGGTGCCGGGATGGTCGAGGTGGTCGCGGGGGTGCGGGATGTCGACGAGCGCCCGCAGCGGATCACCCGCCCGGCCCAGCACGGCCACCCGGTCGCCGAGCAGCACCGCCTCGTCCACGTCGTGGGTCACGAACACCACCGTCGTCGGGTGCGTGCTCCACGTGTCGACGAGCAATCGCTGCATGACGCCGCGGGTCTGGGTGTCGAGGGCGCCGAACGGTTCGTCCATCATCACCGCCCGCGGCGCCCCGGCGAGGCCGCGCGCCAACTGGACCCGCTGGCGCATGCCGCCGGACAGGTTCTTCGGCAGGTAGTCGCCGAACCCGGTCAGGCCCACCTCGGCGATCCAGCGGTCGGCGGTCTCACGGCGCCCCTTGCGGGGTTCGCCGCGGAGCGCGAGCGCCAGTTCGACGTTCGAGCGCACGGTGCGCCACGGGAGCAGCGCGTTGTCCTGGAAGACGACCGCCCGGTCCCGGGAGGTCGACTCCACCGCGGCGCCGTCGGCGACGACCCGCCCCGAATCCGGCGGCAGCAGGCCCGCCAGTGCGCGCAGCACCGTGGACTTGCCACACCCCGAAGGTCCGGTGAGCACCAGGATCTCGCCGGGCACCACGGTCAGCGACAGCGAACGGATGACGGGTGTCCCGGTGTAGGACAGGGTGACGTCGTCGAGGACCAGCGACATGCCCGCGGCCACGGACGTTCCGGCGGTGGCGGTCATGCGCGCTCCCCTCGTGGCAGCCATCGGGTGACGCGCCTGCCGAGCAGTTCGACCGCCCCGGACGTGAGAAATCCGAGGATGCCGATGGTGATCATGCCGACGAAGACGCCGGGGTAGTCGACGATCGTGTACGCCTGCCAGGTGCGGTACCCGACACCGAGCCTGCCGGATATCATTTCGGCGGAAATCACGCAGATCCAGGCGACCCCGATCCCGACGGACAGTCCACCGAACACGCCGGGCAGGATCCCGGGCAGCACGACCCTGGCCAGCACGTCCCAGCGTCCGCCGCCGAGGGTGCGCACCGAGTCCTCCCACAGCGTGGGCAGTGCCCGGACGGCGTGCCGGGTGCTCACCATGATCGGGAAGAACGCGGCGACGAACGTGATGAACACGATGCCCGCCTCGTCGCTGGGGAACAGCAGGATCGCGACGGGTACCACCGCGATGGCGGGGATGGGCCGCGCCAGTTCGGTCAGCGGGCCGAGGACGTCGGCGAACAATTCCGATCTGCCGAGGGCGATTCCGGTGGCCACCCCGACCACCGTGGCGAGGCCGAATCCGCTGAGGATGCGGATCAGCGACTGCCCGAGGTCGCGGTAGAACAGATCGGTTTGCAGCTGGGTGCCGAACGCGGACACCACGTCGGTGACGGTGGGGAGCGTGTCGAACCGCAGCCACAGCCGGACGTCGTAGGCGGTCAGCAGCTGCCACGCGAGGATCGCAGCCAGCACCGAGGCGACTCGCACGAGCCGGGACCGCCACGGCGACGACCGCCGACTGGTCGCCGGATCATGTTCTTCCACAACGTCTTCGGTGCCGGACAGGACATCCGGTTGGTCCAGCGTGGTCACGGCCGGACCTCCTCGACGGCGCGGTCGTAAGTGACCACGGCCCCCGACGGGTGCGTGCGCAGGTAGCGGTCGGCCGCGGCGCCGGTGGTGAACGGCAGGAAGGTGTCGCCGTCGCGTACCCACACGGCCTTGTCCGCGAACCATCGGGTGCCCAGTTCGGCGTCGGGGACGTAGCCGGCGCGCACGGTGCGGCCCTCCGCACGGGCCTGTTTCACCGCCCGGAGCAGGCAGGTCGGGTTCGCGGCGGGCTGAGTCTCGGTGGCGCCGTCGAACCACACCTCCCCGGCCAGCGCCGGGTCGCTCGCGGGCGCGGCGCACACGGGGTCGGTGCCGGTGACGGCGGCGGGGTTGGCGGTGGACGCGAGCGTGGTGTCGTAGTCCTGACCGTCCGCCTCGAACGCGGACCGCAGCGGTGCGTCGTTCACGAAACCGTCGACGTCGAGGTCGGTGAAGTCGCCGATCGACTTCAGGTACGGCACATCGTTCTTCAGCGCACCGATCAGGCCGGGCTTGAGGGTGGTGTCGAAGGAGGTGCCGCCCGGGCCGTTGTACAGGTACACGACCTCCTGCGGCAGCCCGCTGGCGTCGGCGACGATCCGCGACGCCTCGAGGGGTTCGGTCTGCACGAACCGGGTGGCGTCGAGCTGCGCCCGGAGGAACGCGTCGAGCACCTCGGGGTGCTCGACCGCGTACGCCTCCCGGGCCACCACACCGTGCAGGGTCGGGGTGCGCAGTTCGGCGCCGTCGTAGAGCAGCTTGGCCTTGTCCTGGAAGACGAGGAGTCCGGGCCACGCGACGAACTGCGACAATGCCGCCACCTGACCGGATTCCAGTGCCGACGATCCGACCTGCGGCTGCTGGTTCAGGATCTCGACGCCGGTGGCCGGGTCGATCCCGGCGCGGTCGAGTGCCTGGACGAGGGTGCCGTGGCCCGCGGAGCCGACGCTCGCGGACACCTTCTGTCCGGCCAGGTCGCCGAGCGTGGTCGCCGGTGAGTTCGGCGGCACCACCACCATGTTCAGCGCGCCCTCGGGGTTGTACCCGGTCACCGAGACGATCTCCGTCTTCGACCGCGGGTTCGCCTGGGTGCGGGAGCCGTTGATCAGCATCGGGTAGTCGCCCATCGATCCGATGTCGATCTTCTCCGCCACCATCTGGGCGGTGATCGGCGCACCGGTGTCGTAGTCCTGCCACTCGACGGAGTACTTCGTCCCCGTCCGTTCCGTGACGTCCTGCAGACGCTGTTCGAGGTAGCCCTGCGCCCGCAGCAGGGTTCCGGCGGTGACGGTGTTGATCGTCTTGGACTGGTACCCGATCACCACGGTGACCGCGTCACCGTCGCCGGTCGACGGTTCGAGGGAGCAACTCGTCGCCACGAGTGTCAGTGCCGCGGCGGCGATCGCGAAGGTGGGGAAACGTCGCTTCATCTGTGTGGTCTTTCGCTCAGCGGAGGAGGTACGGCATGTTCACGGTGACCGCGCCGGTCGGGCAGCGCGCCGCGCAGGGGCCGCAGTACCAGCATTCGTCGACGTGCATGAACGCCTTGCCGTTCTCCGGGTTGATGGCGAGGGAATCGAGTGGGCAGATCTCGACGCACAGGGTGCAGCCCTCGATGCACAGCGACTCGTCGATCGTGACGGGTACGTCGGCGCGTTGGTTGACCAAGGTCATGAGGTGAGCTCCCAGTTCGTGATGTCGGGTCTGCGGACGAGGTTGCTGCGCATGGTGATCCGGTCACCGCGCATGCGGATGTATTCGAGGTCGACCGGGCGTCCGTCGACGAGCCGGGTGAGGCGCTCGAGCAGCAGGAGCGCCGCGCCCTCGGGGGTCTGGAGGTTCGCGGCGGAGTGCGCGTCGGCGTTGACGGATTCGATCGCCAGATCGGCGGAACCCAGTGGCTGACCGCAGACCTCCTCGATCAGCGCGAACACGTCGTTGGTTTCGAGGTCGCGGCCGAGGATCTCGGCGCCGATGTCGGGGACGAGGTATGTGAGGTCCAGGCTGAGCGGGAGGTCTCCGAGGTAGCGCACCCGCTCGATGTACACGGCGGGTTCGCCCGGCTCCAGTTGCAGCCGGCGGGCGACGGCGGGCGGCGGGCTGATCTCCACGGCCGCGCGGACGTCGTTGCGGACCTCGCCGTGCCCCTTCAGCGTCTCCTTCAGCCCCAGCAGGGCGTCGAGGCCGTGGTCGTACTTGCGCTGCGCCACGTGGGTTCCCACACGGGGGGCGCGGTCGATGAGCCCTTCCTGCTTCAGCAGCGCCAGTCCGTCGCGCACCGCGTTGCGCGACACGCCGAACTCGGCGGCCAACTCCGATTCGGACGGCAATCCGCGCTCGGCGAAGGATTCCGCGTGGATCTGCTGCCGCAGCAGGTCGGCGAATCTGCGCGCATGGTCCGCACGGGAACTGCGTGACGCCGTCGGGAGGGGAGTCGGATTCACCACCAGGGTTCCTTCGTCGATTGTGCGTGTGAGCTGGACGAAGACCCACGCTAACGGCAGTCCTCGTGCCCCGGAGTCGCAGCGAACACGCCCCCCGGACGCCTCGGTGAATCGGCCGGGTCCGCGCCGGCGGCGACACGTCTCACCAGCGCGAACACGGCAGTGCCCCGGCAATGCGCCAGGCGGCGGCGGGCCCGGGAATTCCAATCACGGTGATTCGAAGTGGCGGCGTCCGACGAACGAGCACGCAAGTCTAGGTTAGGCTTACCTTCCATTTCTCGTCCCGAAGGAGTCCTTGCCGTGTTCGCACCCACCGCCAGACGTCAGCTCGCCGTCGCACTCGCCGTGGCCAGTTCGTCCCTCTTCCTCGCCGCGTGCTCGTCCGGCGACGGCGGAGGCGCCGCGGAGGCGTCCGGTGACGGATTCCCGGTCACCCTCGCGAACACGTTCGGATCGACCACCCTCGACGCGGCACCCGAACGCATCGTCACCCTCGGATGGAACGCCCAGGAAGTCGTCTACGCCCTCGGCCAGACACCGGTCGGCATGCCGAAATACACGTACGGCGCCGAGGCGAACGGCGTGATGCCCTGGCTGCAGGACCGTTTCGACCCGTCCGCGACCACGCTGCTCGACGCGGCCACGTCCACCCCCATCGAGGGCGTCGCCGCGCTGGCGCCCGATGTGGTCCTCGCCCCGTACGAGGGATTCGACGAGACGACGTACGAGAAGCTGTCGGGCATCGCCCCCACCGTCGCGTACCCGGACAAGGCGTGGCAGACCACGTGGCAGGACCAGACCACACTGGTCGGGCAGGCACTCGGCAAGAGCGCCGAGGCCGAGCAGCTGGTGGCCGGTCTCGACGACACCCTCGCCCAGACCGCCGCCGCGCATCCCGAGTTCGCGGGCAAGACGATCTCGGTCGTCAACTTCGACACCGACGCCGCGACCGTCAACGTCTACATGCCCTCCGATCCGCGCGTGCAGGTGCTGACGCAGCTCGGCTTCACCGTGTCCCCCGGCGTGCAGAAGCTGGCCGCGTCGAACGACCCCGACAAGTTCTTCGCCGACATCTCCGTGGAGAACATCTCCGACGTGGACGCCGACGTCGTGGTCGCGTTCGTCCCGGAGAACACCACCGTCGCCGCAAACCCGGCCTACGCGAATCTCGGTGCCATCGGCCGTGGTACCGCGGTCGCGCTGTCGGACACGAAGATCATCTCGGGGCTCAGCCAGACCAGCGTCCTCGCGACCCCGTGGGTTCTGGACAAGCTGACGCCTCAGCTCAGCGAGGCCGCGAAGAAAGCGGGTGCCTGAACTCCCGCCTGAGAGGCGGTGTCGGGCGTAGCGTATTCCGGTACACCTAGTTCGGTTGTGCCCGCATCAGGAACGCTCGTCGAAAGCAGGTATGCGATGACGCAGATGTCCGAAAGACACACCGCGAAGGTCATCGGCGTCACCGTCGCCGCCGCGGTGGGTGGCTTTCTCTTCGGTTTCGACAGCTCGGTCATCAACGGCGCCGTCGACTCCATCCAGGACCACTTCGAGCTGGGGTCGTTCTTCACGGGCTTCGCCGTGGCGATCGCGCTGCTCGGATGTGCTGTGGGCGCGTGGTTTGCGGGCCGCCTCGCGGACCGCTGGGGCCGCAAGAAGGTGATGCTGCTCGGCTCGGTGCTGTTCGTGGTGTCCTCGTTCGGTTCCGGTCTCGCGTTCAGCGTCCCGGACCTGATGCTGTGGCGCGTCCTCGGCGGTCTGGGCATCGGCATCGCGTCGGTCATTGCGCCCACGTACATCTCGGAGATCGCGCCTGCCCGCTACCGCGGCGCGCTGGCGTCGCTGCAGCAACTGGCGATCACCCTCGGCATCTTCGCCGCGCTGCTGTCGGACGCGGTGCTGCAGAATGCGGCGGGCGGCGCGTCGAACGAACTGTGGCTCAACCTCGAGGCGTGGCGCTGGATGTTCCTCGTCGGCGTGATTCCCGCCGTCGTGTACGGCGTTCTCGCCCTGATGATCCCCGAGTCGCCGCGATACCTGGTGGGCAAGCACCTCGATCAGGAGGCCGCCGACATCCTCGCGAACATCACCGGCGAGGTCGACCCGCAGGAACGCGTCTCCGAGATCCGGCTGACCCTCCGCCACGAGTCGACGGCGTCGTTCGACGATATCCGCGGCCCGAAGTTCGGGCTGCAGCCACTCGTCTGGGTCGGCATCTTCATGGCCGTCTTCCAGCAGTTCGTGGGTATCAACGCGATCTTCTACTACTCCACGACGCTGTGGAAGTCGGTAGGTTTCACCGAAAACGAGTCGTTCACCACGTCGGTGATCACCGCGATCATCAACGTGGGCATGACATTCGTCGCCATCCTGTTCGTCGACCGGATCGGCCGGAAGATTCTGCTCGAGGTGGGCTCGCTCGGCATGTTCGTGAGCCTGCTGCTGGCCGCGGTCGCCTTCTCCCAGGCGACCGGCAGCGGCGACGACGTCGTCCTCCCCAGCCCGTGGGGAGCGCTCGCACTGATCGGCGCCAACCTGTTCGTGATCTTCTTCGCCGCCACCTGGGGCCCGATCATGTGGGTGATGCTGGGCGAGATGTTCCCCAACAACATGCGCGCCTACGCCCTCGGCATCAGCACGGCGGCGAACTGGATCGCGAACTTCACGGTCACGCTGTCGTTCCCGCCGCTCACCCGCTCGGTCGGGTTGTGGTTCCTGTACGGCCTGTTCGCGTTCTTCGCGTTGCTGTCGTACTTCTTCGTCCGGTTGAAGGTCCGGGAGACGAAGGGCATGGAACTCGAGGAGATGCACACCTGACCCGGGTACCGAGAAATCCGGCCGAATCACTCCGTGATTCGGCCGGATTTCTCGTGTGGGGCGGGGTTGGTCCTACTGACCGCTGTTCTCCGCGCGCTGCGCGTCGAGGCCGGCGACGACCCCGTTCTGCTGCCCGGGGCGCACGTTGCCGAGGCCGGCGAACCACCCGGTGATCTGCCGGGCGACGTCCTGCGCGGTGAGTCCCAACTCGGTGTGGATCTGCGCGCGGGACGCGTGGTCGAGGAACCGCTGCGGAACACCGAGATCGCGGCAGGGCACATCGACCCCGGCCGACCGCAGCGCGGCGGACACGGTGGACCCGACACCGCCGTGCAGGCCGCTGTCCTCGACGGTGACCACCATCGTGTAGTCCTCGGCGAGCTTCAGGAGCGACTCCGGGACCGGCAGCACCCACCGCGGGTCGACGACGGTCGCCGAGATGCCCTGTTGTTCCAGACGTTCCGCGGCAGCGAGCGCGAGACCGGCGAACGCGCCGACCGACACGATGAGCACGTCGTTGCGACCGGAGGGGGCGCGCAGGATGTCGACGACGCCGTCGAGCCGGCTCACGGCGGGCACGTCGTCACCGACCGTGCCCTTCGGGAAGCGCAATGCGGTCGGCCCGTCGTCGACGGCCAGCGCCTCGTGCAGTTCCTCCCGCAGGGTGGCCGTGTCGCGGGGAGCCGCGACCCGCATCCCGGGCACGATGCCCAGCAGCGACATGTCCCACATGCCGTTGTGGCTGGCGCCGTCGCTGCCGGTGATGCCCGCGCGGTCGAGGACGAGGGTGACGGGCAGCTTCAGCAGGGCGACGTCCATCAGCAACTGGTCGAAGGCGCGGTTGAGGAACGTCGAGTAGACGGCGACCACCGGGTGCAGGCCGCCGAGCGCCAGGCCGGCGGCCGACGTGACGGCGTGCTGCTCGGCGATCCCGACGTCGAACATGCGGTCGGGGTATTTCTCGCCGAACGCGGCGAGACCGGTCGGGCCCGCCATAGCGGCGGTGATCGCCACGATGTCCTGACGGTGGCTCGCCTGGTCGATCAGCTCGGCGGAGAACACCGACGTCCAGTCGGCGGACGCCGATCCGGCCGATTTACCGGTGACCGGATCGATCACGCCGGTCGAGTGCATCTGATCGGCCACATGGTTCTCGGCGGGCGCGTAACCCATGCCCTTGCGGGTGACGGCGTGCACGATGACCGGACCGCCGAACGCTTTCGCGCGGCGCAGCGCGGATTCGAGCGCGGCCTCGTCGTGGCCGTCGACCGGCCCGAGGTACTTGATGCCCAGGTCCGTGAACATCACCTGCGGGGCGACGGCGTCCTTGAGTCCCGCCTTCATCCCGTGCAGAACCGAGTAGGCGGTGCGTCCCACCCACGGAAGTTTCTTCACCATCCGCCGGCCGCTGTCGAGAATCCGCTCGTAGCCGGGCTGGAGCCGGAGGGCGGCGAGGTGGTCGGCGAGACCACCGATGGTCGGGGCGTACGAGCGGCCGTTGTCGTTGACGACGATGACCACCGAGCGATCCTTGCCCGCGGCGATGTTGTTCAGCGCCTCCCAGCACATGCCGCCGGTGAGGGCGCCGTCACCGACGACGGCGACCACGTGGCGGGCCTGGCCTGTCAGTTCGAAGGCCTTCGCGAGGCCGTCGGCGTACGACAGCGCCGCCGACGCATGGGACGACTCGACCCAGTCGTGATCGCTCTCCGCCCGGCACGGGTACCCCGACAGGCCGCCCTGCTTGCGGAGCGAGTCGAAATCGTCCTTGCGGCCGGTGAGGATCTTGTGGACGTACGCCTGGTGACCTGTGTCGAAGATGATCGGGTCGGCCGGCGACTCGAAGATGCGGTGCAGCGCGAGCGTCAGCTCCACGACGCCCAGGTTGGGGCCGAGGTGCCCGCCGGTCGCCGCCACCTTCTGCACGAGGAACTCACGAATCTCCGCGGCGAGCTGCTTCATCTCCGCCGGATTCAGCTGACGAAGATCGTCAGGCGTCTGGATACGGGCAAGAACACCCAACGAGATCGCTCCCTCCGTGATGCACGCTGCCTTGCGCGCCTCTGCCACGTGGCTTCGTGTCACGTCACAGTGGAACCAGTCTACGGAGCCGCGGAAGGGCGGGACACACGGTACCGGTCGCGGCGGCGCCGTGGTGCGGCTTCGTCCTCGGGCATTCCGGCCACAGCCGTGACCGGCTTCACACAATTGCGTCGCCGGGCGGGCCCGGCAGAACAGCCGAATTCGTCGTGAGCAGCCTCTAGGGTCTTCTCATGAGCACCGTCGTGGACGCGCTGATCGGAAAAGTCTTCACCGAGACCCGGGAGAACCGCGGCGGACAGCTCGCCGACTACATTCCCGAGCTCGCGGCGGTCGCCCCCGACTCGTTCGGCATCTGCGTCGCGACAGTGGACGGCTACGTGTACGAGGTCGGCGACACCCGCCTGCCGTTCACGATCCAGTCCATCTCGAAACCGTTCACCTATGCCCTGGCCCTCGCCGATCGCGGCTCCGCCGCCGTCGCCGAGAAGATCGACGTCGAACCGTCCGGGGAACCGTTCAACGAGATCAGCCTCGACCCGCGGACGGAACGGCCCCGCAATCCCATGATCAATGCCGGAGCGATCACCGCGACGTCGCTGGTGGCCGGTCCCGACCTCGACACGCGATTCGAGCGGATCCGGTCCACGTACTCCCGGTACGCAGGCCGGGACCTGACGTTCAACCGGGCGGTCTACGAGTCCGAGTCGCGGAGCGGGCACCGCAACCGGGCGATCGGCCACATGCTGCGCTCGTTCGACATCATCACCGGCGACCCCGACGAGGCGGTCGATCTCTACTTCCGTCAGTGCTCCCTCGACGTGACGTGCCGCGACCTGAGCCTGATGGCGGCGACGATGGCGAACAACGGCGTCAATCCCGTCACCGGGGAGACCGTCCTCGAGCCGGCCCTGGTCGAGCGGGTCCTGAGTGTGATGTCGACGTGCGGCATGTACGACGCCGCGGGCAAATGGGTCTACGAGGTCGGCCTGCCCGCCAAGAGCGGAGTCGGGGGCGGCGTCCTTGCCGTCCTGCCCGGGCAGATCGGGATCGCGATCTACTCGCCGCGCCTCGACTCCCACGGCAACAGCGTCCGCGGAGTCGAGGCGTGCCGGGCCCTGTCGAACGAGTTGGAACTGCACTTCCTGCACGTCACCCGCGCCGCCCGTTCCGCGGTCCGCGCCCGGTACTCGGTGTCGGACGCCCCCTCGCGGATGCGGCGGTCACCCGCTGAGCGCGCCGCCCTCGACGACGTCGGCAAGCGCAGCCGGATCTACGAACTGCACGGCGATCTGCTGTTCGCCGGCGCGGAGAGCGCGGTGCGCGAGATCGGCGGCGTCGAGGAGAACCTCGACGCGGTGGTGATCGACGTCCGGCGCGTCGACGACGTCAGCGGGGTCGCCCGCGGGATGTTCGAGACCCTGCGGGCGGACCTCGGACAGTGCGGGTGCGCGCTGGCGTTCGTCGACCCGGCCGGTCTGCTCGGCAACACCCGCTCCGACCTGTCGGGACGGGCGGGCCGGGTGTTCGCCGACCTGGATGCCGCCGTGCAGTGGTGTGAGGACATCCTCCTCGACCGGCACTGCAGCACGGCACGTCAGCCGTCGTCCGTCACGATCGCCGAACACCCCATGCTGTCCACCCTCAGCGCGAAGCAACTCGAACGGTTCACCCGCGATCTGGTCACCCAGTCGTATTCGCGCGGTGACCTCGTCATCCACCGGGGCGACCGGGCCGCCGGGCTGTTCCTCATCCTGTCCGGCAGCGTCAGCTCCACGATCACCGACCAGTCGGGTGCGGTGCACCGATTCATGACGTTGTCGGCGGGCATGAGCTTCGGGGAGATGACGATGATGCTCGACTCCCGGTTCCTCAACGACGTCCGCGCCGAGACCGAGGTGACGGTCGCGGTACTGACCGTCGAGCGCTACGCCGAAATGGCCTCGGAGGAACCGAAACTCGAGCTGGCACTGCTCAAACGCCTGGCATCGGGCGCCTACGAGCAACTCGACGTGATGCTGCGGGCGCTGCTGCGCCAGGGCGACGGACTCTGATCGGCCCGCGGGAAAACCCGTTGCCCGAATCGGAAAAATCGGACAGGCTTGGGGCTCGTAACCGCCGACGCTCGAATCGAAAGCAGGGTGCAATGCTCACAGCGACCAAGCTGGCCATCGAGACGACGGGACTCGTCAAGACATTCGGATCCACCCACGCGGTCGACGGCTTGGATCTCGCCGTTCCCCTCGGAGGCGTCTACGGCGTCCTCGGACCGAACGGCGCGGGCAAGACCACCGCGATCCGCATGCTGGCCACGCTGCTGCCCCTCGACGGTGGAACCGCCACCGTGCTGGGACACGACGTCGCGACCGAGCCGGACGCCGTGCGCAGCAAGGTCTCCCTCACCGGGCAGTTCGCCTCGCTCGACGAGGATCTGACGGGCAGCGAGAATCTGCTGCTGCTCGGCCGGCTGTACGGGTACTCCCGCGCGGCGGCCCGCACCCGGTCCGAGCAGTTGCTGTCCGCGTTCGGTCTGGAGGAGGCGGGCAACCGGCAGGTGAAGAACTACTCCGGCGGCATGCGCCGGCGGCTCGACATCGCGGCGAGCATCATCGTCACCCCGGAGATGATCTTCCTCGACGAACCCACCACCGGTCTCGACCCACGCAGCCGCAATCAGGTGTGGGAAATCGTCCGCGCACTGGTGGCAGGCGGAACGACGGTGCTGCTGACCACGCAGTACCTCGACGAGGCCGACCAACTCGCCGACCGGGTGGCCGTCATCGACCACGGCAAGGTGATCGCCGAGGGCACCACCGGCGAACTCAAGGCCTCCGTCGGATCGGGCGCGCTGCACGTGCGGGTCACCGACATCGCCACCCGTCCCGCGGCGGCGGCGCTGCTGCGGGACGTGCTCGACGTGCCGGTCACCGAGGAAGCCGATCCCGCCGCACTCACCGCCCGCATCGACGACCCGGCCCGGGTCTCGCGGGCGCTGCCCGCACTCGACGACGCCGGAATCGCGGTCAGCACATTCGCATTGGGGCAGCCGAGCCTCGACGAAGTCTTCCTCTCCCTCACCGGCCGACCCACCGAGGAGCACGCATGACCTCCACCACCGACCGGACCGCCGACACCGCAGCGGCTGTCGCCGACGTCCTGAAGATGCCCGGCCCGAGGCCCGCGCGCCCCACCGCGTTGTCGACGTCGCTGTCGTTCGGCTGGCGGGCACTGCTCAAGATCAAGCACGTTCCCGAGCAACTGTTCGACGTGACGATGTTCCCGATCATGTTCACGTTGATGTTCACGTATCTGTTCGGGGGTGCGCTGGCCGGATCGACCAGCGCCTACGTGCAGTTCCTGCTGCCGGGCATCCTCGTGCAGACGGTCGTCATGATCACCATGTACACCGGCCTAACGCTCAACAAGGACATCGAGAAGGGTGTCTTCGACCGGTTCCGGTCGCTCCCGATCTGGCGTCCGTCGCCTCTCGTGGGCGCGCTGCTCGGCGACGTCGTCCGCTACACGATCGCCTCGATCATCGTCCTGATCCTCGGGCTCGTCCTGGGTTTCCGCCCGGATGGCGGGCTCGTCGGTGTGGTGGCGTCGATCGGACTGCTGCTGTTGTTCTCGTTCAGCCTGTCGTGGATCTGGACGATGTTCGCGATGCTCATGCGCACCGAGCAGGCGGTCATGGGGGTGTCGATGTTCATCCTGTTCCCACTGACGTTCGCCAGCAACATCTTCGTCGACCCCGCGACCATGCCGGGCTGGCTCCAGGCGTTCGTCGGCGTCAACCCGATCAGCACGCTGGTGACGTCCATTCGCGGGCTCATGGCCGGAACGGTGGAGATGGCAGATCTCGCCGTGGTGTTCGGGTGGTGCGCCGGATTCGTCGTGATCTTCGGACCACTGACGATGCGCCTGTACAACCGCAAGTCGTGACGGTGCCTGTGTCCGGTCCCGCCGAGCATGCGGTGACGGTGCGCGGATCCGGAATCGTCTCCGCGGTTCCGGATCTCGTCCGCGCCTCCGTCACCGTGACGGCGACGCGTCCCGCGGTGGCCGATGCGTTCGAGGCCGTCGCCCGCTCCACCACTGCCGTCACCGACACCCTGCGCGGGTACGGCGTCTCGGGTCCCGACCTCGCGACCACCGGGCTGTCCGTGCACTCCGAGACCACGTGGGCCGAGGGCCGGGGCAACGAGGTGACGGGCTACACCGCGGCGACGACGCTGCAGATCACCGTCCGTGCGGCCGGCGCGTCCGCACCGTCACCGGCGCAGGTGGTGGCCGCCTGCGTCGGCGCGGGTGGCGACGACATCCGCCTCGGTGGACTCGAATTCGACTTCTCCGATCCGGCCGCGCTGACTGCGACCGCCCGGGAACGGGCGTGGGCCGATGCCCTCGGCAAAGCGGAGCAGTACGCCTCGCTGTCGGGGAGCGCACTGGGCGAGGTGCTCGACATCGCGGAGGTCGACATCGGTGACGTATCCCCGCGACCGGTCGCGAAGGCGTTCGCGGCGGCCGATTCCGCGATCGCCGTCGAACGCGGTGAGAAACCGACGCGGGTGGACGTGCGCGTGCGGTGGCGGCTGGTCTAGGCCCGGGGGCCGCGCTGCTGCACCGAGGCGGCGAACGTGTCGGTGAGCTGGGTCAGCGACGTCACGGCCGCCAGTGCCTGTTCCTGTGACCAGTCTTCGAGCATGCCGCGCAACCGTTCGGCCCGGCGCGCGGTGGTCTCGGCCAGAATGTCCATCCCGCTCGGCGACACCCGGATCCGGGAGGCCCGCTTGTCGTCGGGATCGGCGGCGCGGGACACGTATCCCGCGTCGACCAGTTCGGAAATCTGCCTGCTCAGCGAGGACTGACTCACACACAGGTCGGCGGCCAGTTCGTTCTGGCGGCACTCCCCGCGCGCGGCGAGCACGAACAGCACGCTCGTCAGTGCGGGCGCGATCGGGGTCTCGCCGCTCGCGGAGACGACCGCCCGCAACGACCGCCCGAGCGCGAACACCGCATCGACGAGCGCCTGCGCAGTATCTGCCTGTACCGACATCCTGTCCCCGTCCCGAACACCCACTACCTGCGGGCTCGACTATACGTATTGTTGCGTTCGGTAACGAACTTCGTCAGCGCGTGAGCAACGCGATGCACTCCACGTGGTGGGTCAGCGGGAACGCGTCGAACGCGCGCAACTCGTCGACATGATATCCCTGCCCGAGGTACAGACCGATGTCGCGGGCGAACGACGCCGGGTCGCACCCCACATGCACCACCCGCTCGGCGCCGGCGGCGGCGACCGTCTCGATCACCTCACGCCCGGCACCCGCACGCGGCGGATCGAGTACCACGACCCGTGGCGGGGAGGCCAACCCGGCGATCGCGCGCTCGACCCGGTCGGCGTGGAAGCGCACCTGCGGGAGGTCGGAGAGCGCCGCCTTCCCGTCCGCCACGGCCTGGCGCGCGGACTCCACGGAATCCACGTGTCCCGACGACCCGGCGCCGCCTGCGAGGGCGGCGGCGAACACCCCGACTCCCCCGTACAGGTCCCATGCCGTCTCACCCGCGGACAGCCCGCCCCATTCGGAGACCACCGCGGAATACGCCTCGGCGGCCCCGCGATGCGCCTGCCAGAACCCGGTGGCGGCCAGTTCCCATGTGCGGTCGCGCACCCGCTCCACCGGGCGGCCCGATCCCACGACCACCCGCTCCGCGCGCGGCGCACCGCCTGCGGCCCGCCGTGCCATGGCACCACGCCGCCCGGGACTCGTGCGGCCGGTCCGCGACACCTTCGGCGGCGCGATCTCGACCACGTGCCGCTCCCCCGCGCCGTCGAGAACGATCTGCACCTCGCTGCCGGGCTTCCAATCGTGTTCGCCCACACCGTCGTACGCGGCGGCCTCGATCTGCGGGCACGCGAGGTCCGTGACGATCCCGGAACTGCGGTGCCGGTGGTAGCCGGGACGGCCGTCCGGGTCGACGGCCAGCCGGACCCGGGTGCGCCAGCCCGTGCCGTCCCCCGTGCCGGGCAGTTCCTCGACGTCCACGTCGCGCTGCACCCGCGCGAGCCGCACCAGCTGCTCCGACACGACCTGCGACTTCATGTCCCGCTGCAGGTGCAGGCTCGCGTGCGAGAAGTCGCAGCAGCCCGCGCCGCCCGGACCGGACACCGGGCACACCGGGGCGACCCGCTCCGGCGACGCGTCGAGGATCTCGATCGCGTCGGCCCGGCAGTACGACCCGCCGCGGTCCTCGGTGACCCGGGCGACGACCCGCTCGCCCGGCAGCCCGTGCCGGACGAAGACCACCCGGCCCTCGTGGCGGGCGACGACGAAACCACCGTGCCCGGGATTTCCCAGCCGCAGCTCGAGGTGGCGGTCCGACCAGTTCTCACTCAACGCTTCTCGTCCGTCACTTGTCGTCGGGTTCGTAGCCGCGGCGCGAGGCCCCGGCCGTGTATTCGATGTTCAGTGTCTTCGCCTTCTCGGACGAGTTCAGTTGCCACGGCACGCTGGTGACCATCACCCCCGGCTGGAACAGCAGCCGGCTCTTGAGCCGCAGTGCACTCTGGTTGTGCAGGATCTGCTCCCACCAGTGCCCCACCACGTACTCGGGAATGAACACGGTGACGACGTCCCGCGGCGAGTCCTTCCGGACGCGGCGCACGTAGTCGAGCACGGGTTTGGTGATCTCGCGGTACGGCGACTCGATCACTTTGAGCGGCACCGAGATGTCACTCTTCTCCCACCGCCGCACGAGCGCCCTCGTGTCGGGTTCGTCGACATTGACGGTGATCGCCTCGAGCGTGTCCGGCCGTGTCGCCCTGGCGTAGGCCAGCGCGCGCATCGTCGGCATGTGCAGCTTGGAGACGAGCACGATGGAGTGCGTGCGGCTGGGCAGCACCCCGTCCCATTCCTGCTCCTCGAGTTCCCGCGCGACGCTGTCGTAATGCTTCCGGATCATCTTCATCACGACGAATATCGCGACCATGGCCACGATCGCGATCCACGCGCCTGCCGCGAACTTCGTGATGAGCACGATGATCAGGACCGCACCGGTCATGGCGAGGCCGATGGAGTTGATCACCCGGGAGCGCTGCATCCGCCGGCGCGAAGCGGGATCGTTCTCGGTCTTCAGATGCCGGGTCCAGTGCCGGATCATGCCCGTCTGGCTGAGCACGAACGAGACGAACACGCCGACGATGTACAGCTGGATCAGCTTGGTCACCTCGGCGCCGAACAGGACGACGAACGCGATCGCCGCCCCGGACAGGAACAGGATGCCGTTGCTGAACGCCAGGCGGTCGCCGCGGGTGTGCAGCTGACGCGGCAGGTAGCGGTCCTGCGCGAGGATCGAGCCGAGCACGGGGAAGCCGTTGAAGGCCGTGTTCGCGGCCAGCACCAGGATCAGGGCCGTCACGATGGCGATGAAGTAGAACCCGATGGGGAAACCGCCGAACACAGTCTCCGCGATCTGCGCGATCAGCGTCTTCTGGTGATAGCCGGCCGGCGCGCCGATCAGCTGCTCGGCCGGGCTGTGCGCGTACACGATCCCGATCTTCTGAGCCAGGATGATGATGCCCATCAGCAACACGACGGCGATCGACCCCAGCAGCAGCAGCGTGGTCGCCGCGTTACGGGACTTCGGCTTCTGGAACGCGGGAACACCGTTGCTGATCGCCTCGACACCGGTCAGTGCCGCACACCCGGACGAGAAGGCCCGCGCGATCAGGAACGCGAACGCGATCCCGTACAGGTGTGAGTCCTCGGCTTCGAGTTCGAACCCGGACGATTCGGCGCGCAGGTCGTCGCCGAACACGTAGATCTGGACGAACCCCCACAGCAGCATCAGCGCCATGCCGGCGATGAACGCGTACGTCGGGATCGCGAAGGCGGCACCGGATTCGCGGATGCCCCGCAGGTTGATGGCGGTCAGCAGGACGATGGCCGCGACCGCGAACAGTACCTTGTGCTGGGCCACGAACGGGACCGCCGAACCGATGTTGGACGCCGCCGACGAAATGGACACGGCCACCGTGAGCACGTAGTCCACCAGCAGGGCGCTGCCGACGGTCAGACCGGCGGTGGGACCGAGATTGACGGTCGCGACCTCGTAGTCGCCGCCGCCGGACGGGTAGGCGTGCACGTTCTGCCGGTAGCTGGCGACCACCACCGCCATCACGGCGGCGACGGCGAGCCCGATCCAGGGGGTGTAGGCGTAGGCGGAGATGCCCGCCACCGACAGCACCAGGAAAATTTCCTCGGGGGCGTACGCCACCGAGGACATCGCGTCGGACGCGAAGACGGGGAGGGCGATCCTCTTGGGAAGCAGCGTGTGCCCGAGCTTGTCGCTCCGGAAGGGTCTGCCTAGCAGTAGCCGCTTTGTGGCGGTCGAGAGCTTTGACACTGCCAAAGCGTAAGCCGTCCGCAGAAAACCTGGACCCTCACCCACCAATGTGTCCGGATTGCGATCTCTGTCCCGGTTGCTCTTCCGTCCGGGCACTGTACGGTTCGATTCGGTACGCACGTACTCGAGACGTGAAACCAGAGCCCAGAAACGGAGTACAAGGTGTATGTGGTCATTATGGGATGCGGCCGGGTCGGCTCATCCCTCGCCGGCTCGCTGACCCGGATCGGCCACGAGGTCGCGGTCATCGATCGCGACCCCGCCGCGTTCCTGCGTCTCGAACCCGACTTCCCCGGACACACCGTCGTCGGCATGGGTTTCGACCGTGACGTGCTGGTCAAGGCCGGTATCGAGCGTGCGGAGGCGTTCGCCGCCGTGTCGTCCGGCGACAACTCCAACATCATTTCCGCGCGGGTCGCCCGCGAGACGTTCGGTGTGGAACGCGTCGTCGCCCGGATCTACGACGCGAAGCGCGCCGCCGTGTACGAGCGGCTCGGGATCCCCACCGTCGCGACCGTCCCGTGGTCGACGGACCGGTTCCTGCACACCCTCACCCGCGACAGCCAGACCACCAAGTGGCGCGACCCGTCCGGAACGGTCGCGGTCACCGAGTTGTCCCTGCACGAGGATTGGATCGGCAGGCCCGTCGCCGAACTGGAGGCGGCGACCCATTCGCGGGTCGCGTTCATCATCCGCTTCGGCACCGGCGTCCTGCCGGACCGCAAGACGGTGTTCCAGGCCGACGACCAGGTGTACATCGCGGCCGTGTCGGGAACGGTGGCCGAGGCCGTGGCACTCGCGGGCAATCCCCCGCCTTCGGACAATTGAGACGGCAGCGAGCTGAGACGGCAGTGAGAATGTTCACGATCGACCACCCGAACGGAAGCAATCGATGAGAGTCGCAATCGCAGGAGCCGGCGCAGTCGGACGCTCGATCGCGCGCGAACTGGTCCGCAGCGAACACGACGTCATGCTGATCGAGCGCAAACTCGAGCACGTCGAACAGGAGTCGGTGCCCGAGGCGACCTGGGTCCACGCCGACGCGTGCGAGCTGAGCAGCCTCGAGACGGCCTCCCTGGAAACCTACGAGGTCGTGATCGCGGCCACCGGTGACGACAAGGCCAACCTCGTCCTCAGCCTCCTCGCGAAGACCGAGTTCGGGGTCAGCCGCGTGGTCGCCCGCGTCAACGATCCGCGCAACGAGTGGTTGTTCGACGAGTCCTGGGGCGTCGACGTCGCCGTGTCCACCCCCCGGATGCTCGCCTCGCTGGTGGAGGAGGCGGTGTCGGTAGGCGATCTCGTGCGGCTGATGACGCTGCGCCAGGGGCAGGCCAACCTCGTCGAGGTCACGCTGCCCGACAACACGCCCCTCGCCGGGAAACCCGTCCGCAAGCTGCAATTGCCCCGCGACGCCGCGCTGGTCACCATCCTGCGCGGTGGACGAGTCATCGTGCCGCAGCAGGACGATCCGCTCGAGGGCGGTGACGAGCTGCTGTTCGTCGCCGGGGTGGATGTCGAGGACGACCTGCGCGCGGCGGTCGGGCTCTCGTAGCCGCCCGGCGCGAGCAGCGCCGAATTCTTCTCCGGCACAATCGGTCAGCGCTCAGGCGGCCCCAGGTCGGGGATCGCACTCAGGGGCGGTCGGGCTCCTCCCTGGGGCCACCCGCTTCCGTGTCGTCGGTCGGTACGCCCGTGTCCTCGGCCGGACCCGGCTCGACGATCCGGTCGGCCCGGCGCACGGCCCAGATCGTCACCAGGAGAGCCAATCCGGCCAGCGGCCAGCCCATCGCGATGCGGGCGAACGCGAGCCAGCCGGTCTGGTCCGAATCGTAGAGTTGCGACTGCACGAGGTATCGGGCCGCGAACACCAGCGCCCAGGCGGCGGTGGCCACGTCGTAGGCGCGCACCGCGCCGCGATGGCGCCGCCAGAGATTGCCGTGGCCGTTGAGGAAGCCCCAGATCAGGCCGACGAGCGGCCGGCGCACCAGAATCGAGATCAGGAAGACCGCCCCGTACGCGAGGCTCGTGTAGATGCCGAACAGGAAGTACCCCTTGGCATCGCCTGTGCGGTAAGCGATGAACGCGGAGATACCGACGCCGAAGAACCCCGACACCGCGGGCTGGATGGGGCTGTGGCGGACGAGACGCCAGACGAGAATCGCGGCGGCGACGCCGAGGGCCGCCCAGATCGCCGGGCCCAGACCCCACACAGCATTGACCGGAACGAAGACCAGGATGGGCAGGGTCGAATAGATCAGCCCGCTGATACCGCCGAGCTGGTCGAGTATGGATTGCTGCTTCGTTTCGGTCACTCAACGAGAGTGCCACACAAGGCGGACCCTACGAGTCGCCGCGCAGCTCGTAATACGGGTTGAAGATCACCTTCTGGCCGTCGCGTTCACCGACACGTCCACGCACGAGCAGCGTCTTGCCCGGCTCGATACCCGGAATTCGCCGCCGCCCGATCCACACCAGCTTGATCTGTTCCGTGCCGTCGAAGAATTCCGCCTCGATGCTGGCGTTTCCGGACTTCGGACAGGCTTCCACACTGCGGAGCCGCCCCAGCATGGTGACCTCTTCGCCGCGGCTGCAGTCGCAGGCACGTTGTGCGCCGGACGCCTGAGACGTCTCGGCCATTTCCTCGGCGTCCAGCTGCTCGAGGTCTTCGGTGAGCCTTCGAGTCAGCCGACGAAAATATCCTGCCGTGGCGGGTGCCATTGCGCGCTCCTGGAGCATGTGCGACGCGAGATCTTCGCGCCGCTCGTAGGGCTGTGTATTCGCCACTGTAGACCCATTGGTTCCCCGCAACCACACCACCGGGAGGCCGCTGTGACGCACCAGGCAGGATCAACTCATGCCCTCTGATGACCGGCCGTCCGTGGCCGTCGTGCTCCCCGGTACGGGGTCCGATGCGGACTTCGTCGCCCGTGCCTTCACCGAGCCCCTGACCAGCCGTGGAGTGCGTACGGTCGCAGTCGAACCCGATCCCCGGAGGGTCGTCGGCAGCTACCTCGACGCGCTCGACGACGCCGCCGCACAGCACGGAAGAATCCTCGTCGGCGGGGTCTCCATCGGCGCCGCGGTGTGTTTGCAGTGGGCAGGATCACACCCCGATCGTGTCGCGGGAGTACTCGCGGCGCTGCCCGCGTGGACCGGGACCGCCGCGGACGCCCCCGCCGCCGCCAGCGCCCGGTTCACCGCCGCCCGGCTGCGGGCGGACGGCCTCGAACAGGTCACCGCCGAGATGATCGCCTCCAGCCCACCGTGGCTGGGCCGGGAACTGGCGAAATCCTGGCGATCCCAGTGGCCGCACCTGCCCGCGGCACTGGACGAGGCGTCGGAGTATCACGCGCCCGGTCTCGACGACCTCGAGCGCATCGCGGCGCCGGTGGGCATCGCCGCCGCGACCGACGACGCCGTGCACCCCCTCGAGGTCGCCCGCACCTGGTCCGAACGACTACCGCACGCCGGTCTCGTCACGGTGACACTGGACGAGATCGGCGCCGATCCGGCGGTTCTCGGCTACACGTGCCTCAGCGCGCTGGACTCGGTCCTGCACACGGCCTGAGCGTCGTCATCCCCCGCAATCCCCCCGCAATCCCCCACCGGACGCGGGCTCAGCGACCGAGTTGCTGCATCGCCGAACCCGATTCGCCGCGACGCTGCTGCGGCTGGGCCGGGGCCTGCGGCGGCTGCTGCTCGCCCTGCGGACCCGGGGCCGGTTGCTGCGGAGCCGGTTGCTGCGGGGCGCCTCCCTGCTGCTGCGCCAGCTGCTGCTGGTGGGCGGCGGCCAGCTGCTGGGCGAGGGCGTCGGGCAGCACCACCGGCAGTGGGGTCCGCACCGGGTTCGGCTCGTTTCCCCGCTTCACCACGGTGTCACGCAGGATCGCCCGGGCGGTCGCGACGAGTTCCGAGTCGGTCGTGTTGCCACCGCTCGGTCCCGCGACCACGCAGCGCACCATCCACCGGTAGCCGTCGACGCCGATGAAGCGCAGGTCGGCGTTCGGGGTCACGGCGAACACCTCACGTCCCCACGGTCCGCTCTCGACGCTCACCGTCGCGTTGTCGTTGCGCAACGATTCGGCGAGGTCGCCCGCGACCTCACGCCACTGACCGGGAGACTTCGGGGCCGCATACGCGGCCACCGTGATGCGTCCGTGCTGGGTGACGAGATGCACGGCCTGCGGCGAACCGTCGGGCGCCATCTCGACCTGCAACTGGGCGCCCTGGGGCATCGGCACGAGGACCGAACCGAGGTCGAGGCGGGTCCCGACCTCGCCGACGGTGAGGTCGGCTCCCGACTCGAGGTCGTCGGCGTCGTACGGACCGCCGTCCACCTCGGTCACGGCGTCGTAGTCGTCCTCGTAGTCCGCGGCGTCGGCGTCGTCTTCCGCGGCGTCCATCTCCGCGTCCTCGAAGAAATCGGGCCGGTCGGCCTCGGCTTCCGCCTTCTTACGACGTCCGAACATGATCAGGCTCCTTCACTGGCATTGCCGACGAGGCTGGCGTGGCCTCCACTCGACCCGTGTCCGTCGCTGCCGCGGGTGGTGCCGTCGAGGGACTCGACCTCGGCGAACGACACCAGTTCGACCCGCTGCACGAGCAGTTGGGCGATCCGGTCACCCCGCCGGATCTCGATCGGGGTCTCGAGGTCGTGATTGATCAGGCACACCTTGATCTCGCCCCGGTATCCCGCGTCGATGGTGCCGGGGGTGTTGACCACCGACAATCCCGATTTGGCCGCCAGCCCGGATCGGGGGTGGATCAGCCCGACGGTGCCCAGGGGCAACGCGACCGCGATACCGGTTCCGACGAGGACGCGGCGCCCCGGCTCGATGGTCACATCGGTGGTGCTGCAGAGGTCGACACCTGCGTCGCCGTCGTGCGCGCGCTGCGGAACCGGAATGCCCGGGTCCAGCCGCTGGAGGGCGACGGGGGGAATGGTGGGGGTCGCGGCGGGAGAATGGCCGGGAGATAGGTCGCTCACGTGCACCGAGCCTACTCTCAGACACCGACTATCCTGGACGGGTGTCAGAAACGTCCCGGCCCGAAGTCGCGCCCACCGATAACGCCTCGCCCGTGCTGTACTCCGAGCGCCTGTGGGTGCCCGTCTGGTGGTGGGCTGTGGGCCTGTTCGTCGCCGGGCTGCTCGCCGCGGAGGTGCACATGGGTGCGCCCGGCCTGCGCGCGTGGCTGCCGTACGTCCTGCTGCTGCCGCTGCCCGTGTGGGGACTCGTCTGGCTCAGCCGCCTGCGGGTCGAAGTCGTCGAGGAACCGAGCGGCGTCCATCTGCGCGTCGGACAGGCGCATCTGCCGGTGGACGTCATCGCGCGGGTCGCCGAGGTACCGGGTTCGGCGAAGAGTGCAGCTCTCGGCCGTCAGCTCGACCCCGCCGCCTTCGTGCAACACCGGGTCTGGGTCAAGCCGATGGCACTGATCGTGCTCGACGACCCCGAGGACCCGACCCCCTATTGGTTGATCAGCACGCGCCGGCCCGCGGAGTTGCTGGCCGCGCTCGACCGTGCCCGCCCGCAGACGGACGGAGACTGATCGGACGGTGGGCCTCCCACCGTCCGCCTCTCGAACTCGCCGCCGGTCAGGCCGCGCAGTCCCTGCACACCAGCACTCCACCCGCGTCACTGGCGAGCCGGCTGCGGTGATGCACCAGGAAACAGCTCGAACACGTGAACTCGTCGGCCTGCTTCGGCACGACCCGCACCGACAATTCCTCACCGGACAGATCCGCGCCGGGCAGTTCGAACGACTCCGCGGTGTCGGACTCGTCGACGTCGACAACAGCCGACTGAGCCTCGTTGCGTCGCGCCTTCAGTTCCTCCAGCGAATCCTCCGAAACCTCGTCGGACTCTGTTCGCCGCGGTGCGTCGTAGTCAGTTGCCATGTCGCCTTCCCCTCATCTTCGTCCGTGTATCCCGGCCCGTGCGACGCGTCGAACCGAATGCCAGGTCGACCGTCCACACGAAAACCGCCTCGGCGCAGATCACACCCTGCGGCTGCAGGGCGCTGCAGCGAGTGGATACGTGCCCGGATACCAGGCTCCGGAATCATGATCTACGCCTCTTTTGTCATCTTCTGCCGACCCTCGTTCTGCATGCTTTGAACGACTGGGGCCGCCAGACAGTAGCCGAAGGAAGTACAAAAGACGTAACCGAATCGGCCGATCGCGCAAATTGTCTGCTAATCGTCACCAACACCACAGCAAGCTGTGACATTCCACAACGGGGATGGGTTCGGGGTTATGACGCCGCAGGGATCTAAGGTAGGTGCCGAACCTGCGCCACGACGTGTGGCCGGGCCCTGTATCGGTGCGCTGGACGGGCGACACGTTCGAAGCGCAGTTCGTAGGAGAGGTCGAGGCACACTGTGGTTTCACTGATCACCGAAGGCAGCCCGCTCGACGACAAGGGTCGTCCGTTCCGGCGGCGGCGGGCGATGCCGATCCTCGTGGTGTTCGCGGTCCTCGCCCTGCTCGGAGCCGTCGTGTGGATCGGCGTCCTCGGCGACGACGAGGACCTGGCCGCGACGGTCGACTGCAATCTTCCGCAACCGGCCGCGCAGCCGGTCGATCCCGCGGCCCCGCCGCCGCAGGCGCTGGGCGAGAGGGTCGACGGCTCGACGTTGCGGGACGTGGAGCCCGCCGCGCTGTCCGCCACGAAGGTGCGCGTGTTCAACGCCAACGGCGAGCACGGCCAGGCGGCGCAGGTGGCCGCGCAGCTGAGCGACTACGGGTTCGCGAGCGCACCCGACGTCCAGGCGGGCAACGACCCGATCTACGTCGACCAGAACATGCAGTGTCAGGGGCAACTGCGGTTCGGCCCGAACGGCGCCGCCGCCGCGAGCGCGCTCTGGCTGGTGGCCCCGTGCGCGGAACTCATCCAGGACACCCGCACCGACGACACGGTCGACCTCGCCCTCGGAACCTACTTCCGCAAGATCTCGCCGAACGCCGACGCCGAGGAGGTCCTGCGGTCCCTGAAGGATCCGCCGCCCGGGACCCAGCCCGCACCTCTCGACATCGATCTCCTGAAGGCGGCGCGCACCGCCCGCTGCTGACCGCCGGTCACTCCTCCGGGATCGGGTTATCCGCCCCGATCTCGGCGAACAGGGCGTCCAGCGCGTCCGCGATGCCCGGGGCCGCGGCCACCACCACCTCACCGTCCGCACTCGACGTGTGCGGCGACGGGATCCGCACGCGGGCGCCCGCCTCGGTCGCGATCAGCGAACCCGCCGCCCAGTCCCACGGGCTCAGCCCGTGTTCGAAATGGGCGTCGACACGGCCGGCCGCGACCATGCACAGGTCGAGGGCCGCCGAGCCGATCCGGCGGATGTCCCGCACCCTCGGCAGGATGTCGGCGATGAGGGCGCCCTGAACCGTGCGCCGGGCCGCACCGTATCCGAATCCGGTGGCGAGCAACGCCATCGACACGTCGGTGACGGGGTTGCACCGCAGTGCGCTGACCCGTCCGTCGGCGTCGGTGAGGGTCGCCCCGCCGCCGCGCGCCGCCGCGTACGTCGACCGGGCCGCCACGTCCACCACGACCCCGGCGACGGACACTCCGTCGATCTGGGCGGCCACCGAGACGGCGTACGCGGGCACCCCGTACAGAAAGTTGACGGTGCCGTCGATCGGGTCGACGATCCAGCGCACGCCCGCGACGGAATCGCCCTCTCCCCCACCCTCTTCGCCGAGGATCGCGTCCTCGGGACGAAGCTCCGCGAGGCGGTCGCGGATGACCTGCTCGCTCTCGGTGTCGACGACGGTGACCGGGTCGGTGGGAGTGCTCTTCGACGCCACCGAGTCGCCGGATTCCGCTCGCGTCCCGACGATTCCGAACACCTCGGGCCGCCGCGCCCGGACGTGTGCGGCGGCCTCCTCGGCCACCGTGACGGCGACCTCGAGCAGTCGTCTGGGATCGGTGCCGACGTGGCCGGGCGCGGTGTCTGAACTCTGGGGTGCATGCACACACCCATCGGAACACACTTTCGCTGCCTCACACCACCGCTGACGGTCCGCGCTCCCTTCCGGCGCCACAGCGTCGTCCGGTGTCATCACCCACCGAACCCGCCTCGACGCACTAGTGTGACGGGCAGCAGAAGCGCGCCCGGAGAACACGTCGTCGTCGACACGGAGGAGCACACGCCATGGCCAAAACGGGGTTCGGTGTCGACGTCGGCGGCAGCGGCGTCAAGGGTGGCGTCGTGGATCTCGAGACCGGAGAACTGATCGGCGACCGCATCAAGCTCCTCACCCCCCATCCGTCCACCCCGGAGGCGGTCGCGAAGACCGTCGCGGAGATCATCCGCCAGGCCGAATGGGACGGACCGGTCGGTATCACTCTGCCGAGCGTCGTCACCGGCGGCGTCGCACGATCCGCCGCGAACATCGACAAGGGGTGGATCGGGACCGACGCGCGCGCGCTGTTCTCGGACGCACTCGGCGGCAGGCGCGTCACCGTCCTCAACGACGCGGACGCGGCGGGGATGGCCGAGGACGCCCTCGGCGCGGGCAGGGACGCGAAGGGGGTCGTCATCCTCCTCACGTTCGGCACGGGCATCGGCTCGGCGATTCTCCACAACGGCGTACTGCTTCCCAACACCGAGTTCGGGCACATGGAGGTCGACGGCAAGGAGGCCGAGCACCGGGCGGCGTCCTCGGTGAAAGAGAAGAAGGATCTGTCGTACAAGGAGTGGGCCGCCGAGGTCAGCCGGGTGCTCACCCGGTTCGAGAACCTCCTGTGGCCGGATCTGTTCATCGCCGGCGGCGGAATCAGCCGCAAACACGAGAAGTGGATCCCCCATCTGACCAACAGGACACCCGTCGTACCTGCTGCGCTGCTCAACACGGCGGGAATCGTCGGTGCTGCGCTCGCGGTCGAAACGGGCATCGCTCCGTAACTATTTCGGATGGGTCGTTACAATGGAAGAGCCCGGCTGCGCGCCGGCGAAACCAGTAGACCTCTCCGCCGGATGACCACTCTGGCGTGACGCCGCACGACACCGTCACGAAAGGGCGTACGTGGCAGCCACCGATACACGTCAGACTGCTGATTCGACTTCAGAGTCAGGACCGGAAGCACCAGTCGCAGCGGCAGCCACCGGCACCGCTCCGGCAGCCGAGGCAGCTCCCGCGAAGAAGGCAGCGGCGAAGAAGGCCCCCGCCAAGAAGGCAGCAGCGAAGAAGGCCCCCGCCAAGAAGGCGGCGGCGAAGAAGGCGGGCGGCAAGAAGGCCACGGCCGGTAAGGGTGCGGACGGCGAGGACCTCGACGAGGATCCCGCCGACATGGAAGACATCGACATCACCGAGGGCGACCTCGCCGAGGTCGAGTCCGATGTCGTGGAGGTCGTCGCAGTCGGCGAGGACGACGAGACCGAGGAGCCGTCCGAGAAGGACAAGGCGTCCGGCGACTTCGTGTGGGACGAGGAGGAGTCCGAAGCGCTCCGCCAGGCCCGCAAGGACGCCGAGCTGACCGCATCCGCAGACTCCGTCCGCGCGTACCTCAAGCAGATCGGCAAGGTCGCCCTCCTCAACGCCGAAGAGGAGGTCGAGCTCGCCAAGCGGATCGAGGCGGGGCTGTACGCGACCCAGATCATGCAGGAGCTGTCCGACTCCGGCGAGAAGCTTCCCGCCGCCCAGCGCCGGGACATGAGCTGGATCTGCCGCGACGGAAACCGCGCCAAGAACCACCTTCTGGAGGCCAACCTCCGGCTCGTCGTGTCGCTGGCCAAGCGCTACACCGGCCGCGGGATGGCGTTCCTCGACCTGATCCAGGAAGGCAACCTGGGCCTCATCCGTGCCGTCGAGAAGTTCGACTACACCAAGGGCTACAAGTTCTCGACCTACGCCACGTGGTGGATCCGTCAGGCCATCACCCGCGCGATGGCCGACCAGGCCCGCACCATCCGCATCCCGGTGCACATGGTCGAGGTCATCAACAAGCTCGGCCGCATCCAGCGTGAACTCCTGCAGGACCTGGGCCGTGAGCCCACGCCCGAAGAGCTCGCCAAGGAAATGGACATCACGCCCGAGAAGGTGCTGGAGATCCAGCAGTACGCGCGTGAGCCCATCTCCCTCGACCAGACCATCGGCGACGAAGGCGACAGCCAGCTCGGCGACTTCATCGAGGACTCCGAGGCCGTCGTGGCCGTCGACGCCGTGTCCTTCACCCTGCTGCAGGACCAGCTCCAGTCGGTGCTCGAGACGCTCTCCGAGCGTGAAGCGGGCGTCGTGCGCCTGCGCTTCGGCCTGACCGACGGGCAGCCCCGCACCCTCGACGAGATCGGACAGGTCTACGGCGTCACGCGTGAGCGCATCCGCCAGATCGAGTCCAAGACCATGTCGAAGCTGCGCCACCCGTCGCGGTCGCAGGTGCTGCGCGACTACCTGGACTGACGCACAGACTGCGATGCCCCCGGACTCCGAGCGAGTCCGGGGCATCGTCGTTCGTGCGCCGGGACATCCGGCGGGCGCCCGTCACGCGGTGGTGCGAACCCGGATCCAGGCGCCCGCCACCGGTTCGACCACTCGTGCCGCCACCGGGCCGATGACGGCCATCAGGAGCACGTACGCGGTGGCGAGTGCCACGAGTTCGCTCTCCACCGCCCCAGCCGACAACGCCAGCCCCGCGATGACGATCGAGAACTCGCCGCGCGCGATCAACGCGACCCCGGCGCGGGCCCGGCCCAGCCTCCCGACCCCTTGCTGTTTCGCCGCCCACGCACCGGTGACCATCTTGGTCAGCGCGGTGACGACGGCGAGCAGCACGGCCCAGCCGAGGACCGGCGGAATCGCCCGGGGATCGGTGTTAAGCCCGAACACCACGAAGAACATCGCCGCGAACAGATCGCGGAGCGGCTCGAGGACGCGGCTCGCGTTGTGGGCGGTGGTGCCGGAGATCGCGATCCCCAGGAGGAAGGCCCCGACGGCGGCCGAGACCTGCATCGCCGAGCTGATCCCCGCCACCAGCAGCGCGGCACCGAGCAGCTTCAGGAGCAGGGTCTCGCTGTCCGGGCTGTCCAGCAAGGCGGACACGTAGCGGCCGTACCGCAGCGCGATCACGAGGACGACGGAAATCACGACGAGGGAGATGGCCACCGCCTCGAGCCCACCGGCGAAACTGACGCCGGCGAGCAGGGCCGTCAGGATGGGCAGGTACACGGCCATCGCGAGGTCCTCGAACACCAGGATCGACAGCACGACCGGCGTTTCCCGGTTACCGAGCCGTCCCAGGTCGCTCAGCACCTTCGCGATGATGCCCGAGGACGAGATGTAGGTGACGCCGGCCATCACGACGGCACCGGTGGGCCCCCACCCCAGCATCAGGGCGACGACCGCTCCGGGCGCGGCGTTCAGGACGGCGTCGACGACACCGGCCATCCACGACCGTCGCAGCCCGGTGACGAGTTCCGATGCGGTGTACTCGAGCCCCAGCAGAAGCAGGAGGAGGACCACCCCGATCTCGCTCGCGAGGTGGCTGAACTCGCTGATGTCGCCGAGGTTGACGAATCCGCCGCTGCCGAAGCAGAGGCCTCCGAGGAGATAGAACGGGATCGGCGACATCCCGAATTGAGCTGCCAGACGGCCCAGCAGGCCGAGCGCGAAAAACACCGCGCCCAGTTCGATGAGCGCGAGCGTGGTGGTGTTCACGGGTCTGTCAGCCGTTGGCCAGGAGCTTGGCTGACGCGTCCAGTCCGTCTGTGGTTCCGACGGCGACCAGCAGGTCGCCGGAGGTGAGCAGGAAGTCGGGCTTCGGTGACGGGTACACCTGGCCCGCCCTCATGACCGCGACGATCGACACGCCGGTGCGCGTGCGCATCGCGGTGTCGCCGAGCGGGCGGCCGTCGAATCGGGAATCTTCCTTGATGTACAGCTGCTTGGTGCGGATGCCGGGCAGGTCCCGGTGTTCCTCCTCCAGCTGCGCCACCAGTTGCGGTGCTCCGAGCAGATTGCTGAGCACGGCCGCTTCCTCCGTGGTGAGCGGCACGGACGCGGCGCAGGCGTCGGGGTCGTCGGCCTTCGACACGATCAGGTCCGTGCGGCCGTCGCGATGGGTGATGACACCGATGCGGCGACCGGCGGCGAGTTCGAAGTCCTTACGCACCCCGATACCGGGTAGTGGCGTCACTTCAACGTTCATGCCTCCACGGTAGTCCGATGGGGGTGACCAACCGCGGAAGGCTCGCGTCAGCGCCGGGCCGGGAACGTGCCGTCGGCCTCGGGGAGGTACTCCTCGACGGCGGTGACCGCCGTGACGGGCAGCGGCCCGTACAGGTGCGGGAACAGCATCGACGCCGGATCGGCCGGCACGCCCGGCTCCCACTTCACCGGCGCGCCGAGCGCGTCGGGGTCGAGTCTCAGGAGGACGAGGTCCGTGCGCCCGGCGAACACCCGGTTGGCGGGCAGATGCACCTGAGCGGGTGTGGAGAGGTGCACGAATCCGTCCGCGGCGTACGTGGCGGGCACGCGAGCCCCTTCGCGTTCCGCGGCGCGCCATTCGTCGCGGCTGCAGATGTGAACGAGTTGGTCTTCGGATTTCACACGGTGAGACTAGCGTCACGGCCGAAATCGAATCAGCTGTCAGCGAACTCGGACCGATCGGTCTGTTCGCATCGGCGCTCGTCACGTCGCTGTCGGCACGTTTCGGGCCGGTTTCGTGTGTGATGCAACACTGAGAAACGCCGTCGGGAACAACGCGTAAACCCCAAACGTCTGACAGAGTAGATCCACCGCGCCACCCCCGACGCGGCGGACCAAGGCCCCAGGCACTCGGCACCAGTCGAAAGCCAGTACGGAGGAGTCATGCCCGGAACACTGACCAGCCCCCCGTTGACCGCAGCCGACCGGTGCGACCGGTGCGGTGCGGGAGCCCGCGTTCGCGCGGTCCTTCCGACCGGAGGAGAGTTGCTCTTCTGCGGTCACCACGCCAACGAGCACGCAGACCGACTTCGCGAGATGAACGCCACGATCGTGTCCGAAGCCGAAGCTGCAATCTGATACGTCAGCCCGGGTGACCCGTCCCAGGCTCACCTCTTTCAGCACCAAGAGACCGGCGAGTGCACTGCACTCGCCGGTCTCTTGTGCATCCGCGTCACGCGGTGACGGGGGTCACCACTGCCGCAGGGTGGAAATCCGCTCGGTGAGCTGATCGACGGTGGCGATGGCCGTGGGCGGTCCCCCGCAGACCCGGCGGAGTTCGCCGTGGATCGTGCCGTGCGGCTTGCCCGTCCGGTGGTGGTGCATCGCGACGAGACTGTTCAGTTCGCGGCGCAGTTGCGCGAGCTGCCCGGCGGCAGCCACCCGGTCCGCGACCTGCGGAACTGGCGTGTGCACGGGCGCGGGCGCGGCGGGCTCCTTCTTGTCCAGCTGCTCCGACTGACGCTGACGCAGCAGGGCGCGCATCTGATCGGCGTCGAGCAGACCGGGCAGACCCAGGTAGTCGGCCTCCTCGTCGGATCCCGAGAACGTGGCCGTCCCGAAGGACGAGCCGTCGTAGATCACCTGATCGAGCTCGGCATCGGCACCGAGCGAGGTGAACGCCTTCTCCTCCTCGCCGAGTTCGTCCTTCTGCTTGTTCGCGTCGGCGAGCAGGTCGTCGTCGAAGCCGTCCTTCTCCCGGTGCGGCTTGCCGAGCACGTGGTCGCGCTGCGCCTCCAGCTGGCTGGCCAGGTCGAGGAGCACCGGCACCGACGGGAGGAACACGCTCGCGGTCTCACCCTTGCGGCGGGACCGCACGAAACGACCGATCGCCTGCGCGAAATAGAGCGGGGTCGACGCGCTGGTGGCGTACACGCCGACGGCCAGGCGGGGGACGTCGACGCCTTCGGACACCATGCGGACGGCGACCATCCACTTCTGGGTACTCGCGCCGAACTCGGCGATCCGCTTGGACGCCGTCGGGTCGTCGGAGAGGACCACGACCGGGTCTTCGCCGGTGACCGCCTTCAGGGTCTGCGCGTAGGCACGGGCGACAGTCTGGTCGGTGGCGATCACCAGGCCGCCCGCGTCGGGCATGCCGCCGGTGCGCAACTGTCCGAGGCGGGTGTCGGCGGCGTGCAGGACCGCGGGAATCCAGTCACCCGACGGGTCCAGGGCCGTGCGCCACGCACGGGCCGTCTGCTCCGCGCTGAGCGGCTCACCGAGCCGCGCGGAGAACTCCTCGCCCGCATTGTTCCGCCAGCGTGCCTCGCCGGAGTACGCGAGGAACACGACGGGCCGGACGACGCCGTCCGCGAGCGCGTCCGAGTACCCGTAGGAGTGATCCGCCTTCGAGCGCATCAGACCCTCGCGGTCGGGTTCGTACGTCACGAACGGGATCGCGCTGTCGTCGCTGCGGAACGGCGTACCGGTCAGGGCCAGACGGCGGGTGGCGTCACCGAACGCCTCCCGGATGGCGTCACCCCAGCTCTTCGCGTCGCCACCGTGGTGGATCTCGTCGAGGATGACCAGCGTGCGCCGGCTCTCGGTGCGGACCCGGTGCTTGAACGGGTGGGAGGCGATCTGCGCGTACGTCACCACGACACCCTGATAGTCGCTGGACGTCTGCCCGGTCGAGTTCGAGAAGTACGAGTCCAGCGCGATGCCGTTGCGCGCCGCGGACTCCGCCCACTGGTGCTTGAGGTGCTCGGTCGGCGCGACCACCGTCACCTGGTCGACGGTCCGGTCGCGCAGCAACTCCGACGCGACGCGCAGCGCGAAGGTGGTCTTACCGGCGCCCGGCGTCGCGACCGCGAGGAAATCCTGCGGTCCGGTGGACAGGTACTTGGTCAGCGCACGACGCTGCCAGGCGCGCAGCGATCCCGCGGGCCTGGCTGGTTCGGTCTGTGCGAGGTAGGCCTCGGTACCCACGATCTGCGCGGCCTCGGTTTCCACTGTCGGCGCCGACTGGGAGCCCACTGTCTCAGCACTCACGGGCTGCCCTCCGCTGGCATGGCACTGTTTGCTCGCACTCCTCGGTATCGATCGACACGTCCGGTCCAGACCCGAAGGCGCTGTCCGTCAAGGAGCCTAGCGCCCGGATCCGACGCGAACCGCATTCGCGAGTTCCGATACTGACAGATTTGTCGCGACACGAGGACAGCAGCGGTGGGCAACCGGGCGTGTCGTCAGGGATGCTGGAAACATCATGACCGAAACACCCTCGACAACACCGCAGAGTGGCGGTGATCCACCCCGGTCCGGGTGGCATCCGCTACGTCGCGCACTGAGCGTGATCGGTCGCACAGCGAGCAAGGCGTGGGACGATTCGATCTTCGGGAAGGCGGCCACGGCGGCCTTCTGGCAGACGCTGTCGCTGCCCCCGCTCCTGCTCGGACTCCTCGGCATGCTCGGCTACGTCGGCGGGTGGTTCGGACCCGACACGGTCGACATCATCCAGTCGAAGATCATCAACTTCAGCGGGACCGTGTTCAGCGACAGCGTCGTCGAACAGATCATCCGCCCGACGGTCGGGGACGTCCTCCAACGGGGACGTCCCGAGATCGTGTCCCTGAGTTTCCTGCTGTCCCTCTGGGCGGGCTCGTCGGCCATCTCCACGTTCGTGGACTCGATCGTCGAGGCCCACGGCCAGCAGGAGGCGCGGCACCCCGTGTGGCAGCGCCTGTTCGCGCTGCTGCTCTACGTGATGTTCCTGATTCTCGCCGTGTTCACCCTGCCGCTGGTCGCGCTGGGGCCGACGCTCGTCGGGAGGGTGCTCCCGGAGGCGTGGCGCACGATCGGGACGCAGATCGTCGACACGTTCTACTACCCCGGCGTGGGACTGCTGCTCATCGTCGGCCTGACGACGCTGTACAAGGTGGCGCTCCCCCGGTCGCTGCCCTGGCACCGACTGCTCGGCGGCGCGCTCGTCGCGGGCGTGTTCTTCCTCGGCGCGAGCACCTGCCTGCGCCGCTACCTCTCGTGGGTGGCGGGAACCGGGTACACGTACGGGGCGCTGGCCACGCCGATCGCGTTCCTTCTGTTCACGTTCTTCCTGGGTTTCGCGGTGGTGCTCGGCGCCGAGTTCAACGCCACCGTGCAGGAGTTCTGGCCTGCCAGGGCGACCCGCATCGACCAGATGCGGGACTGGATCGCCGCGCAGGCCGAGAGTTCACCATCGGCGGGTCCGGTGACCAGCCTCACACGCCGCATCGCCACCGGCCCGATCAAGGTCGTCGGCGACCGCACCCGCCCCGATCCGGCCGGGCAAGGGTCCGGGAACGACGAAGAGCCCGACGGCCCGGTACGCGAATCTCCCGAGCCACCGGGTGTGCGACGAGCGCCGGCGAAACCTCAGTCGCCCTTGCGCAATCCGTCGTAGATCTTCTTGCAGTCGGGGCAGACCGGCGATCCCGGCTTCGCGGATTTCGTCACCGGAAACACCTCGCCGCACAACGCGACGACGTGAGTGCCCATGACGGCGCTCTCCGCGATCTTGTTCTTCTTCACGTAATGGAAGACCTTGGGAGTGTCGTCATCGGTCGACTCGTCGGTGGTGACGTCGGGCCGTTCCTTGGTTTGAGTGCTCACCCCTCAATAATGCCGCAACCGGCCGGCGATCCCACCCCCCGTGTGCATTTGCCGCCCGACAGTGGAACAGTGGAGACATGGCACGAAGTGCAGGGTTCGGTGGGTCCCACGACGCCGGCTCACCGAGTAATCCGGTTCTCATCACCGAGGCAGCGCGATCCATCGAGGATCAACACCGTGCCCGTGTCCGCAAGTACCTGCTCATCATGTCGTTCCGGTTCCCGGCGCTGATCTTCGCGGCGGTGGCGTACGGCATCTGGGAGAACCCGTGGATCTCGATGGCGATCATCGGCGTGTCGATCCCGCTGCCGTGGATCGCGGTCCTCATCGCGAACGACCGGCCGCCGCGCACCAAGGACGAGCCCAGCAGGTACGACCACCGCGACGCACCGTCCACGGCCCTGCCCGCGCCGCCGCACCACACGATCGAGGGCTGACGCCGACGGGCGTCCTGCAACAATGCACGGGTGAACCGTGACGAACTGCTGTCGATCTGCCCGTCTCTGCGTGCGGCCCTCCTCCGCAATCGGTACGACACGGACACCCTGCTCGATGCGCTCGGCCCCGAGGTCCATGCGGCGTTGAGTCGCAACGAACCGGTCCCGGTGCGCCGGGCCAGCGCGTCCTGCGGCGAACTCGGCACCCTGATCCGCCTGTTCCTGCTCACCGACGACTGTCCCGCCGGCGAGGTGGCCGAAGCGCTGGCCCCCCTCGCGGTCGACGACGCCGTCGCCGCAGGCCTGCTCGAATCCGAGGGCGACGTCGTCCGGGCCGCCCTCGACCTGCGGCCGCTGGACATCGGCGGCGGCAACCGCTGGGTGCTCTCGGACCTCGACGGCTCCCTCCGCCCCCGCGAGACACCCGTCGACCACGTCATCGGCGTCGGGCACGCGTCGCTGTCGCTGCTGCAGGCCACCCCGACGGCACCGGTCGGGACGTTGCTCGACATCGGGACCGGGTGCGGCATCCAGGCGCTGCACGGCGCGTCCTACGCCGACTCGATCACGGCGACGGACCTGAACGTCCGGGCGGTGGACCTGGCGGCGGTCACGGCGGCGCTCAACGAGCAGGAGGTGGAACTGCTCGCCGGGTCGTGGTTCGAGCCGGTCGAGGGCCGCACGTTCGATCAGGTCGTGGCCAATCCGCCGTTCGTCGTGAGCCGCGCCACGGTGGGCCACACCTACCGCGACTCCGGCCTCGACCTCGACGGCGCGAGCGAGCTGATGATCTCCCGCGTGGCCGACTACCTCGCGCCCGGCGGCACGGCGGCGCTGCTGGCGTCGTGGATCCACGTCGAGGGTGAGGACTGGCGTGCCCGGGTGGCGTCCTGGCTGCCCGCCCACGGGATCGACGCGTGGGTGGTGCAGCGGGACGTCGCGGACCCGGCCCTGTACGTCGGTACCTGGATGCGGGACGGCGGCCTCGACACCCGCGACCCGGCCACCGCCACGATCGCCGGGGACTGGCTGGACCACCTCGCGAGCGCAGACGTGGAGGGGGTCGGTTTCGGGTTCGTCTACCTGCGCCGGACCGACGCACCCACCGATCTGATGGCGGAAGACCTCACCCACGGCTACACCGATCCGCTCGGCGCGGAGGCGCTCGCGTACTTCGATCGGGTGGCGTGGCTGCGCGACCACGACGTGCTCACCGCCCGGTTCCGCGTCGAGGAGAGCACCGCCCTGGAGCGGGTGTTCCTGCCCGGAGACGAGGGATGGACGCAGGTGGTCGCCCGGTTGCACCGGGGAAACGGCCCGGCGTGGCAGCACGAGGTCGACGATCTCGTCGCCTCGCTCGTCGCGGGCATGCGCGGCGACGGCCTCGTACTGGGCGAACTGATCGAACTCCTCGCCGCCGCGCACGGGGTCGACGCGGACGAACTCGCGCAGTCGGCGGTGCCGCTCGTGCACGCCCTCGTCCGGCACGGACTGGTGCTCCCCGCGTAGCCGCCGGGTTCCCGATCCGTCCCCCTTATACGTGTTCTCAGCAACTTCTCAGGACCGAATCGAGGAACCCGCAGGTCACAGCCTCTTCGTAAATTACCGGCCGGGAACTTTCCCGGGCCGTCGGTGCGTTGATCCATATGAGACACCACCGATGAGGAGGCAAGTCATGACAAGCCCCAGCACCACTACTCGCATTCGCCCCAGCGCCGCCGATCTGGACGCCCAGAGCCCCGCTGCCGACCTGGTCCGCGTCTACCTGAACGGCATCGGCCGCACAGCGCTGCTGACGGCCGCAGACGAGGTGGAACTGTCCAAGCGAATCGAGGCTGGGCTGTACGCAGCGCACATCCTGGAGACGGGGAAGCGCCTCTCCCCCGCCAAGAAGCGCGACCTCGCGACGGTCGTCCGGGAAGGGCAGTCCGCCCGCGCGCACCTCCTCGAGGCCAACCTGCGGCTCGTCGTGTCGCTCGCGAAGCGGTACACCGGTCGCGGCATGCCTTTGCTGGACCTCATCCAGGAGGGCAACCTCGGCCTGATCCGCGCGATGGAGAAGTTCGACTACGCGAAGGGGTTCAAGTTCTCGACGTACGCCACCTGGTGGATTCGTCAGGCGATCACCCGCGGTATGGCCGACCAGAGCCGCACGATCCGGCTCCCAGTGCACCTCGTGGAGCAGGTCAACAAGCTGGCCCGCATCAAACGTGAACTGCATCAGCAGCTCGGGCGTGAGGCGACCGACGACGAACTGGCCGAGGAATCGGGAATCCCGGCGCACAAGATCGCGGATCTCCTCGACCACAGCCGCGACCCGGTGAGCCTCGACATGCCGGTCGGCAACGACGAGGAAGCCCCGCTGGGTGACTTCATCGAGGATTCCGAGGCCACGTCCGCGGAGAACGCCGTGATCGCCGGTCTCCTGCACAGCGACGTGCGCACCGTGCTCGCCACCCTTGACGAACGTGAGCAGCAGGTCATCCGCCTGCGTTACGGACTCGACGACGGTCAGCCGCGCACCCTCGACCAGATCGGCAAGCTCTTCGGGCTCTCCCGCGAGCGTGTCCGTCAGATCGAGCGCGAGGTGATGGGCAAGCTGCGCCAGGGCGACCGCGCCGAGCGGCTGCGCTCCTACGCCAGCTGACCCGGGTCTCCCTCCGCATCAGCGCCGGTGCCGGTCGTACACGACCGGCACCGGCGCTGTGCTGTGCGGGGACCTGCGGGACCGTGAGCCGGGTCAGCGCAGCCGGCGGGGACCGAGGTCGGCGACGCTGGGCTCCGGGCCGATCCGCACGCGCGAATCGGTGACCAGCGCGCCCTCGGCGGACGCGAGCACCGGTTCGCAGGCCAGTTCCCGCACCTCCGGCAGGTCGTCGGCGAGAGCGGAGATTCGCTGTACGAGGTCGACGAGGGCCGATTTGTTCACGGGCACCGCGCTGCGGTAGCCGGACAGCAGCGGCGCGGCCTTCGGTGCGTCGATCAGCTCCGCCGCGGCGTCCTCGGTGAGGGGCAGCACCCGGTAGGCGCGGTCACCGAGCAGGTCGGAGATCACGCCGGCGAGCCCGAACGAGATGAGCGAGCCGAACGACGGGTCGTCCTGCACGCCGACGACGCAGCCGATTCCCTTGGTGGCCATCCGCTGCACGTGGAGCAGGGGTTCACCGGATGCGGCGGCGAGGTCGCGGTAGGCCCAGCGGACCGAGTCCGGTCCGACGAGGTCGAGGCGGACGCCGCCGAGGTCGGGCCGGTGCCGCCACTGTTCCCCCGTCGCCTTCACCGCCACCGGGTACCCCAGTTCCTCGGCGGCCTGCACGGCCTCCTCCTCGGTGGTGGCGGACCGGAATTCCACGACGTCCACGCCGTAGCACGCGAGGAGTTGCGACGCCTCGAAGTCCGACAGCCAGCGTCCGGACGACGCCCCGAGCCAGCCGTCGACCAACCCTTTCGCCCGTTCCGGGTCAATCCCGTTGGGGCGCACGACTTTCGAGGACGGCTTACTCTTCCAGGCCGAGTACCGCCAGGCCCGCGCCAGCGCCAGCGCCGCGCGTTCCGGACCCGGATAGGAGGGCACCGAACCGCGCGTCGGATGCCCGTCCTCACCCCGGACCGCCAGGACGTCGGGCACGCCCTCCGCCGCGAGGAACGTCGTGAGGACCGGCTTGTCGGCGTCCCGCACCGCTTCCCGCAGCGCCTGGGCATACGGTTCGGCGGGCACGGCGACCGGGGGAACGAACACGGCGATCACCGAATCGACGTCGAAGGACGCGAGCGCCGTCCGCACCGCCGTCGCGAATTCCTCGGGACCGGCCTGCGGGCCGAGGTCGACGGGGTCGCCGACCTGCAGACCCTCGCTGCGGGCCGCGTCGGCCGCCAGGACACCGAGCGCGGTGGAGTTCCCGACCACAGCGAGCCGGGGGCCCGCGGGCAGCGGCTGATACCCGAACAGCAGCGCACAGTCGAACAGCTGCGAGATCGACCCGACCTGCACCACCCCGGCCTGCTCGAAGAGTGCACGCACGATCGAATCGTCCATCTCGCCGCCGCTGGCCGCCAGCGCGGGCGGAACGGCGTGCCGCCCACTCTTGACCGCGACGATCGGCTTGTTTCTCGCCACCCTCCGCGCGATCCGCGAGAACTTGCGGGGATTGCCGAAGCTCTCCAGATACAGCAGCACGACCTCGGTGGCCGGGTCCGAATCCCAGTACTGCAGCAGGTCGTTGCCGGAGACGTCGGCGCGGTTGCCTGCAGAGACGAACGCGGACAACCCGATTCGGCTCCGCGCGGCCTCGTCGAGGATGGCGATGCCGAGGGCGCCGGATTGGCAGAAGAATCCGACGTTGCCGGGGCTCGGCAGCACGGGCGCGAGGGTGGCGTTCAACGACACCTCTCGGTCGTTGTTGGCCACGCCGAGCGCGTTCGGACCGATCAGCCGCATCCCGTGCGCGCGGGCGGCATGGACGAGGCGGCGCTCGGACTGCCGTCCGTCCATTCCGGTTTCACTGAATCCCGAGGACACGACGACGAGGGCCTTGACCCCCTTGTCCAGGCAGTCGTCGAGGACGGCGTTGATCGATTCGGCGGGGACGGCGACGACCGCGAGGTCCACCTCGTCGGGGATGTCCCGGACCGTCGGGTACGCCCGCACCCCGTGGACCGAACGGTGCTCGGCGTTGACCGGATACACCGGGCCGGTGAATCCGGCCCGCAGCAGGTTGGTCAGGACGGCGTTGCCGACCTTCGCCCGGTCGGTGGACGCGCCGATCACCGCGACCGAACGCGGACTGAGCACGTTGCGCATACTCCGCGCCTCGGCGGCCCGCTCGCGGGAATTGCGCACGGACACCATCGCTTCCGTGGGGTCGATCGCGAACTCGAGCCTGAGCACGCCGCCCTCGAAGCTGCGGCTCACCTGATATCCCGCCTCACGGAAGACGGTCACCATGTTCCGGTTCTCCGCGAGGACCTCGGCGACGAACATCGTCAGACCGCTCTCCGCGGCCGCCGCGGCCAGGTGCTCGAGCAGGATCGGCCCGAGTCCGCGGCCCTGGTGCGCATCGGCGACGACGAATGCCACCTCCGCGGATTTACCGTCTCCCTCGCCGGTGAGCCGCTCGTACCGGCCGACGGCGATGATCTCGTCCCCCAGCAGCACCACGAACGCGACCCGGTCGTGGTGGTCGACCGTGGTGAAATGAACGACGTCCCGTTGCGACATCGTCGGGTAGGGACCGAAATACCGTAGATAGCGGGTGCGTTCGGACAGCTTGGAGTGGAACGCGACGAGTTTGTCGGCGTCCTCGGGCACGATCGGCCGCAACGCGACCGCCCCGCCGTCCGCCGCGAGCACGTCGGCGACCCAGTGCCGCGGGTAGTTGTGCGCGGGGTCGGGTTTCCCCGTCGCCCCGGCACCGACCGACGACTCGGTGCTGCCCGCCTCCGCGCCGCCCGACGACGCCGTGGCACCGGTCGTTTCGCTGTCGTCCGCCTGCTCAGTCACGGGGATCCTCCGGGTCGAGTCCGAGTAGCGGGAAGCAGGCGCGGCGGGTGGCGATGACGGCGGAGTCGATCCGCGTCAGTGCGCGGTCGACCGACGGAATCCCGGTTTCCGGTGTGCCGCCGGGACCGTCCCACGGCAGGTAGTCGACCTCCCCGCCGTCGCCCATGGTGTCCGGCAGGTCGACGCTGGGCGCGAGGGCGTGAGCCCGCTCCTGCCAGGCCTCGGGCACGGCACGGGCCGTGTCGATCTCCCGGTCGAGCGCCGCGGCGATCAGGTGGGTCCACGCCCGCGGGACGACCCGGACGAGGCCGTAACCGCCGCCGCCGACGGCGAGCCAGCGCCCCTCGGCGTAGCGGTCGGCGAGGTCGCGCATCGCGAGGAACGCGGCCCGCTGTCCGTCGACGGTCAGCGCGAGGTCGGCCAGCGGGTCCTCCCGGTGGCTGTCGACACCGCACTGACTGATCACGATCTGCGGCCGGAACGCGGCGAGGGCACCGGGCACCACGGCGTGGAAACCGCGCAGCCACAACGCGTCGACGGTGCCGGGCAGCACGGGGAGGTTGATCGCCGTGCCCTCCCCCGATCCCTCGCCGACTTCGCTCGACCACCCCGTGTTGGGCCAGAGGGTTGCCGGGTGCTGATGCAGCGAGATCGTCAGGACCCGAGGGTCGTTGGCGAACGCGTGCTGGACACCGTCCCCGTGGTGTGCGTCGACGTCGATGTAGGCGATCCGGTCGAAACCGTTGTCCAGCAGCCAGGAGACGGCAATGGCGACATCGTTGTACACACAGAAGCCGGAGGCCCAGTCGGGCATGGCGTGATGCATGCCGCCGCCGATGCTGACGGCGCGGCGGGTGCGGCCCGCGGCGATCTCCTGCGCTGCGGCGAGGGATCCGCCGGCGAGGATCGCGCTCGCCTCGTGCATCTGGGGGAAAACGGGATTGTCCTCCGTGCCGAGCCCGTGCGGTGCCTCCGCGCCGAGCACACCGGACGTCGCGGAGTGACCGGCCTGTTTGACCGCTTCGATGTACGCGGGAGTGTGGATCCTCAACAGATCTGCGTCCGAGGCGGCGGCGGGCCGCAACAGCTCGACTCCCTCCAGAGTCCCGAGGCTGCGCGCGAGCGACATGGTCAGCTCGAGCCGCGTGGGATTCATCGGATGGTCCGCACTCCACCGATAACTGAGATAGTCCGGACTCCACACGACTGCACGGTTCGATACCAGTGCAGCCGAATCCTCCCCGGAACTGAACGACGCGGTCATGGACTCACGCTACTGGTCCCCCGTGGAGGGTGTCAGCAGACCCCGCCGGACCGGCACCGACGCGCGGCGGGGACGGACGGCGCCGGTGCCGGGCAATCACCGGTAGAATCAACCGAGACGAAGGGGTGTGAGTGTGAAGGATCTGGTCGACACCACGGAGATGTACCTCCGGACGATCTATGACTTGGAAGAAGAGGGCGTCGTCCCACTTCGAGCACGTATTGCCGAACGACTCGAGCAGAGCGGTCCGACGGTCAGCCAGACCGTCGCCCGGATGGAACGTGACGGCCTTCTCCTGGTCGCCGGTGACCGCCACCTGGAACTGACGGAGAAGGGCCGCGAACTCGCGGTGTCCGTGATGCGGAAGCACCGCCTGGCCGAACGACTCCTCGTGGACGTAATCGGTCTCCGGTGGGAAGAGGTTCACGCGGAGGCGTGCCGTTGGGAGCACGTCATGAGCGAGGAAGTGGAGCGGCGCCTGGTGGAGGTGCTCAACAACCCCACCACCTCGCCGTACGGCAACCCGATTCCGGGACTGGCTCTGCTCGGGCTGGACCGCCCGGTCGACCCGCCGGAGACGCTCATCCGCCTCACGGACGTGCCGCCCGGCAAGCCGACCGCGGTCGTCGTCCGCCGTCTCGCCGAGCACGTCCAGTCGGATCCGGACGTCATCGGACAGTTGCGTGAGGCGGGCGTCGTTCCGGACGCGCGCGTCACCGTCGAGACCAAGCCCGGGTCGGTCACGATCACGGTGCCCGGCCACAGCGGGTTCGATCTGTCCGAGGAGATGGCGCACGCCGTCCAGGTGAAGCAGGTTCAGGGATAGTCGATGAAACTTCTGGTCACCGGCGGCGCCGGCTATGTCGGCAGCGTCTGCAGCACGGTCCTGCTCGAACGAGGACACGAGGTCGTCGTCATCGACGACCTGTCGACGGGTAATGCCGACGCGGTGCCGCTCGGTGCCGAGTTCATCGAGGGCGACGTCGCGGACGTGGCGGCGGAGGTGCTGGGCACGAGCGGCACTCCCCGGTTCGACGGGGTGCTGCACTTCGCCGCGCAGTCGCTCGTCGGCGAGTCGGTCCAGTACCCGGAGAAGTACTGGCGCGGCAACGTCGTCACCACGCTCGAACTCCTCGAGGCCATGCGGCACTCGGGGACGCAGAAACTCGTGTTCTCGTCGACGGCCGCGACGTACGGCGAACCGGAGCACTCGCCGATCACGGAGGCCGATCCGACGCGTCCCACCAACCCGTACGGGGCGACGAAGCTCGCGATCGACCACGCCATCACCTCGTACTCGGTGGCGCATTCGCTCGCGGCGACCAGCCTGCGGTATTTCAACGTCGCGGGAGCGTACAAGTCGGCCGGCGAGAACCGGGTCGTCGAAACGCATTTGATTCCTCTCGTGCTCCAGGTGGCGCTCGGCCAGCGGGAGAAGATCTCGATTTTCGGAACCGACTGGCCCACCCCGGACGGAACGGCGATCCGCGACTACATCCATGTGCTCGACCTCGCCGAGGCGCACGTGCTGGCCTTGGAATCGTCGATCGAGGGCAGGCACCGCATCTACAATCTCGGTAGCGGCGCGGGTTTCAGTGTGCGCGAAGTCATTTCGGCGTGCGCGCGGGTCACCGGGCTCCCCATCGCGGTCGAGGACGCGCCGCGAAGGGCAGGCGATCCCGCCGTGCTCGTCGCGTCGAGTGATCGTGCGATCGCGGAACTCGGGTGGCGGCCGGAGCACACGGACCTCGACGAGATCGTCGCCGATGCCTGGACCTACCTGCAGGAGCTGGGCGACCGGTCGCACGCGGCACGTCGCTGACGCCGGCTCAGCCGGCGAGCGGCGGGGGCAGCACGACGCCGACCGCGCTCGCGCGTTCGTAACCGACGTCGGCCAGTCCCCGCACCTCGGCCGGCCGCATTCCGCTGTGCAGTGCACCGTCCAGCAGGGTGGCCAGCCTGTGCCCCGGCTCCGAGTCCAGTGCGGCGGCCAATGCGATGCCGGCGAACGGCCCGTCCCCCCGCAGGTAGGCGCTGTAGCCGAGCAGCGCCGCCGGGTTCGCGCGTTCCGGGTCGGGGAGGTTGCGGGCCAGGAGAATCCACAGTTGCTCGGCATCGTCGGCGTACGGGCCCACGGCGAGTGCGAGCACGCTGTCCCGGACGGTGACATTGTCCAGTGCGAGCGCGAGTTCCGCGTACTCCGGCGCGAGGAGCCTCTCACCGGACGACACCCGCGCCACGTGTGTCAGCACCAGTTCGAGCTCGAGTCGGTGGCAGCGATCCGGCATGGGCGACCGCTCGGCCAGTTGCCTTCGCAGAAGCGACGACGGGCGACCACGTTCGACGAGGGCGGCAATTTGCATCCGTTCGAGCACCGGCCCCACCTCGATCGTGGCCTCCATCTCCTCGCGCGAGGCGCGGATGGGCTTGCCCTCGAGGACCCGCGCGAGCGCGACGCGGGACGACGCCGGATCGGACTGGACGCCGTAATTGCCGCCGAAGAAGCTGAACCATGCACCGCCCGAAGCGATCTCCGCCGTGAGGAAGACGTCGAGAAGGTCGGTCGGCGTGAATTCGAGGAGCTCCTCGAATTCTTCGACGATCACGGACACTTCGTCGAGGCAGAGCGCGGACGGGCCGGTGACACGGTCGTCGACGAGAACCAGGATCACCCCGCCGGCGCGGTCGCGCTCACAGACGGTGGCGAACTGGCCCAGCGCCGCGCACATCGTCGGGCTCGGCCCTCCGGCACCTCCGAGGACCAGGTCGTGTCTCATGACGGCACCGACCGACGAGTTGTGCTTCCCGGTCAGGCACACCGCCACGATCGACCGGGCAGGCCGGAATCCGAGCAGTGCGGGAATCGAGGCGAGGAGGTCGTCCGGAGCGGACAGTGTGACCGTGTGCTGTTGCGGGGGCGGTTCCCCGCCGGAATCGTCGGAGAAGCCGGAACCGTGGGGGAATGCGGGTGTCGTCATGCCCCAGACTCTGTCGGGTCGACGCCGCGGGGGCCGGCGGGCGAGCTGGGCAAACACAGAGGGCTGTGGATGGGCGACGGGTTGTGGACAACCCGGCCGCCGCGCCGGGCGGACGCGCCGTTCGGCCGAGAAGTCGTCGGAGCCCTGTGCTAGGGCCCGCTCAGCTGTTCTGCACCTTCTGCACGGCGGCGGTGAACACTTCGTCGAGAGCGACGGTGTCGGCCTTCGCATCGCCGAACGACATGAAGGTCGCGGACACCCGCACGTCGCCCACCTGCGCGATCAGCGTCACCATCGACTGGGTGACCTGTTCGCTCCCGGTGCCGGATTTGACAGTCCGCCGCAGCGCGAGGGTGTCGTCCGCCCGGACGGGAGGGGCCGGAGTGATCTCGGTGGTGACGGTGGACTCGGCCCCGTTGTCCGTCACGGTGACCTCACCGCACCGCTTCGTCTGTTCCGCCAGGTCGCCGAGGGGTGTATCGGTCCTGGTGAGCTCGACCGAGATCGTCGAGCGGCTCGCATTGTCGGTACCGACCGCCATGACCGTGCCGGTCGGTCCGTAGTCCTGTGCAGGCGGCGCACAGTCCGCGGGGTCGACCACCGCACCCTGCGGAACCCCCGTCAGGTCGGGCGCCGCCATCGACACGGCCTGAGCGGGCAGGACGATCGCCTCGTAACGGGCGGGGAAGTCGGCCGGATCGACCAGCAGCTTCGACAGTCCCTTTCCGGACGGCGAACCCGCCGCGATCGTGGTGCTCGGCTGCGGTTCACCGGAGACGGTCGAGGTACACCCGGCGAGAATCGCCGCCGCGGCCAGCGCGACCACCGGGGCGACGGCCGTCCGTACCGCTGTGCTCCGAGATGTCACCGTCGTCCTCCCGTGTCGGATGTACCCTTTCCGCCACTCTGCCACGCCGGCACACCGACAGCGGGGAGGCTGCGGCTCAGCTGCCGCGGGCGATCCATTCCTCCAGATGCGGGGCCTCGGTGCCGATGGTGGTGCCGTCGCCGTGCCCGGTGCGGACCGTCGTCGACGCCGGCAGCGCGAACAGGCGATCGCGAATGGATCCGATGATCGTCGGGAAGTCCGAGTAGGAGCGCCCGGTGGCTCCCGGACCGCCCGAGAACAGGGTGTCGCCGCTGAACAACTCCCCCGCCTCCGGCAGATACAGGCAGCAGGAACCGGGAGAATGCCCGGGCGTGTGGAGCACGCGGAGGTCGGTCCCGGCCACCGCGATCTCCTGCCCGTCCTCGATCGGCGTATAGGCGACGGCGGGGTGCGTCTGCTGCCACAACACGTCGTCGGCCGCATGGAGGAAGAGCGGGGCGTCCAGTGCCGCGGACAATTCGGGGGCCACGGTGACGTGGTCGTTGTGACCGTGGGTGCAGACGATCGCCCGGACGCGCCTGCCGCCGACGGCCGCGACGATCGGGGCTGCGGTATGAGCTGCGTCGATCACCACGACTTCGGCGTCGTCACCGACGATCCACACGTTGTTGTCGACGTCCCAGGTGCCACCGTCGAGGCTGAAGGTGCCGGAGGTGACCACTCGGTCGATGCGCACGCTCACGACTCGACCTTCGATCGCCGTATCGCTCGCACCCGTATCGCTCGCACCCGTGTCGACATCGCGCACCTCCAGGGTCGTCCGTCTCGGATCGTGCCGTTCCTCACATTGCCACAGACCGTGCGCGGGATCTCGCTGTGGGCGAACACCGGAGGCCGTCCGGCGGGAATTATCGGTCGGGCGTGGCGTGTTCCCCCAGAGCAGGGCCTCCGAGAGCAAAGTCCGACGTATCGATGCCGGAGACGATAGGGGACACTGGAGGCCAGGCACGAAGGAGAAGAGGTCTGTAATGGACGAACAGTCGAAGATGTACGAGCTGGAGTTCCCGGCACCGCAGCTGTCCTCCGCGGACGGGCAGGGACCCGTGCTGATCCATGGACTCGAGGGCTTCTCCGACGCAGGCCACGCCGTCAAACTCGCCACGACGCATCTCCGCGAGAGCCTCGAGAGCGAACTCGTCGCCTCCTTCGCGGTCGACGAGCTCGTGGACTACCGCTCCCGTCGGCCCACGATGACGTTCAAGGCCGATCACTTCTCGGACTACGACCAGCCCGAGCTGAACCTGTACGCGCTGAAGGACGCGGCGGGTACCCCGTTCCTGCTGCTGGCCGGCATGGAGCCCGATCTGCGCTGGGAGCGGTTCACGACGGCGGTGCGCCTGCTGGCCGAGCAGCTCGGTGTGCGCCGGACCGTGGGCATCAACGCCATCCCGATGGCCATCCCGCACACCCGTCCGCTCGGTGTGACCGCGCATTCCACCAACAAGGACCTGATCAAGGACCACCAGCGCTGGTCGGGCGAATTGCAGGTGCCGGGCAGCGCGTCCTCGCTGATCGAGTTGCGGATGGCGCAGCACGGGCACGAGTCGGTGGGATTCTCGGTTCACGTTCCCCACTACCTGGCTCAGACGGACTACCCGGGGGCGGCGGAAACCCTCCTCGAGAATGTGAGTGACGTCACCGACCTGGACCTGCCGCTGGCCGCGCTCGGCGAGGCCGCCGCCCGCGTCCGTGAACAGGTCGACGAGCACATCGCAGGTAACGACGAGGTACAAACCGTCGTCCACGCCCTGGAACGTCAGTACGATGCCTACGTAACGGCTCAAGAACAGCAATCCACGCTCCTGGCCAGCGAGGAAGACCTGCCGAGTGGCGACGAACTCGGTGCGGAATTCGAGCGTTTCCTGGCCGAACAGGCGATGCAGGACGGCGAGAGCGGCAACTCCGAGGAGGAGGGGGGATCCCAGGGCGGGGCCTGACCGGTATCGGTTTGTGCGGTCGCCCTCCCGGCACTGTGCGACCGCACGGTCCAGTTGTTCGGCCGGGACCGGTGCAATAGCGTCGAGACCAAGCGGATGATTGAGCTGTCAACATTCGGGAAATGCACCTAGTTCAGGAGGCGACATGAGCGACAACCGCATTCGTAAGCTCAGGCCTGTTCCGAACGCCGAAACCCGCATGATGTTCCGCACCATCCACGGCTACCGTCGCGCGTTCCGCATGGCGGGCGAGGGTCCCGCGCTGCTGCTGATCCACGGCATCGGCGACAACTCCTCCACGTGGACCGAGATCATCCCGCATCTCGCCAAGAACTACACCGTCATCGCCCCCGACCTGCTGGGTCACGGACGCTCCGACAAGCCGCGGGCCGACTACTCGGTCGCGGCGTACGCCAACGGCATGCGCGACCTGCTGTCCACCCTGGGCATCGACAAGGTCACCGTCGTCGGTCACTCGCTGGGCGGCGGTGTCGCCATGCAGTTCTCCTACCAGTTCCCGCAGATGGTCGACCGCCTCGTCCTGGTATCGGCAGGCGGCGTCACCAAGGACGTCCACCCGCTACTGCGGCTCGCGTCCGTCCCGGTGGTCAACGAGGCGCTGAAGCTGCTGCGCATTCCCGGCGCGATGCCCACCGTGCGGCTGGTGGGGAACGTGCTGAGTCAGCTGAACGGCACGCGCCTCCGCCCCGGTGCCATGCTCCACGACACACCCGACCTGGTGCGGGTACTCGCGGAGCTGTACGACCCCACCGCGTACGAGGCGTACCTGCGCACCCTCCGCGCGGTCGTCGACTGGCGCGGGCAGGTCGTCACGATGCTCGACCGATGTTATCTGACCGAGAACCTCCCGGTGCAGCTCATCTGGGGTGATCAGGACGCCGTCATTCCGGTCAGCCACGCGCACCTCGCGCACGCGGCGATGCCCGGCTCCCACCTCGAGATCTTCCGCGGCGCAGGACATTTCCCGTTCCGCGACGATCCGATGCGGTTCCTGCGCACCATCGAGAAGTTCCTGTCCGGAACCCATCCCCTGCAGTTCGACGAGGCGAAGTGGCGGCAGATGCTCGTCACCGGCGTCGGTGAGAGCACCATCACCGGCAGCGCGTCCACCCGCATGGCGGTTCTCGACGCGATGGGATCGGACGAACGCAGCGCGACATAGGCCCGGCAGCGGCGCACGGCCGTCCGGCTAGCCTGTAGCAGTGCTTCTCTCCGACCTGCTCCCCGAGAACGCGGATTCCGATTCCGTTTTCGACGCCTTCACCTCCTGGACCGAAGAACGAGGACTGACGCTCTATCCCGCCCAGGAAGAATCCGTCATGGAGCTGGTGTCCGGGGCCAATGTGATCCTCGCGACGCCCACCGGATCCGGTAAGTCGATGGTGGCGGTCGGCGCCCACTTCTACGCCATGGCCACCGGCAAGCGCACGTTCTACACGGCCCCGATCAAAGCCCTTGTCAGCGAGAAGTTCTTCGCCCTGTGCGAGGTGTTCGGCGCCGAGAACGTCGGCATGATGACCGGCGACGCCGCCGTCAACTCCCGGGCGCCGATCATCTGCGCGACCGCCGAGATCGTCGCCAACCTCGCGCTGCGCGAGGGCCCCGACTCCGACATCGGCCAGGTCGTGATGGACGAGTTCCACTTCTACTCCGAACCCGACCGCGGCTGGGCGTGGCAGGTCCCCCTCGTCGAGCTCCCCCACGCCCAGTTCCTCCTCATGTCGGCCACCCTCGGGGAGGTCGACTTCTTCTCGTCCGACCTCACCCGCCGGACCGGGCGGCCCACCACCGTCGTGGCGGGCACCGAGCGTCCCGTTCCGCTGATGTTCTCGTACGCGACGACACCCGTGAGCGAGACGATCGAGGAACTGGTGACCACCAATCAGGCCCCGGTGTACGTCGTCCACTTCACCCAGGCCGCCGCCCTGGAACGCGCGCAGGCCCTGACGAGCGTCAACTTCTGTTCGCGCGAGGAGAAGGACTCCATCGCCGACGCCCTCGGCGGGTTCCGGTTCACCACCGGATTCGGCAAGACGCTCTCACGTCTGGTCCGGCACGGCATCGGCGTCCACCACGCGGGCATGCTGCCGAAATACCGGCGCCTCATCGAGAAACTGGCGCAGGACGGTCTGCTGAAGGTCATCTGCGGCACCGACACGCTCGGCGTGGGGATCAACGTCCCCATCCGCACCGTGCTGCTGACCGGGCTGACCAAGTTCGACGGCACCCGCACGCGGCACCTGCGGGCCCGCGAGTTCCACCAGATCGCGGGACGTGCGGGACGCGCCGGCTACGACACCCTGGGTACCGTGGTGGTGCAGGCCCCCGAACACGAGGTCGAGAATCTGCGGGCGCTGGCCAAGGCGGGCGACGACCCGAAGAAACGCCGCAAGGTGCAGCGCAAGAAGGCGCCGGACGGATTCGTGTCGTGGGGCGAGGCCACGTTCGATCGCCTCGTCGCCGCATCGCCGGAACCACTCGTCTCGAGGTTCTCCGTGTCGAACTCCATGCTGCTCAACGTCATCGCACGACCGGGTAACTGCTTCGAGTCCATGCGGCACCTCCTCGAAGACAACCACGAGCCGCGGCCGGCGCAGCGCAAGCACATCCTCAAGGCGCTGTCGCTGTACCGGGGGCTGATCGACGCCGGTGTGGTGCAGCGACTCGACGAGCCCGACGCCGACGGCCGGATGGCCCGGCTCACGATGGAACTCCAGCGGGACTTCGCACTCAACCAGCCGCTGTCACCGTTCGCGCTGGCCGCCCTCGAACTCCTCGACGTCGAATCCGATTCCTATGCACTGGATGTGGTGTCGGTGATCGAGTCGACCCTCGACGACCCCCGGCAGGTGCTCATGGCGCAGCAGCACTTCGCCCGCGGCGAGGCCGTCTCGCAGATGAAGGCCGACGGGATCGAATACGAGGAACGCATGGAGTTGCTCGAGGAGGTCACCTGGCCCAAGCCCCTCGCGGACCTGTTGTTCCCGGCGTTCGAGATGTACCGGGGTGGGCATCCGTGGATCACGGAGTTCGCGCTGTCGCCCAAGTCGGTCGTGCGGGACATGGTCGAGCGGGCCATGACGTTCGCCGAAATGGTCAGCCACTACGGTCTGGCCCGTTCGGAAGGGCTCGTGCTGCGGTATCTCGCGGACGCGTATCGCGCACTGCGCCAGACCGTTCCGACCGAGGCCCGGACGGAGGAACTCGACGACCTCATCGAGTGGCTGGGTGAGCTGATCCGCCAGGTCGACTCGAGCCTGCTCGACGAGTGGGAATCACTCACCGACCCCGGCGCCGAGGGCGACGACCAGCAGGTCGCGTTCGGCGCCGACGTGCCGCGCCCGATCTCCGCGAACACGCGGGCATTCCGGGTGATGGTGCGCAATGCCATGTTCCGGCGCATCGACCTCGCCTCGCGGCGGCGGTGGGCCGAGTTGGAGGGGCTGGACGACGGCATCGACGCCGAGGAGTGGGAGGACCAGCTCCAGCCGTACTTCGACGAGTACGACTCGCTCGGCACCGGGCCCTCGGCCCGCGGCCCCCAGTTGTTCCAGGTGGAGACCGCGCCCGAGCTGTGGCGGGTCCGGCAGGTCCTCGAGGACCCGCAGGGTGATCACGGGTGGGCGTTGACGGCGGTCGTGGACCTCCCCGAGTCCGACGCGGCCGGTGAAGTGATCTTCGACGAGCTCAGCATCGTCGAAGGCTAGCGGTCAGGAACGCGGCCGGCGGGGCTGATCACGCCGTGCCGCGTTCTTCTCCTTGATGCGGACGGTCTCCTTGCGGACCTCGGCCTGGGTGGCGCGCTCCTGCTGCAGCCATTCGGGGCGATCCGCCATGAGGGCGTCGATCTGCTCGGTGGTGAGCGCCTCGGTGATGCCGCCGCGCGCGAGGCCCGCGATGGACACCCCCAGCTTCGCCGCGACCACCGGCCGCGGGTGCGGGCCGTTGCGGCGCAGCTCGACCAGCCACTCCGGCGGATCGCTCTGCAGTGCGCCGAGCTCGTCGCGGGAGACGACACCCTCCTGGAACTGCGCGGGGGTGGCCTCGAGGTACACACCCAGCTTCTTCGCCGCGGTGGCGGGCTTCATAGTCTGAGGGCTCTTGTGCGACGTCATGGTGTCAAGAGTAACGAGCGTGTGCGGTGCCGTTGACCACGCCCGGTAGCCTGACGGAGTGACAGACGCGGATGCATCCCCTCCCTTCCGGCTCGCGTATGTCCCGGGCGTGACCCCCACCAAGTGGGTACGGATCTGGGCCGAACGGCTGCCCGACGTCCCCCTCGCCCTCGTCCCCGTGTCCGCCTCGGACGCACCCGATCAGTTACGTCGCCGGAGTGCGGACGTGGGACTGGTGCGGCTGCCGATTGACCGGACCGGTCTCAGCGCCATCCCCCTGTACACCGAGATCCCGGTGGTCGTGGCACCGAAGGACCACGTCGTGGCGGCGGTGGACGAGGTGTCGATCGCGGATCTGGCCGACGAGATCATCCAGCACCCCCTCGACGACGTCCTCGTGTGGGACCGGCTGCCGGGACTGCCTGCCGCGGACCGTCCGGCCACGTCGGCCGACGCGATCGAACTGGTCGCCGCGGGGGTCGGGCTGCTCGTCGTCCCGCAGTCGCTGGCCCGGCTCCACCACCGCAAGGACCTCGTCTACCGGACGGTGTCGGACGGCCCGGAGTCGCGGATCGCGTTGTCGTGGCCCGAGGACGAGACCACCGATCTGGTGGAGGAGTTCATCGGCATCGTCCGGGGTCGCACCGTCAACAGCTCCCGGGGCCGCACCCCGGCGGCGGAGCCGAAGAAGAAGCGTCCCGCCGCGGCGGCCGCACGCCAGAAGCCGGCCACGGGGACGCGGACGCCGCGCTCCGGCACCGGAGCCAAGGGCGGCAAGCCCAAGGGTGGCAAGAAGGGCAAACCGCGTCGGCGGTCCTGACACTCCCCGCCCGTCAGGCGGGGGTGCCCACCGGCGCCGTCTTCGTGAACAGGCGCGAGAGTTGCCCGTAGTCGTCCGCGCGGGCACTGGACGACCGGAACACGAGGCCGATCGTGCGACCGGGCGCGGGAGCGGCGAAGCGGGCCGTCGCGAGCGGACCCCGTCCGGTCTCCACCTGGACGGCGGATTCCGGCACCAGGGTCACGCCGAGTCCGCCGGCGACGCACTGCACCACCGTCGACAGCGATGTGGCGCGGGTGTCGCCCGCCACCGGATGTGCATCCACCGAGCGGCACAGGTCGAGGGTCTGATCGCGCAGGCAGTGCCCCTCGTCGAGCAGCAGGAGGGGAAGCTCGTCCAGCATCGGCGGGGAGATGTCGGTGCGACCGGCCAGCGGGTGCCCCTTCGGGACGACCATCACGAAATCTTCTGTGTACAAGGGGATGTCGACGAGACCGCTGACACCGCTCGGCAGGGCCAGCACCGCGACGTCGAGTGAGCCCACACGCAGCGCCTCGAGAAGTCGCGCCGTCTGGTCCTCGATGACCTGCGGCTCCAGTGCGGGCATCTCCTCGCGCAGCGCCGGCAGCAGGGCCGGCAGCACGTAGGGGGCGACGGTGGGAATGAGCCCGATCCGCAGGGGCCCGGCCAACCGGTCGCCGACGCCCGCGGCCGTCGCGACGAAACCGTCCGCGGCCTCGAGAATCACCTTGGCCTGACCGAGGAGCCGCTCCCCCGCCGCGGTGACGAGGACGCGCCGGGTGCTGCGCTCGATGAGCTGCACACCGAGCCCGTTCTCCAGTGCGGCCAGCGACTGCGACAGTGTGGGTTGGCTCACACTCAATCGTGCTGCCGCCGTGCCGAAATGGCGGTACTCCGCGACTGCCACGAACGCACGCAGCTGCGACAGTGTGGGTTGATAACTCTGATCGGCCATGCCTATCAGCCTAATGCTTTCCATCGCCTCGGCCTTTTGGACAGGTTCCTGCATTATGCAGGAACCCGTGGAGCGATAGGGTGCGTCAATGCCCATCCACGTAGACGTCGTCCGGGTGTTCACCGACGACAAAGGACGCCACGGCAATCCGCTCGGCATCGTCGACTCCTCGGCCGTCCCGCCCGAGGAGCGGCAGTCCGTCGCCCGCACACTCGGATACAGCGAGACGATCTTCGTCGACATCCCCGGGCCCGACGACGCGCACGCGCGCGCCCGGATCTTCACCCCCACCACCGAACTGCCCTTCGCCGGACATCCCACCGTCGGACTGTCCTGGTGGTTGCACGAGCGCGGTGCCGCGGTCACCACACTCGACGTCCCTGCGGGCCCCGTCACCACCCGGCGTTCCGGCGCGATCACCTGGGTGCGGGCCCGGCCCGAGTGGGCGCCGGAGTTCTCGCTGTACCCCATGGACAGCGTGCGCGAGGTCCAGGCTGCCGACCCGAAGAAGTTCGGCGCCGGGCACCACTATCTGTGGGCGTGGACCGACAAGGTCGAGCATTCGATCCGGTCGCGAATGTTCGCCCCCGACATGGGCATCACCGAGGACGAGGCCACCGGAGCCGCCGCCGTCCGGATCACCGCGCACCTGCGGCACGCCCTCCTGATCACCCAGGGCAAGGGGTCCGAACTGCGCACCACGTACGACCCCGCCGGCTGGATCGAGGTCGGCGGACGGGTACACCCCGAGAAGTCACGCACCCTCTGACGGCGGCCGCCGTCCCCGCCCCGCGGCGAGGTCGGCCTCGCTCAGGCTCACCTCGATCTCCCGGCCCAGCGTCACACCGGGAGCGAGCGGAAGCCGGTCGCCGCTCCAGAACTTGCCGGGGTCGTACCAGTTGGTGCGCCTGCGACCGCTGATCAGACCCATCTCCTCGTACGTCTGCGCGACCACCTCGGCGCAATAGGCGCTTTCGAGGCTCGCCGGCTGCTCCCGGCGACGGCGCGACCCGGGCAGGCGCCCGCCGAACCACCGCGACGCGAGTTTCGCGGTGGACGGGAACGGCGTTCCGTCGAGCCGCGCGATCGCCCGCATCAACGCGTCCTCCTGCTGCGGCGTCGCGGGTTCGGCGAGCTGACGCAGCCATCCCCGCTGCCCGTACCGCGCACCCCACACCTGGACCGCGGCGCGCAGGTCGTGGAGTTGCACACCACGCTGGAAGCGGCCCGTCCACATGTCCTGCAACGAATGCCCGAGCTCGGCGTGCCACATCAGCGGCGGAAGGTCCTCGAGCACCACCGACATGCCGACGTGGTTGACCGGACTGTTCGTCAGCGTCTGGATGGCCCTGTCGGCCGGGGACTCTCCGCGGAAGATCCAGATGTCGCCGGTGCGGGTGACCTCGACCGCGGTGTCGAGGTCGATGGTGGAACGGTGTCGTCGTGCGTCCGTGTGCCGTGGCGCGTCCATGGGCCCTAGCCTAGAAGGATGCGACTGCATGGCAGGCAATGGTGGAAACTTCTCGGACTCGCCGGTGTGGTGGGTGTCGCCGCGACCGGGGTCGTCGCGGTCCGCGCGGATCGGCACCGCAAGGCGTACACGCCCGACGAGGTGCGGGCCCGTCTGCACGAGCGCTACACCCGCGCGTACGCCGCGCACGACGGGCAGCAGGAGATCGCGCTGGCGTCGCCGACGTGGCGGGACCGGGTCACCGGCGCCCTGCACCGCCTCCGCAGGCGGGGCGCCGGCTCCGATCAGCCCAGCGCCCGGCGGAACCCGTCGGCGAGCTGAGCGACCTGATCGTCCGTCATCACGAACGACGGCGAGATCTGCATGGCGCCCTGACCCGCGGCGCGGCCCGAGATGCCGAACTCACGCAACGTATTCACGAACGGGAGCGCCTCCGCCGGATCGGCCAACTGCACGGCCGCGACCGCACCGAGACCGCTGCGCACTTCCTCGACCCGCGGGTGGTCGGCGAGGGGCGCGAGGTGCTCGTGCAACGAGGACTCGAGCCGCTTCGACTCGGCCAGCAGGTTTTCGCGCTCGATGATGTCGAGGTTGGCGAGCGCGGCCGCGGCGGCACCCGCGTGCCCACCGTAGGTGTAGCCGTGCCGCCACCACACCCCGCCTGCGAAGAACGGCTCGGCCACCCGCGGGGCGATGAACACCGCACCCATCGGGACGTACCCGGACGTGAGACCCTTTGCCGTCGTCATCATGTCGGGCTGCAGATCGAATCGCGTCGACGCGAACCACTCGCCGCCGATGCGGCCGAATCCCGTCACCACTTCGTCGACCACGAACAGGATGTCGTGCTCGCGGCAGATGTCGCGGACCTCCGCGAGGTACCCCTCCGGCGGCAGGTACACGCCACCCGCGCCGATGACGGGTTCGCAGAAGAACGCGGCGATCGTGTCGGCACCCACCTTCTCGATCAGCTCGAGCAGGCTCTTGGCGTCGTTCCAGGCGACTGTCGCGGCGTCGGCCATCAGCTCGCCGTAGCCCTCGCGGTTGACGGGAATACCCGCCAGCGCGGTGCCCGCGACGTGCATTCCGTGGTACGCCTTCTGGCGGCCGACCACGATCGTCTTGGCCGGTTTTCCCATCTCGTGCCAGTAGCGGCGGGCGAGCTTGGCCGCCGTGTCCACCGAATCCGAGCCGCCTGAGGTGAAGAAGATCTTGCTGCCCGGCACCGGCGCGATGGTGGCGAGCCGATCGGCCAGGGTCGCGGTGGTCTCGGGAACGAAGTCACCGAAGTTCGAGAAGTGCGCCATCGTCCGCAACTGCTCCGCGACGGCGTCCGCGATCTCCGCACGCCCGTGCCCGACGTTGGTGAACCACAGACCCGCAGTCGCATCGAGGTAGCGGTTGCCACGGTTGTCCCAGATGTACGCGCCCTCGCCGCGGGACACCACGAAGGCGCCCTTCTGTTCCACCGCGCCCATATCCGCGAATCCGTGCCACAGTGCCGACGCCATGCTCATCCCTTCGTGAAACCCCACCCCAGGCGACTATGCCACGGCGCCCCGGCTCGGATCCGGCCGCGTCACTTCTGCACGAGTGCGGTGGGGTGCGCTTCCGTGTCGACACCCGGTATCCCACGACCGCGAATGGACGCGCCCGCGGTCTCCGCCACGAAGTACAGCGCGACGAGACCGATCCCACACGCGGCCATCATGTAGAACGCCGGCATCAGCGAGTTGCCCGTCCATTCGATGAGCAGTTCGTTGACCGCGGGGGCCGTGCCACCGAACAACGACGTCGACACGTTGTAGGCGATGGCGAACCCCGCAAACCGCACGTGTGTCGGGAACATCGCCGGGAACGTCGCCGAAATCGTGGACAGCTGCAAGACGTACAGCAACCCGAGAACCGCGAACGCCAGGATCGCCCATCCGAAACCCTGACGCATCAGCAGATACATCGGGACGGCAAGCACGATCAATCCCACGAGTGAGCCGTACCACAACGGTTTTCGGCCCACCCGGTCCGACAACCCGCCCGCGAACGGAATGACGGCCATCATCACGAGTTGCCCCACGATGAACAACGTCAGCGATGCGGTGGACGACAGGCCGATCTGCGTTTCCAGATAGGTCGGCATGTAGCTCAGCAGCGTGTAGTTGGTGACGTTCAACGCGATGACGAGTCCGCCGAGCAGCAGCAACGGCTTCCAGTACTCGGTGATCAGGTCCTTGAACTCGTGGGTCGTCCCCGACTCCACCGCGCCTTCCGCGTCCAGTTCCCGGAAGACGGGCGTCTCCTCGAGCTTGGTCCGCAGGTAGAGGCCGATCAGGCCCATCGGCCCGGCGATCAGGAACGGGATACGCCAGCCCCAGGTGGACATGAACGGATCGCTGGAGAACAACTCCACCGCCAGAACCACGATCGCGCCGAGCGCGTACCCGCCGAGGGTGCCGAACTCGAGGAAACTTCCGCAGAAGCCGCGCTTGCGGTCCGGCGAGTACTCGGCCATGAACGTTGCCGCGCCGCCGTATTCGCCGCCGGTCGAGAAGCCCTGGATCATGCGCAGCAGCACCAGCAGCAGCGGCGCCCAGAAACCGATGACGTCGTAGCTCGGCACGAGGCCGACGCAGAACGTCGCACCCGCCATCAGGATGATCGTCAGAGCGAGGACCTGGCGACGGCCGAGCCGGTCACCCAGCGGACCCCACACGAGACCGCCGAGCGGACGCACCACGAACGACACCGCGAACACGAGCAGGGCGTAGAGGGTGGCGGAACCGGTGTCGCCGGGGAAAAACGCAGCCGAGATGTATGACACCGTGAACGCGTACACACCGTAGTCGAACCATTCGGTGGCGTTTCCCATCGCCGACGCCGCGATCGCGCGTCGGAGAACACCTGGTGGGAGGGCTTCCTGCTCGGCTGACGCATCCGCAGATGCCATAGATCCCGCCTCCTGAGGCCGGTGGTCGCGTGCCCTCATTGTGTCCCGAGTGACACGTGTTGTCGTCGATTTCGCGGTTTACACGGGCACCGAGTACCCGCCCGGGACGGTGTTCAGTCACCGATGCGCGGGTCACCGCAACCCATGACCAGCCGAATCACGCCATTGCCGTCGACTGCCGGGACTCGCAATCACTGGCCCGATTCTGGTGCGAGACCCTGGGCTAGCCGTGGACCCGCCGGTGGACGGACGCATACGGCCGCGAGTACGTCGAAGCGAGCGCACCGGGGTCGACGTCACTGCTCTTCCCGCCCGTCGACGAAACGAATTCTGCGTGTTACCGGAACGTGGGGCCGGCGACGGGACGACCGCGTAGCCCCCGCCACCAGGCGGCGGGCCCGCCGTGGGCGACCCAGTGCCGCACGTGGTCCACGTGGTCCGTGGCCACCCGCACCCACTCGCTCCAGGCACTCGGTGTGGGCAGGGTTTCGACGGAACGGATCAGGAGACGATCGATCGCGTCCGTGACCAGCTGCGCCCGCTCCAGCTGCACCATGTGTCCCGCACCGGGCACCTTCACCAGTTCCGTGTCCGGCAACACGCCGGCGATGGCCTTCGAATAGCGGAACGGGGTCAGGACGTCACGATCGCCGCACACGACGAGCGTCTCGATCGGTGCCAGCAACGGCACCGCCGCCGTCTCGTCGTGGTTCTTGAACGACGGCAGGAAGTCGACCAGCGTCTTGAGCGAGGTGTCGTTGATCATCTGCTCGGAATGCCACATGATCGCCGGGCTGATGCTGCGGTCACCGAACGACGCCGACCTCAGGATCGGCGCCAGCACCCGCTTGCTCGCGCCGCGGCCGCTCTGGACCACCCGGGGCAGGTGACGGGCCGCGGTGCTGAAACCGGCGACGACGGGCGTGTTGAGGGTGCGGGCGAGCCCCACGTCACCCAGCTTCTCCGCCGCGGTGGCGATCAGCCCCACCCCGACGACGCGGGAACCGATCAGATCGGGGTTCCGGCCGACGTAGGAGAGGACGGCCATGCCGCCCATCGAGTGGCCGACCAGCACGATCGGCCCCTCCGGCACCAGCGCCCGGATCACGGCGTCGACGTCCTGCGCGAGATGCGGGATCGTGCACGTGTCCCGCCGCGGCACCCCGGAGTTGCCGTGGCCGCGCAGATCGAAGAACACCATGCGGATCGTCGAGCCCCACGTCTCCTCGAGCTGAACCCGCTGGAAGTGCCAGCCGGTCATCCGGTTGCAGAACCCGTGGACGAACACCACGGTCAGCGGGGCGAACGCCGGACCCACCTCGCGCACCGCGAGGGGGACCCCGTCGTCGGCGGCGACGACACTGCCGCGGTCGCGGGTGAGCAGGTCGAAGGTCTCCCCTGCGAACTCGTCGAACATAGTCTCCCAGCCGTTGCCGAAGTCACGGATGATCGCGTGGACGCCTGTCGTGTGGAGGATAGCGCGGTCCGCGAATCGGCTGCGCGAGGCTTCGCCGCTACCGGTCCTCGCCGTACCGGTGGCGCGCACCGAGACGTCCCACCGCGTTCACGGCGAGCGCCATCAACGCCCTCGCCGGCAGCAACACGACCGCGGTGACGGCCAGCTGGACGTACCCCTGGTTGCGGGGGTCCAGGAACGGATACGGGTACCAGTCGACGATCGGCCCCGGATCAGGGAGTAGGCGCCGTACACGGCCGGGAAGATCAGCCAGCCGAGACTCTGGGCGTCGGAGATCGGCACCCGGGACGGGGCGAGCACCCAGTCGACCAGCAGGACGAGCGGCAGCAGCCGGTGCAGGGCCGTGTTGATCCAGCCGTCCTGCAGCATGACGTCGATGTTCGCCAGCAGCACCGCATACACGACTCCGGTGATGACCATGTACAGCGTCGTCGCGCCGCGGAACAGCTGCCAGCGCCGCGACTGCGGATCCCGGATCGCGCCGATCAGCAGGACGACGACAGCGAGGATGTTGCTCTCGATGGTGAAATAGCTGAGGTAGTCGGCCGTCGAGAAGTCGTCACTGCCGACGTTGCGGAGCGGAATCCACAGCAACGCGACCAGCCCGTAGGCGGCGAACGCCGCCCGCAGAACCCGAACGATCCTCTGACCTCGCAGCTCCGTGACGACGGCGGCGTCCATCCGCCGATATTCGCACACGGGCGGGCGCGGCACAGGGCGATCCACCGGGTTGGCTAGGCTGGGGTCCAGCATGTCCACCACAGCACCCAGCCGGCGGGAACTGAAGAACAGCCTCGGCGAACTCACTCTGCGCGACGAACACCGGCTCCGCCGGCGACTCGACCGTGCCCGCACGCCCGACGCCCTCGCCTCCCTGTCCGACGAGATCGACGCCGCGCGCGGCCGCGTCACCCGAAGACTCGACAGCGTCCCCGCCATCGAGTACCCCGACGCACTGCCGGTGAGCCGGCGCCGCGACGACATCGCGAAGGCGATCGCCGAGAATCAGGTCGTCATCGTGGCCGGCGAGACGGGATCCGGCAAGACGACGCAGATCCCGAAGATCTGCCTCGAACTCGGCCGCGGCGTCCGCGGACTCATCGGACACACCCAGCCCCGCCGTCTGGCGGCGCGGACGGTCGCCGAGCGCATCGCCGAGGAACTCCACAGCGAACTCGGTGAGACCGTCGGCTACACCGTGCGATTCACCGACCAGGTGTCGGACGGCACGCTGGTGAAGCTGATGACCGACGGAATCCTGCTCGCCGAGATCCAGCGCGACCGGATGCTTCGCCGGTACGACACCCTCATCATCGACGAGGCGCACGAACGCAGCCTCAACATCGACTTCATCCTCGGATACCTGCGCCAGCTCCTCCCCCGCAGGCCCGATCTGAAAGTGATCATCACGTCGGCGACGATCGACCCGGAACGTTTCGCGGAACACTTCGCCGCCGACGGCGTGCCCGCGCCGATCGTCGAGGTGTCCGGGCGCACGTTCCCCGTCGAGATGCGGTATCGCCCGCTCACGGTGGAAGTCGGCGAGCAGACATTCGACCGCGACCCCGTCGACGCGGTGTGCGAGGCCGTCGAAGAGCTCTCCGCTGAGGGCGACGGCGACATCCTCGTCTTCCTCTCCGGCGAACGGGAGATCCGCGACACCGCCGACGCCCTGCGCGACCGCAGACTGCGCGGCACCGAGATCGTGCCCCTGTACGCGCGATTGTCGGCTGCGGAGCAGCACAAGGTGTTCACCCCCCACACCGGGCGGCGGGTCGTGCTGTCGACGAACGTCGCGGAAACGTCGCTCACCGTGCCCGGCATCCGGTACGTCGTCGACCCGGGCACCGCCCGCATCTCCCGCTACTCGGTGCGCACCAAGGTGCAACGCCTGCCGATCGAACCGATCTCGCAGGCCTCCGCCCGCCAGCGTTCCGGTCGTTGCGGCCGTGTCGCCGACGGGATCTGTATCCGCCTCTACTCCGAGGAGGACTTCGAGTCGAGGCCCGCGTTCACCGAGCCGGAGATCCTGCGCACCAACCTCGCGTCCGTCATCCTGCAGATGACGGCGCTCGGCCTCGGCGACGTCGCCGCGTTCCCGTTCGTGCAACCGCCGGACCCGCGCGCCGTCCGCGACGGCATCGGCCTGCTCGAGGAACTCGGAGCGATCGAACGGAAAGCCCAGAACGAGCAGCCCGTCCTCACCCCGGTCGGACGGGAACTCGCGCAGATCCCCGTCGATCCGCGCATGGCCCGGATGCTCGTCGAGGCGCACCGCAACGGCTGCCTGTCCGAGGTGCTCGTCATCGTCGCCGCACTCTCCATCCAGGACGTGCGGGAACGTCCCGCCGAGTTCCAGCAGGCGGCCGACGAGAAGCACGCCCGGTTCGCCGTGGAGAATTCCGACTTCCTCGCCTTCCTCGAACTGTGGAAGTATCTGCGCGAGCAGCGGAACGAGTTGTCGTCCAACCAGTTCCGCAAGATGTGCCGAAACGAGTTCCTGCACTGGCTGCGCATCCGCGAATGGCAGGACCTGCACGGTCAACTCCGCCAGATCACCAGGGGACTCGGCTGGGAGACCACCGGCACCCCGGCAGGCGAGGCGGCCATCCACCAGTCGCTCCTCGCCGGTCTGCTGTCACACATCGGGCTGCGCGAGGGTGACAAACGGGACTTCCTCGGGGCGCGCGGAAGCCGATTCGCGGTCTTCCCCGGCTCGAGCCTGTTCAAGAAGCCACCGCGATGGGTGATGGCCGCCGAACTGGTCGAGACGTCCCGGCTGTGGGCGCGGATGTCGGCCAGGATCGAACCCGAATGGGCCGAGAAGCTGGCCCCGCACCTCGTGAAACGCACCTACTCCGAACCGCACTGGTCGTCGAAACGCGGCGCCGCCATGGCCTACGAACGCGTGACGCTGTACGGGATCCCCCTCGTCGCCCGGCGTGCGGTCACCTACAGCACCATCGACCCCGAGACGTCCCGGGACCTGTTCATCCGCCATGCCCTGGTGCAGGGCGAATGGCAGACCCAGCACAAGTTCTTCCACGACAACCGCGCACTCCTGGAAGACGTCGAGGAACTCGAGCACCGCGCCCGCAGACGCGACATCCTCGTCGACGACGACACGCTCTACGACTTCTACGACCAGCGCGTCGGCCCGGAGGCGGTCTCCGCCCGGCATTTCGACTCCTGGTGGAAAGGCGCCCGCCGCAAGAATCCGGACCTGCTCACGTTCACCCAGTCGACGGTCGTCAACGCCGATTCGGCCGCGGTGCTCGGCGGCGAATACCCCGACGCCTGGCGTCAGGGCGACATGCAGGTCCCGCTCACCTACCAGTTCGAGCCCGGCAACGAAGACGACGGCGTCACCGCCCGCATCCCGATCGCCCTGCTCGCGGGGCTGCGCGCCGTCGGCTTCGACTGGCTGGTCCCCGGCATGCGCGTCGAATTGGTCACCGCACTGATCAAGACGCTCCCGAAGACCCTTCGCCGACAGGTGGTTCCGGCACCGGACTTCGCGGCCGCCGCACTGGCCGCGGTGAAACCGCGCTCCGAACCGCTCACCACGGCGATGGCACGCGAACTGTCGCGGCTCGGTGCCTGCCGCATCGACCCCAAGGATTTCGACGTCACCGCCCTCCCCGACCACCTGCGCATGACGTTCGTCGCCGTGGACGAGAAGGGTGCCGTCCTCGGGCGGAACAAGGACCTCGTGTCGCTGCGCAAGTCGCTCGCACCCCGCGTCCAGGCGGAAGTGGCGAAGGCGGCGTCGAACTCGGAGCGGCCCCCCGCACTCACGTGGACACCCGCGACCCTCGGTTCCCTCGAGGCCACCGTCACACGCGAACTCGGCGGTCAGAAGGTCACCGGCTACCCCGCGCTGGTCCCGGAGGGTGACGGTGTCGCCGTCCGCGTCCTCAGCACCGCCGCCGCCCAGCGCGCCGCGATGCGCGACGGAACGCGCCGGCTGCTGCTGGCCGCCGTTCCCACCCAGGCGAAGACGGTGACATCCGGCCTGGGCAACGCACAGCGGCTGGCGCTCGGGCAGAACCCCGACGGCAGCCTCGACGCCCTCATCGACGACTGCCGCACCGCCGCCGCGAATCAGTTGATCGCCGCACACGGCACCCCGGTGCGCACGCCGCAGGAATTCGACGCCCTCGTCGCGAAGGCACGCGCCGAGATGGCCCGGAACGTGGCAGTACTCGTGCGACTCGTGTCGCCGGTGCTCGAAGCGGACCACCGGCTCGCCGTCGTGCTGGAACGCGCCACCGGCGAGGCCGCCGACGACGTGCGGGAACAACGGCAGTCGCTGCTGTTTCCCGGATTCGTCGCCGACATCGGCGCCACCCGCCTCCGCGAACTGCCCCGCTACCTCGCTGCCGCGGTCGCACGACTGGAAGCCCTGCCCGGGAGCGCACCGCGCGACCAGAAGGGGATGGATGCGCTCGACCGGGTGTACGCCGGATACGAACGGATGCTCGCCGGCCTGCCGGAAGAACGGCAGCACTCACCCGAGGTCGACGCGATTCACTGGATGATCGAGGAACTGCGCGTCAGCCTGTTCGCTCAAACACTCGGAACGCCGGTCCCGGTCTCCGAGAAGCGGGTACTGAGCGCCATGCAGAAGGTGCGCTGACGCGCAGGGCAATGCAAGAAATGCGCGGACGCGCAGGCTCAGGCGTCGTCGCGGGATTCGCGGTGTTCGCGTAGCTCTTTGATCTCGCGCGCGAAGTCCTCTGCGGAGCTGAACGACCGGTACACGGACGCGAACCGCAGATACGCAACCTCGTCGAGGTCACGAAGGGGACCGAGGATGGCGAGACCCACCTCGTTGCTCGGGATCTCCGCGGAACCCGATGCGCGGACCGCGTCCTCGACCTGCTGGGCAAGGAGATTCAGTGCGTCGTTGTCGACCTGCCGGCCCTGGCAGGCACGGCGGACACCCCGCACCACCTTCTCCCGGCTGAACGGTTCGGTGACCCCACTGCGCTTGACCACCGACAGGACGGCGGTCTCGACGGTGGTGAACCGTCGACCACATTCGGGGCACGAACGGCGGCGGCGGATGGCCTGTCCCTCGTCGGCTTCGCGCGAATCGACCACACGTGAATCGGGGTGCCGGCAGAACGGGCAGTGCATGGCGATTCCTTCGTCGTAGCCGTCGTGGCCGCAACTGTTCGCCTCCCCCGATGGCGAACCGACGAAAACGGATTCACGCAGCGGATGCACGATCTCGACGCGACCACACGCGGTGGTGGGACTGACAGCCTCCGAGACTACTCGGCCGCCCGGCGGGACAGTCATGCAGAGCCACCCCCGTCACCGGGTCGCGGAGGACGGGACGATCAGACTCTGGCCCGGGTGCAACGCCGAATTGGACATGGCATTGAGCTCCATGATCCGCTCGACCACCTGCGCCACCGGCATTTCCGGCGCGATCCGCGCAGCGACCGCGGCCAGGCTCTCGCCCTGCTGCACCTGCACGACCTCCGTGGCCGCCGAATTGCTCACACTGCCGCCGGTGGCCAGCTGCGCCACCCCGGCGAGTCCGCACAACACACCGGCGGTGATCACGATACCGGCGAGCACCGTCCGCCAGCCGACATCGTTCGCCCCGCGTTCGTGGTCGGCGCGGGAGACGCCGGTGTGGATGGGCCGGTACGCGACGGCGCCGGACGACGGACGTCGCAACTCCCCGTCGGTGCGCCGGCGACGCGGTTCGGTGCGGTACGACCGTGCGGCGCCGGAACGGACGGCACCCCGCGCGAGTGCCTGCCGGTTCGGCACTGCCTGCCGATGGAGAACTGCGTTGCTCATCGGTACCTCCGCTGCTCCTGGCGTTCGATCACGCGTTCGAAAGAACACATGTTCGATTTCTACCACGACCCTCCGACAAAGTCTCTACTTCTCGCGACACATATCGAACAGATGTTTGAAACTCCGAGGAAAGCGGGATAGATTCGTGTCACGCGGCACAGCAGTCACATGCGACCCATACCGAGAAGATCGACACACAGACGGAGGCACCTCGCCATGAAGGACGACAGCTCGACCGACGGTTCGACTCCACGTGTGAGCGGTGGCTCCGCCGCCGGGTTGACCGACCGGCAGCGCCGCGTCCTCGAGGTGATCCGCAAGTCCGTCAACGAGCGCGGTTACCCGCCGAGCATCCGCGAGATCGGCGACGCCGTGGGGCTCACCTCCACGTCGTCCGTCGCCCATCAGCTGCGGACGCTGGAGCGGAAGGGTTTCCTCCGCCGGGATCCGAACCGTCCGCGCGCCGTCGACGTGCGCGGTCTCGACGAGGTCGCGGCGGGCGTCGCCGCGAACGCCGGGACCACTGTCGAGTTGGCAGCGGTCAAGTCCGGTACCGACGACGCACCCCTGCCGGAGCCCACGTTCGTCCCGGTCCTCGGCCGGATCGCCGCCGGTGGCCCGATCCTCGCCGAGGAAGCCGTCGAGGACGTCTTCCCGCTCCCCCGTGAACTCGTGGGCCAGGGTTCGCTGTTCCTGCTCAAGGTCGTCGGCGAATCGATGATCGACGCCGCGATCTGCGACGGCGACTGGGTGGTGGTCCGGCAGCAGAACGTGGCGGACAACGGGGACATCGTGGCAGCGATGATCGACGGCGAAGCCACCGTCAAGACGTTCAAGCGCACCGACAACGAGGTGTGGCTGATGCCGCACCACCCGCTGTTCGATCCGATCCCCGGCAACGATGCGGCCATTCTGGGCAAGGTCGTCACCGTCATGCGCAAGATCTAGTCACTGCCGGCGGCAGACACGAGTGGGGCCCCACGGCGATCGCCGTGGGCCCCACTCGCATCCACCCCGGTACGGCCGGAGGCCGGAGTTCGTTGCAGATACGCAGGTCGTGCCTCGTCAGAGATCGAGTCCGCGACCGATGATTTCCTTCATGATCTCGGTGGTCCCGCCGTAGATGGTCTGAACACGAGAATCCATGTACGCCTTCGCGATCGGATACTCCTTCATGTACCCGTAGCCACCGTGCAGCTGCAGGCACCGGTCGATCAGCCGGACCTGTGCCTCGGTGGTCCACCACTTGGCCATCGCCGCTTCCTGCACCGACAGCTTCTCGTCGTTGAGCAGTTCGATGAACTTGTCGACGAGGACCCGGACGGCCGTCGCCTCCGTGGCGAGTTCGGCGAGTACGAAGCGCGTGTTCTGGAAGCTGCCGATCGACTTTCCGAAGGCCTTCCGGTCGCGGCAGTACTGGATCGTCATGTTCAGCGCCGATTCCATTGCGGCGGCGGCCACCACGGCGATCGACAACCGCTCCTGCGGGAGGTTCTTCATCAGGTAGAGAAAGCCCATGCCTTCCTCACCGAGGAGGTTGGCGGCCGGGACGCGAACGTCGGTGAAGCTCAACTCTGCGGTGTCCTGTGCCTTCATCCCGATCTTGTCGAGGTTGCGGCCGCGTTCGAAGCCCGGCATGTCCCGTTCGACCACCAGGAGGCTGAATCCCTGCGCTCCCTTGTCGGGATCGGTACACGCGACGACGATCACGAGGTCGGCGTTGATGCCGTTGGTGATGAAGGTCTTGGAACCGTTGAGAACCCAGTCGTCGCCGTCGCGTACGGCGCGCGTCTTGATGCCCTGCAGGTCGCTGCCGGTGCCCGGTTCGGTCATCGCGATCGCCGTGATCAGCTCACCCGACGCGAAGCCGGGCAGCCACCGCTGCTTCTGCTCGTCGTTGCTCAGTTCGAGCAGGTACGGCGCGACGACGTCGTTGTGCAGGGTGAAGCCGATGCCGCTGTACCCGCCGCGGGTCGTCTCCTCGGTGATGATCGCGTTGTACCGGAAGTCGCGCACGCCGCCGCCGCCGAATTCCTCCGGCACGGCCATGCCGAGGAAGCCCTGCTTTCCGGCCTCCACCCACAGGCTGCGGTCGACGATGTTCTGCTCTTCCCACTTGGCGTGGTTCGGCTCGGCGTGCTGTGCGAGAAACTTGCGGTACGACTCCCGGAACAGTTCGTGCTCCGGTTCGAACAGGGTGCGCTCCACGCCGACTCCTCGTATCAACTGTCTGTTACGTCTCGTTCGAGATACGTCTGGTTCGACGGTAGAGGCGAGGAACTCCGGGGTGAATGACCCAGGTGATCGGGATTCGTGACCCATCCGGTCACCGGTGTCAGCGTTTGCGGAACCCCGCGAGCCAGCGCATCACCGGGTAGGCGACGAGGATGCCCACCGAACCCCACGCGATGCCGCCGAGTTCCACCGATCCGACCGTCAAAGTCAGGTCGCCGATGCCGGCGACGAGCGCGGCGGCGACCACGGTGAGATTCACGGGGTCGGTGAAGTCGACCTCGGCGTCCATCCAGATGCGCACACCGAGGACGCCGATCAGCCCGTACAGCACGAGGGTGGCGCCGCCGATGACACCGTTCGGCACGGTGAACACGAGGGCTCCGAACTTCGGTGAGAACGCGAGAACCACGGCCGTGGCGGCCGCGACCCAGTAGGCGGCGGTGGAGTACACCCGCGTCGCGGCCATCACGCCGATGTTCTCGGCGTAGGTGGTGGTTCCGGACCCGCCACCGAACCCGGCGAGGGTGGTGGCCAGTCCGTCCGCAACGAGCGCATTGCCGGCGACGTCGTCGAGGGACCGACCCGTCATGGCCGACACCGCCTTGACGTGGCCGACGTTCTCGGCGATCAGGACGATTACCACCGGCAGGGTCAGCGCGATGACGGACCATTCGAACGTCGGTCCCCGCAGTTCGGGCACACCGAACCAGGCCGCGTCCCGCAACGCCGTCACCCGCTCCTCCGCGAGACCGCCGATCGCGGCGGCGAACACCCAGCCGACGACGACGCCGACGAGGATGCCGAGGCGGCCCAGCAACCCCGGGCCGAGAACGGTCACGAGCAGGATCGCGAGCAGGGTGACCCCGGCGATCAGTGGTTGTGACTCGAACGAATCCACCGCGGTGGGTGCGAGATTGAGCCCGATCAGCGCCACCACGGCGCCGGTGACGACCGGCGGCATCACCGCGTCGATGACCCGCGACCCGGCCAGTTTCACGGCGACACCGATGACGAGCAGCAGCAGACCTGCGGCCGCGACACCGCCGAGTTGCGCTGCGGGACCGGAACTCTGCGACGCCGTCAGCGGCGCGATGAATGCGAACGACGACCCCAGGTAACTGGGGATGCGACCGCGGGTGATGAGCAGGAACAGGGCCGTCCCGATACCCGAGAACAGCAGCGTCGTGGTGACCGGGAACCCGGTGATCGTCGGCACCAGGAGGGTGGCGCCGAACATCGCGATGACGTGCTGCATCCCGATTCCGACCGTGCGCGGCCAGGTGAGGCGCTCGCCGGGAGCGACCACCTCGCCCTCGCCGATCCGCCTGCCGTCGCCGTGCAACGTCCACCCGAACGCGCGCGTGGTCGAGGACGGGCCGTCAGAGCCGCCGACCGGACCGTCGGGGGCGTCTGTTTCTCTTTTCGTCACAGTTCGCCAATAGTAGGCACGATCTGGGATTTTCGCGCCGTCGGACCGGATCCACTGCTTCGGCGACGTTCACCCCGCGCGCTCAATTTCCTACTCGTTCGCTCCACGGCAACAGTCGTGCGTAAACCGACAAGACACCGACGTTCCGATCGACGCATGATGAGTGATGTCGCTCACACGACGGTGGCCGATTCGAGTGGCCGCCCGCCGGATCCCAGCGATACTGCGCGATGCAGCGCTGCTGCGTACTCGACACCCAGGAGACGAATATCATGGCCATTGACTTCACGTTGACCCCACAGCAGCGTGAGCTCCAACTCTCGGCCCGCGATTTCGCCGGTAAAGCGTTGGCAGACGTCGGCAGGACGATTCGCCATCTGCCCACGGCCGAAGAGAGATTCCTCGCCACCCGCCCTGCCTACGAAGACGTTGTCGCACAGGGGTGGCTCCGCAAGATCATCCCCGCGCCCGCGGGCGGAGAGGGTAACGGGATGGTCGACCTGGCGTTGATCGCCGAGGAGTTCTATGCAGTCGATGCGAACGTGTCGCTGACGCTGTTCGCCTCACTACTCGGGCTGCTCCCCGTCCTCAACGCCGGCAGCCCCGACCAAGTCCAGCAGACATTGCGCCCCTTCCTGTCCGGCACCGGTGCCCCGCTCGCCGCCTTCTGTCACAGCGAGCCGGGCGGGATCGCCAACTTCGACGAACCTGCGCCGGCTGAAGGGACCCGCACCACCGCGGTACTCGACGGCGATCAGTGGGTGATCAACGGCGCGAAGCAATGGATCAGCAGCGCAACCGGCTGGGACTCGAAGGGCGCGGACATTCTCACAGTGGTGTGCCGCACCGATCCCGATCCCCGGACCCGAGCGGCCGCCGACCACTCGCTCTCCGTCCTTCTCGTGCCTACACCCGACCATGGCTTCGTATCCGACGAGAACTTCGAGACGATGGGCCACCGAGGGCATCTCACCCCGCGCTTCCACTTCGACAATGTTCGGGTTCCGCGCGAGAACGTCCTCGGCGAGGTCGGCGGCGGCAAGGCCCTGGTCGAGGCGAGTTTCGCCGGCACCGCTGCCCTCGTCGGAATCTTCGGCGTGGGACTCATGCGTTCGGCCTTCGACTTCACCCTCGCGTTCGCCAAGCGTGAGCGGCGCGCCGGCCGGGTGCCGATCATCGAACATCAGGCGGTCGGGTATGCGCTCGCCGACGCGAAGATCGCGATCGAGACCGCCCGGTACCTGAGCTGGAAGGCCTGCAATGCTCTCGACCACGAACTGCCCAGTGCCCTCGAACTGGCTGTGCAGGCGAAGATCTACGGCTCCGAGACTGCGGTGAAGGTCATCACCGACCTCATGCGCGTCGTCGGTATCGACAGTTACAACCACGACCTGCCTCTCGCAGGGCTCCTGCAAGACGCGATCGTGCTTCCGCTGTTCGACGGCGGAAATATGGGAGTTCGCCGGCGCCAGCTCCACAGCCTGCTCGCGTCACCGGACTACGACTCACTCGACACAGTGACGACCTGAGAGCTGGGCTCGAGGACGGACTTCCTCGAGCCCTTCGGGCGGTGAGTGGCCGGAATCCGGCGGTGGACTACGTGCCGAGCACCCGCACCGCCGCGGCACGCGCCTCCGCGGGATCGCTCGTGGCGAGCACGTCCTCGGCGGCCCGGCGGCAGTCGTCCAGCGTGACCGATCCCACCTTCGCCCCCACACCGGACACGGCGGCGCCCGCGCAGGACAGCGACGTGACACCGAGTCCGATCAGGACGCAGGCGAGCAGCGGGTCGGCGGCGGCCTCGCCGCAGACGCCGACCGGTTTGCCCGCCGCGACGCCGGCCTCGGCCGTGCGCGCGACGAGCGCGAGAACGGCCGGCTGCCAGGGGTCGGTGAGCGACGCCAGATCGGACGACATCCGGTCGGCGGCCATCGTGTACTGCGCGAGGTCGTTCGTGCCGATGGACAGGAAGTCGACGTGACGCAGGAGGCGGTCGGCCAGCAGCGCCGCGGCAGGCACCTCGACCATGACCCCGGGCACGAGACCGCGGGCGCGGACCTCGGCCGCGAAGGATTCGGCCTCGGCGGGAGTGGAAATCATCGGCGCCATCACCCACGGCTGCGACTGCGTCTGCTTCGCCGCGGCCGCGACGGCGTCGAGTTGCCTGCTGAGGATGCCCGGGTTCTGTTCGGCGATGCGGATGCCGCGGACCCCGAGCGCGGGGTTCGCCTCGTCGGCGTGGTTGGCGAAGCGCAGCGGCTTGTCCGATCCCGCGTCGAGGGTCCGGATCACCACTTTCCGGCCCGCGAACGCGTCGAGCACCTCGCCGTAGATCTCGGCCTGCTCGTCGACGCCGGGCTCGGAATCGCGGTCCAGGAAGCACAACTCGGTGCGGAACAGTCCGACGCCCTCGGCGGCGGTCCCGGACGCCGACCGCGCCCCGGCCCCGTCCTGCACGTTGGCCAGAATCGAGACGGCGTGCCCGTCGCTGGTGCGGCCCGGCCCTTCCCAGGACTGGATGCGGAGCCGTTCGGCGCGCCCGTGCTCCACGGCGGCGCGGGCCTCGACGGGGTCCGGTTCCATCACGAGTTCGCCCGCCGAGCCGTCGAGGAGGACGGGGGTCCCCGAGACGACGGATTCGAGATCACGCACCGCGACGACACACGGGATGCCCAGCTGCCGCGAGATGATCGCGGTGTGGCTCGTCGGGCCGCCGAGAACGGTCACGAGTCCGACGATCAGCTCGGGATCGAGACCGGCGGTATCGGCGGGCGCCAGGTCCTGGGCGCAGAGGATCGACGGGGTCGTGGGCACGGGGATGCCCGGCTCGGGTAGGCCGAGGAGTTCGGAGACGACGCGGTCGCGGATGTCACGCAGGTCGGTCACGCGTTCGGCCATCAGCCCACCCATCTTGGTGAACAGGGTGACGAACTGCTCGGTGGCCTCCGCTGCCGCCTCCCCGGCCGGGGTTCCGCCGGCGATCAGCTTCTGCGCCGCACCGAGCCAACCGCGGTCTGCGGCCATCGCCGCGTTCGCCTGCAGCACCTCCGCCGCGGCGCCGGAGACGCTCGCCGCGCGGTCGCGGAGTCGCTGCGACACCACGGCGGCCGCCTCCTCGAAGCGGACCATCTCCGCGTCGCGCGACGCCTCGTCGATCCGGGCGGATCCGGGTGCGACCTCCGGCCGCGGGGCCGGCCAGATCACCGGCGCGTAGGCAATGCCCGGTACCACCGGCGTACCTCGCACGATTTCACGGTCTTCGGTCATCGGGTCCTCCTGGCCGGCTCGTTCTGTCGTCACACAGTCGGAAATGCGAATCGACTATGTGACGGAGATTACTCTCAACTCTTGACATGTCAACATACTCGGGCGTAAAACAACATGACACAACATTTCGTGTGATGCAGACCATAACGGATCTCGTCACCGAAGACTTCATCGACGAGAACAGGAACGGGGTCACGGTGTATCCGGAAGAACGCCAGCAAGCGGTCACCACGCTGATCTCGCAGCGGGGGCGCATGTCGGTCGCCGACCTCTCCGACACCTTCGGCGTCACCACCGAGACCGTGCGCCGCGACCTCGCGCTGCTCGAACGCCTCGGCCACATCCGTCGCGTGCACGGCGGCGCGGTCCCCGCAGGTTCCCTCACCGTCACCGAACCCGGCATGACGGAGCGCGATCACACCCGCGCCGAGCAGAAGGATCGGATCGCCAAGCGCGCCGCCGCCTACCTGCCGCCGTCCGGTGGCAGCGTGCTGTTCGACGCGGGAACCACCACCGGGCGCATCATCCCGGAACTGCCGTCCGATCTGGACCTCACCGTGATCACCAACTCGGTGCCGATCGCGGCCCGGCTCGCCGGACTCAATTCGGTGACCCTGCACATGCTCGGCGGCCGCGTTCGCGGCATCACGCAGGCCGCCGTCGGCGAGGAGGCGCTGCGCATCCTCGACGTCCTCCGCGTCGACGTCGCATTCATCGGCACCAATGCGCTCAGCGTCGGCCACGGCCTGTCCACACCGGACACCGAGGAGGCCGCCGTGAAGCGTGCGATGGTCCGCTGCGCCAACCACGTCGTCGTGGTCGCCGACTCGTCGAAGGTCGGCCGTGAGCACCTCGTGAGCTTCGCCCCCATCCACAGCGTCGACATCCTCGTCACCGACGCCGACATCACGCCCGCAGACCGAGCCCACTTCCACGACCAGGGAATCGAGGTGGTGATCGCATGATCGTCACGCTGACCGCCAATCCGAGCATCGACCGCACCGTCAACCTGCTCGGGCGCCTCGAACGGGGAACCGTCCTGCGCGCAGCCGCGACCCACAGCGACCCCGGAGGCAAGGGCGTCAACGTCGCCCGCGCGCTCACGTCCGCCGGTGTCGACGCTGTCGCGGTGCTGCCCGGCAACGCGGGCGACCCCCTGCTCACCGCCCTGTCCGAGCACGGGATCGAGCACGTGACCGTCGCGACGTCCGGTTCGGCACGCACCAACATCACCGTCACCGAACCCGACGGCACCACCACCAAGATCAACGAACCCGGTGTCACGATGTCGGCCCGGTCCCTCGCCGATCTGCAGTCGGAGATCATCGAACGCGGGTCCCGGGCCGAATGGGTGGTGCTGTCCGGTTCCCTGCCCCCGGGAATCCCCACCGACTGGTACGCCACGCTCGTCGAGGCGCTGCGTTCGGCGTCGTGCCGGGTCGCCGTCGACACCTCGGACGCCCCGCTGCTCGCACTCGCGGACCGATTCCCGGCGGCCTGCCCCGACCTCGTGAAACCGAACAGCGAGGAACTCGCGCAACTCACCGGCGCCGACGGGCACCTGCTCGAGGAGTCCGCGCTGCGGGGAGACCCGACGGCCACCGCCCACGCGGGCAGGCAGCTCGTGGATCGTGGGGTCGAAGCCGTCCTCGCCACGCTCGGCGCCGCGGGCGCCGTTCTCGTGACGGAGGCCGGCGCCTGGTGGGCCACGCCACCACCGATCGTCGCCCGCAGCACCGTCGGCGCCGGCGACTCCTCGCTGGCGGGCTACCTGGCAGCGCACCTGTCCGGCGCGTCGCCCGCGGACTGCCTCCGATCCGCCGTTGCCTACGGCAGCGCGGCGGCCGCCCTCCCGGGCACCACCCTGCCGACCCCCGAACACGTCGACATCGACGCCGTCACCGTCACCGCCCTCAGCTCCCCCGCCCCCGATCCGGCCTGAACCAGAAGGAAACACCATGTCTCACTCGACACCCGACCGTGATTCGGGGCCGCAGATCATCAGCGAAGATCTGATCTCCCTGGACACCGACCTCGGAGCCGCCAAGGAGGACGTGATCTCCGCGCTCTCCCAGCGTCTCGCGGACGCCGGTCGCGCCACCGAAGCGGACGCTCTCCGCGATGCCGCGCTGGCGCGTGAATCACAATCGGCGACAGGACTTCCCGGCGGGATCGCGATCCCGCACTGCCGCTCGGAGGCCGTTGTGGCGGCGTCTCTCGGATTCGCCCGGCTCGCCCCGAAGGTCGACTTCGGCGCCCCCGACGGACCCGCCGATCTGGTGTTCCTCATCGCCGCACCCGAGGGTGCGGGCGCGGAGCACATGAAGCTGCTGTCCTCGCTCGCCCGGGCGCTGGTACGCCCGGCCTTCGTCGGCGCGCTGCGTGATGCGAAGACCCCCGCCGAGATCGTCACCCTGGTCAACGACGTCCTGGCCCCCGCGCCCGCCGCCGCACCTGCTGCCGCGACGGCGGCTGCAGCACCCGCCGCCGCTGCGGCCGCGGCTGCTGCCCCGGCTCCGGCAACGACGCCCGAACCGGTCGCCCCGGAGAAGGAACCGGAACCCGAGGCGGGGCCGAAGCACATCGTCGCGGTCACGGCCTGCCCGACCGGCATCGCCCACACCTACATGGCCGCCGACTCCCTCGTCGCCGCCGGCGAACGCGCAGGCGTCGTCGTCCACGTGGAGACGCAGGGTTCGAGCGGCAGCACACCGCTGCCTTCCGGAGTGATCGCGGGCGCATCCGCCGTCATCTTCGCCACCGACGTCGGCGTGAAGGGCAAGGAGCGTTTCGCAGGCAAGCCGGTGGTGGCGTCGGGCGTCAAGCGCGCGATCAACGAGCCCGACACCATGATCACCGAGGCGCTGCGTGCGGGCATGAACCCGTCCGCGGCGACCGTGGACGCGGGGAGCGCGGGCAGCGCCGCGGACGAGCCGGCCGGGTCGGTCGGCTGGGGCACCCACCTGCGTCAGGTGCTGCTCACCGGTGTCAGCTACATGATCCCGTTCGTCGCCGCGGGTGGTCTGCTGATCGCCCTGGGGTTCCTGCTCGGCGGCTACGAGATCTCCGGTCCCGCGGAGGACATCGTCCTCAACAACTCCCTCGGCCAACTCCCCGACGGTGGCCTGACGACGTACCTGGGCGCGGTGCTGTTCCAGCTGGGTTCGCTGGCGTTCAGCTTCCTCGTCCCCGCGCTGGCCGGTTACATCGCCTTCGCGATCGCCGACCGGCCCGGTCTGGCGCCGGGCTTCACCGCGGGTGCGGTGGCGGTCTTCGTCGGCGGCGGATTCATCGGAGGCCTCGTCGGCGGTCTGATCGCCGGTGTCGTCGCGCTGTGGATCAGCCGGATCCCGGTGCCTCAATGGTTGCGCGGCCTGATGCCTGTGGTGATCATCCCGCTGTTCGCGACACTGATCGTCGGCGCCCTCATGTTCCTGGTCCTCGGCCGTCCGCTCGCCGCGATCACGACGGGTCTGACGGACTGGCTCAACGGACTGTCCGGCAGCTCCGTCATCTTCCTCGGCATCATCCTCGGACTGATGATGTGCTTCGACCTCGGAGGCCCGGTCAACAAGGCCGCATACGCGTTCGCGGTGGCAGGCCTCAACGTCAACGACCCCGCCTCGCTGCGGATCATGGCGGCCGTGATGGCCGCGGGCATGGTCCCGCCGCTGGCGATGGCCCTCGCATCGACCGTCCTGCGTCCCAGCCTGTTCAGCGAGGCGGAACGGGAGAACGGCAAGGCGGCCTGGCTCCTCGGCTCGGCGTTCATCTCGGAAGGCGCCATTCCGTTCGCCGCCGCAGACCCGCTGCGCGTCATCCCCTCGATGATGGCCGGCGGCGCCGTCACCGGCGCCCTGATCATGGCGTTCGACGTCACCCTCAGCGCACCGCACGGCGGAATCTTCGTCTTCTTCGCCATCGGCAACCTGCTGTGGTTCCTGGTGTCGCTGGCCGCCGGTGTCGTCGTCGCCGCCCTGTGCGTCGTCGGCGCGAAGGAATTCATCAAGCCCGGCGCGTCCGACGCCGAACTCGACCCCGACGTTGCGACAGTCGCAGCGTAAGAGAAACAGATCGACCCGCTCGACCCGCACCAACCCCACCGACAGAGGAGAGAGTCCATGCCCAGCACCACAGTCGCCGTCGGTTCGTCCATCGGCCTGCACGCCCGTCCCGCCGCCGTCATCGCCGAAGCGGTTGCCGCCGCCGGTGTGCCCGTCACGCTGGCCGTGGCGGACAGTGAACCCGTGGACGCCGGCTCCGCACTGCTCATCATGACGCTCGGCGCCACCAAGGGCACCGACGTCACCGTGACCAGCGACGACGCCGACGCCGTCGAGAAGGTCGCGCAGCTCGTGGCGGCCGACCTCGACGCCTGACCGGTACCCGGCCCGTCAGCTTGTGAGCCCCAGCTGACGGCCGGTCCAGTCCATCTCGCGTTCGAGTGCCGCACTCCAGGTGGCACCCTCGTGGCCACCGGGAAGCTCGTAGTACCGCACGTTCAGACCGGCCGCCCGCGCGGCAGCGAACATCCGCTGCTGCTGCGGGCGGTATTCGTCGTCGGCGGCCCCGGCCACGAACACCCCGGTCAACTCGGGGAACTGTCGTGTCTTCAGCACGTCGGCCGGATTGACCGCCGCGAACGCGCGCTCGTCGCCGCCGAACGTCGCCGCGACCGTCCCCGCGTGATCGCCGAGCGAGGGCTCGTCCTGACCGAGGAAATCGAGGAAAGTAGGGAAGATTCGCGGATAGTTCACCGCCAGCTGGATCGAGCAGGTTCCGCCGTAGGAGAATCCGCCGATCGCCCACTGTGCCGGATCGTGCGACACCTGCAGGGACGTCTCGATCCAGGCGGGCACGTCGCGGGCCACGTAGGTGGCTGCGTTGCCGAGCGCCGAATCGAGGCACAGCGGATTCGCGTCCTGCGAGCCCAGCGCGTCGACCACCACGACGACCGGTGCGAGTCCGTCGTGCCGTGCGGCATACGCATCCACGGTGGATCCCAGTCGTCCGCTGCTGAACCAGTCCTGGGGCCGCCCCGGTTGTCCCGCGATCATCACCAGGACGGGGAGCACCGCCCGGGGTGACGTCAGGTACGCCGGCGGCAGGTACAGCACAGCCGGCCGGGCACCGAATCCGGATTCGGTGCCCGGGATCTCCACTTCCGTCACCACACCGGAGCCGGGTGTGCGCACCGGACGTGTCCACACCGAGTCCAGCGGGGTCCCCGACTGCACCGCGTCCTCGAACCCGGAGACGTCACCGAACGACACCGGCTGGACGCTCGTCGGTGGGCGGTGCCCCACCAGCGAGCCGACGGTCGGGAAGACGCCGACCTCCGCGTTCACCTGGCCCACCGCCGCGGCCGCGGCCGCGGCAGCCGCGACAGCGATCACCCCGGCCCGCCGGACTCCGGGTTTCCGGAGCAGGAGCGCCGCGGCGAGGACGAGGATTCCGACGGCGAGCCAGATCCAGGCGTACCCGGTGAGGGGTATCTGGTTGGGCAGCGGACGGTACGCCGCCCACACGGCGCCTCCGATCACGGCGGTCACGGGCACCGCGACCGCCGCTGCGCCGACGACCGGAGGTCTGGTGGAACGAGTCACCGCGAGCAACACGACGAGGCCCACCATCACGGCCGCCGTCGACGCGACCCGGGCGCGACCGTGCTCGAGCGACAGGTGGGCGATACGCGACAACAACTCGTGGGCCTGCACAGCGCCCAGTATTCACACCGTGTCACCCACCGAAAGAATCAGGCTCGCAACATTTCTCGCAAATCAGACCTATCGGGCACGACGGCGGACGAGATAGCCGGCGACCACGGCGAGCACGACCACGCCGCCGACGACGCCGATACCCCACGCCGTTCCCGGCGACTGCGTCGACGCCTCGTCCGAAACGGCCTGGGCACGGGCCTGTTCCTGCACCCTCGACACCGCCCCGGGCAGCACCCGAATCGGTGGCACGGGCCCCTCCCGGGCCTCGGAGGCGATCAGCAGGTCGCCGTCCTCGGTGAACGCGACCGACTCCCCCTGCGGCTGCTCCGGCACGTGGGCGCGCACGGCGGGTCCGGCCGCGAATGCCGCCGCCAGGTCGCCGTCCGGGGCGGAGAACAGGAACACCTCGGAGTAGCTGCGCACGGCGGCGACGGTCCCATCGGCGGACACGGCCCCGCCGGTGAACATCGTCGAATGCACGGCCGGGGCCGTGGTGCCGCTGCCGGTGGTCGCGTCGTCGACGCCGTTCGTCGCCGAGACGTCCAGCGTTCCGACCTTCTCCAGCGGGGTCGGGCCGGGGCTCGCGAGATCACCCACGGCGACACCCCCGACGGGCCGGTACACGTTGCCCGCCCCGAACACTTCCTTCGTGACGATCAGCGGGGTGCCGTCGCGCTGGACGAGGACGGTCTCGGCATCGTGGGGGCCGTCCGGATACGTCAGCCGATGCAGTTCTCCCGCGCCCGTGTCACGGTCCATCGCGATCAACGCCACCGTCTCGCGCCTGCGTCCGTTGTCGCCGGTGTCGGCCAGCCACAGCCGACCGTCGGGGCCGGACGCCATGTCCTCGACGTCGTACGGATCGACCGGCAGCGGAAGCCAGCGCTGCACGGCGCAGTTCCCGTCCATCACCGCGACCGCGCGATCGGACCCGCTGTCGCCGACCGCGTAGAGCAGCCCGCCCGCCGACACGAGCCCCGACAGCTCCTCGAGCGAGGCCTCTTCCGGGGTGCCGATCGCGGAATCGTCAGGAGTGCACAGCGGACCGAACTCCGACGCGTCGACGGCGGTCCGGTCGCGGAAGAACGGCTCGGCGTTCCCCACTCCCGCCGCGGCGAGCGGTACGCACGCCGCGAGCACGGCGACCGCCACGCGGGCGGACCACCGTGAGCGGTCAGGCACTGCCGCTGTACTCGACCAGCGCCGACGCCAGCGCTTCGGGCACCCGCGCGTGGACGCGTGTGCCGTCCTCCTCGTGGGAGGAGTCGAGGATCTGACCGTCCGAGTGGATCCGGGCCATCAGATCGCCCCGGTTGTACGGGAGGAGAACGCTGACCTCGATCTCCGGGCGGACCAGGACGTCGCTCAGATGTGCCCGCAACTCGGCGATGCCCTCCCCGGTCCGGGCGGAGACGAACGACGCACCGGGCAGCAGGCCACGCAGCTGGGTCAACGTGACCGGGTCGGCGGCGTCGATCTTGTTCACCACGATGAGCTCGGGCGGTGCCGCGGCGTCGTTCTCCCGGATCACCTCGGTGATCACCTCGTGGACGGCCTTGATCTGATCCGTGGGCAGCGGATCGGAACCGTCGACGACGTGCAGCAGCAGATCCGCGTCCGTCACTTCCTCGAGCGTCGAGCGGAACGCCTCGATCAGCTGCGTCGGCAGATGCCGCACGAACCCGACGGTGTCGGTGAGGACGTATTCGCGGCCGTCGTCCAGCGCCGCCCGGCGGGTGGTGGGATCGAGGGTGGCGAACAGCGCGTTCTGCACCAGCACCCCGGATCCGGTCAACGCGTTGAGCAGGCTCGACTTGCCGGCGTTCGTGTAGCCGACGATCGCGATGGACGGGGTCTCGCTGCGCAGTCGCCTGGTGCGTTTGGTGTCGCGGGCGGCCTTCATGCCCTTGATCTCGCGACGCAGCTTGGCCATCCGCTCACGGATACGACGGCGGTCCGTCTCGATCTTGGTCTCACCGGGACCACGCAGACCCACACCGCCGTTGCTGCCGGCGCGACCACCCGCCTGCCGGGACATCGATTCACCCCAGCCGCGCAGTCGGGGCAGCATGTATTCCATCTGAGCCAGCGCCACCTGCGCCTTGCCCTCCCTGGACGTGGCGTGCTGGGCGAAGATGTCGAGGATGAGGGCGGTCCGGTCGATGACCTTGACCTTGACGACCTTCTCCAGCGCGGTCAGCTGCGCCGGGGTGAGTTCACCGTCGCAGATGACGGTGTCGGCGCCGGTCGAGAGGACTACCTCACGGAGTTCCTCGGCCTTGCCGGACCCGATGTAGGTGGCCGCGTCGGGTTTGTCCCGCCGCTGGACGAGGCCCTCGAGGACCTCCGATCCGGCGGTCTCGGCCAGTGCGGCGAGCTCCGCCATGCTGGATTCGGCCTGCGCCGCGGTTCCCTGGGTCCAGACACCGACGAGCACCACGCGTTCGAGGCGCAACTGCCGGTATTCGACTTCGGTGACGTCGGTGAGCTCGGTGGAGAGCCCGGCAACCCGCCGCAGCGCGCTGCGGTCCTCGAGTTGCATCTCGCCGACCGAAGGGCGCCCGTCGTCGTAGGCGAACTCAGTGAAGTCGGAGATCGGCGATTCTTCTGTGCGATGTGTTTTCGTCATACACCCTCATGATCCCACGGAATGTCGAGGGCGTGCACGTGCATTTCGCGCAGGGCGATCAGGCGAGGCCGTTCCACCAGCTGTCGTCGAGGTTCCCGGACGCCACCAGGACGGACGGTCCACGCAACGTCGCCCGGCCGCCGGACAGCGCGACCGTGACCTGACCACCGGGAATGCGGACATTCACCTCACCGGAATCGGCGCCGTCGAAGCGCAGCGCGGCGGTGGCCGCGGCCACCGTGCCGGTGCCGCACGACCGGGTCTCGCCGACCCCGCGCTCGTGCACCCGCATGTCCACGGCACCGGAATCGATGCGGGTGAGAATCTCCACGTTGACGCCGTGCGGGAAGAAACCGGGATCGAAACCGGGCGCGGCCGTCAGGTCGAGGGCCGACAGGGACGCCGCCGTGAGATGCGCGTCGACACACGCCAGGTGCGGATTGCCGACGTCGATGCCGATGCCGTTGAACACCTTGCCGTCGATGGTCGCGGCGCTCGTTCCCAGATCTCGCACCACCCCCATGTCGACGGTGACCTCGCCGACGGAGCCGTCGGCCGAGTGCACGATGACCGGTTTGCCGCCGGCCCGGCTGCCGACCACGAACTCGTCGCGCGTCTCGAGGCCGGTGGACCGGAGGTAGTGGGCGAAGACGCGGACACCGTTGCCGCACATTTCCGCGATCGACCCGTCGGCGTTGCGGTAGTCCATGAACCAGTCGTCCTCGGACGTGCCGTCCGGGAGTTCGGCGAGCACGCCGGCAGCGGCCAGCGCACCGGCCTTGGCGACGCGCAGGATTCCGTCGGCGCCGAGTCCACGCCTGCGATCGCACAGCGCCGCCACCCGCGGGGCGGACAGATCGATGCGGACGTCGGGATCCGGGAGGACCACGAAGTCGTTCTCGGTGCCGTGTCCCTTGCTGAAATCCATGCGCACCACTCTAACCAACCGCCGAGGGGGTGCAGTTCATCTGCGCTACCGCGGTGCGGTTCATCTGCGCTACCGCGGTGCGGTTCATCTGCGCTGCCGGGCGATTTCGTAGAGGGCGACAGCGCCGGCGGAGGGGGCGCCGAGGGAACTGGCCGCGCCCCCGATCGGGATGTTGACGACCGTGTCGCAGGCGCCTCGCCACGCGGCGCTCATCCCGCGGGTCTCGTTGCCGATCACGAGCACGGTGCCGCCACCGAAGTCGTGGGCGTCGATGGTGACGGAACCGGTCTCGTCCGTCCCGACGATGTGCAGGTCGGTTCCGGACGCTCGCCGGGCGTCGCGGAACGCGAGGATCTCGTCGACGGACGACACGGTGACGACGGGCATCGCGAAGAGCGATCCGGTGGAGGCGCGGACGCTCCGGGGGTCGAACGGGTCGGCGCCGTGGCCGACCACGACGACCGCGTCGGCGCCGAACGCGTTGGCGGAGCGGACGAGGGTGCCCAGATTTCCGGGTGAGGTGGGCCGGTCGAACACGACGATCAGGGGGACGGACTGCAGCCGCAGGTCCTTCAGTCGCGGGGCGCGGGTCTTCGCGACCGCGATCAGTTCCGGCGCGGCGTCGGTCTTCTCGCCGAGTTCGGCCATCAGTTCAGCGCTGACGCCTATCTGTTCGACGGATCGGGTCGCGAGCAGTTCCCGCGCCCAGTCGGACAGCGGTGGGCCGTCGATGCGGTGCAGCAGCGATTCGATCGGCCAGTCGTGTTCCAGGGCTAGGTTGAGGGGGCGCACACCCTGGATCAGGAAGCGTCCCGCCTTCGTCCGCTTGGCACGGTTGGCGAGGTACGACTGCCATTGCTGGAAGCGGGCGTTGCGGGTGGTGACCAGCACGGACGAGGCCGGACGGTGCCGTGCGGACGGTGTTCGGCTCATCGTTCTCCCAGTGTTCGCGTCTCGTCGAGGGTGCGGATCGTGGCGTCCGCGAGGTCGGGGGTGTTTCCGTCGACCCAGTGGATGCGGGGGTCGCGGCGGAACCAGGACCGTTGCCTGCGCACGTAGCGCCGGGTGCCGATGAACGTGCGTTCCTCCGCCTCGGCCAGGTCGTATTCGCCGTCGAGCCAGGCGAGGACCTGTGCGTAGCCGATGGCCCGCGGCGCGGTGACGCCCTCGCGCAGTCCCACGTCGATCAGCCCGCGCACCTCGTCGACGAGTCCCTGTTCGAACATCAGCCGGGTGCGGAGCCGGATCCGGTCGTCGAGTGCGGCGGTGTCGCGGTCGACGCCGACGATGTGTGTGCCCCAGCGCGGTTCGCCGATGCGCGGGGCGGACGCCGCGAACGGCCTGCCCGTGATCTCGACGACTTCGAGGGCCCGGACCAGACGTCTGCCGTCGGTGGGGAGGATCGACGCGGCGGCGTCGGGATCCACCCGGCTCAGCTCGGCGTGGACGGCCGCGACGCCCTTCTCGGCGAGGACGGCTTCCCACCGCGCCCGCACCGACGCGTCGGTGGCGGGGAAGCTCCACTCGTCGAGCAGCGACTGCACGTACATCATCGATCCGCCGACGATGACCGGCACGGCGCCGCGGGCGGCGATCGCCTCCACGTCGCGGACCGCGGCCTGCTGATAGTTCGCGACGGTGGCCGTCTGCGTCACGTCGAGCACGTCGAGTTGGTGATGCGGAATTCCGCGGCGTTCGGCCGGGGCGAGTTTGGCGGTGCCGATGTCCATGCCCCGGTACAGCTGCATGGCGTCGATGTTGACGATCTCGCCGCCGAGGCGTTCCGCCAGGTCCAGCGCGAGATCCGACTTTCCGGTGGCGGTCGGTCCGACGACGGCGATCGGCACGGGTGAGGTCACGGACGCCACTCCCCCACGTGGTAGCCCACTCCGTAGGGCGCCGCGCTGTACAGCGTCCGGCAGGAGGCCGGCGCGGCGTCGAACACGCCGGCCAGGACCTGCCACGGGACGCGCCCGCCGATGCCGAGGGCGGCGCATTCGGCGGGGTCGAGGGCGAGCAGCGCGTCCCGGTCGCCGGTGTCGAGGGCCGCGTCGACCCGGGCCTGCACGCCTTCCGCGCGGGGATCGAACGCGCCCGGTGCCTTCGCGGTGAGGGTGTTCGCCCCGTCCGCGACGATCACCAGCCCGCGCGGCTCGGGGTCCCGGTCCAGAAACGTGCGCAATTCCGCGCCGTACGCGGCGCACTGCTGCGGCGACAGGTCGGCGGCGAGGATCCGCGCGTCGACGACGGCGTCCGGCGCGCACGCTCCCCGGATCCATCCGGCCGTCAGCGCCGCGAGCGGCAGGTCGGGGTCGGGTTCGCCGGCATGACCGGGCCGCAGCGTGACCCGCACGTCGACGCCGTAGCCGCGGTAGGTGCCCTGAGCGTCGGCCGGCACCTCCACCGCGGTGGGCGCCGCGCCGATCGCCACCCATTCGGTGGCGATCGCGGACAATGCCTTCGCGGCCGCCTGGACCGCGTCCCGCAGCGGCGCCGTCTCCGCAGCGGCCGCCCCGGTCAGTTCGGGTACCAGCAACGGTGGGGACGGCACGAGGATGGCAGCGGTGAACACACAGTCACGCTAGTCGACCGCAGGCACGGACCCGACATCCGATTCGGGCACTGCCCTCAATCGGTACCAACACGGACCGTCGGACCTGATTCAATAGTCCACAGGGCCCGTACCGGGTTGAATGGAGCCAGCACCCGTCCCGGGTCGTATGGAGCCAGTATTGCGTTCAGGCAGCCGTGACGCGCGGCAGAGATGAGGAACCGATGACCGACAGCAGCGACGCGAAGCCCGCCGTGGAGCCTGCCGCTCAGCAGCACGACACACCGAAGCCCAGCGTCCCGAAGCCGGGCGCGGCCGCGAAACCGGGTGCACCCAAGCCCCACCCCACACCGACGCACGCCCTCTCCGCCCCCGCCGTCGCCGCCCCCGCCCACAGTGATCCGAGCGAGTTCGGCCGCGTCGACGACGACGGCACCGCCTGGGTGAAGACCGCGGACGGTGAACGGCAGATCGGGTCGTGGCAGGCCGGAGACGCGGCGGAAGGCCTGGCGCATTTCGGTCGGCGCTTCGACGATCTCGCCACCGAAGTGGCACTCCTCGAGGCCCGGCTCAATTCCGGTGCGGGCGACGCGAAGAAGACGAAGGCCGCCGCAACCGCGCTCGCCGAATCGCTCCCGACCGCCGCGGTGATCGGTGACGTCGACTCGCTCTCTGCGCGACTCGACGTCATCATCGCCGGATCCGACGAGGCGGCCGCCCACGCCAAGCACGAGAAGGAACTGTCGCGGCAGGCGCACACCGAGCGCAAGGAAGCACTGGCCGCCGAGGCGGAACAGATCGGTGCCGAGTCCACGCAGTGGAAGGCCGCCGGCGACCGGTTGCGCGAGATCCTGGACGAGTGGAAGACCATCCGCGGCATCGACCGGAAGGTCGACGACGCCCTGTGGAAGCGGTATTCCAAGGCGCGGGAGGCGTTCAACCGGCGCCGCGGCGCGCATTTCGCCGAACTCGACCGTGAGCGCGCCGCCGCCAAGACCAAGAAGGAAGAACTCGTCGAGCGGGCGGAGGCACTGTCCGACTCCACCGACTGGGGTCCCACGGCCGGAGCCTTCCGCGATCTGCTCGCCGAGTGGAAGGCCGCCGGACGCGCGCCGCGGGAAGCCGACGACAACCTGTGGAAGCGGTTCAAGGGCGCTCAGGACGTGTTCTTCGCCGCCCGCAACGCCGCGTCCTCCGAACGCGACGCCGAGTTCGAGGAGAACGCGGTCGCCAAGGAGGAGTTGCTGAAGAACGCCGGCCACATCGATCCGTCCAAGGACATCGACGGGGCGAGGGCCGCACTCCGCGACCTGCAGGAGAAGTGGGACGCCATCGGGAAGGTGCCCCGCGAGCGGATGCACGACCTCGAGGGCAAGCTGCGGGCCATCGAGAAGCGGGTCCGCGACGCCGCCGACGAGGAATGGCGCCGCACCGACCCGGAGACGCTCGCCCGGGCCGCGCAGTTCCGGGAGCGGGTCACGCAGTTCGAGGAGCAGGCCGCCAAGGCCTCTGCGGCGGGCAAGACGAAGGACGCCGAGAGCGCTCTCGCCCAGGCCAAGCAGTGGCGCGAATGGGCCGAGGCGGCCGAGGGCGCCGTCAGCGGCCAGTAGGCACGATCAGCCGACGTTCCAGTCGCCGCGTCGCTCCGCTTCGGCGGCAGCGGCGCGGCGTTCCTCTTCCGCGGCCAGCTGCAGCGCGGTCCGGCTCCAGACCACCTTCAGCCAGTGGAACGTGAGCACGATGACGGTGAGCCAGCCGATGATCAGGCCGATGCCCGGTCCGGCCGCCTCGACGCCGGGCGCCGGCGTCTGCCGCGACCAGATGGCGAGCATGCCGAACACGATGGACACGGCGGTTCCGGCGAGGGCCACCCACGCGAGCGCCCAGCGACGGGTGACGAGCGCCAGCATCGACACGACGACCCCGAACACCACCTCGAACCACACGAACAGCCGCGACGGCAGCGCGATCGTCTCCGCGCGGGCGTCGTCCCCGTACACCAGCACCTCCCAGCCGTTGGCGATGCCGGAATGCGGCAACGTCAGCGAGCCGAGGAGCACGACCACCGCGACCGCGACCACGAGCGCACGCGCCCCGGGGTCGATCTCACCGGCCACCTTCTTCTCGGCAGCGTCGAAATCCTTCAGGTAGCTCTCGATCGGCTCGTTCGCGTCACTCGGGTCGTCGTGGCGCTGGTCGTCGAACTGCGGGGTCATGCGTTGCATCCCATCTGAGCGGGTAGTGGTGCGGGCACACCGATCTGCGGCAGTCCGAGTCCCACGCCGATCGGCGGGGTCTTCGGGGTGACGCCCTTCTCGAAGGAGTCGCCTGCGCGAGTGCGGCGGTGGGTCAGGACCGGGGTGTCCGCGACGAGGTGGTGCGGGGCTGCGGCGCTGATCACGATGGTGACGACGTCGCCGGGCCGGACGTTTCCGTCGAGGTTTCCCTCCGGCCGGAAGTGGACGAGCCGCCCGTCGCGGGCGCGCCCGCTCATCCGTGCGGTCTCCGCGTTCTTGCGGCCCTCCCCGGCGGCGACGAGCAGTTCCACCTCGGCGCCGACGAGCTTCTGGTTCTCCTCGAGCGTGATCTGTTCCTGCAACGCGATGAGACGTTCGTACCGTTCCTGCACGACGGCCTTGGGCAGCTGGTCGTCCATGTCCGCTGCCGGGGTGCCGGGACGCTTGGAGTACTGGAAGGTGAACGCGCTGGTGAAGCGCGCCTGCCGGACGACGTCGAGCGTGTCCTGGAAGTCTTCCTCGGTCTCACCGGGGAAGCCCACGATGATGTCGGTGGTGATCGCCGCGTGCGGCATCGCGGTGCGGACCTTCTCGATGATCCCCAGGAACCGCGACTTCCGGTAGGAGCGGCGCATCGCCTTCAGGACGCGGTCCGAACCGGACTGCAGCGGCATGTGCAGCTGCGGGCACACGTTGGGGGTCTCGGCCATCGCCTCGATGACGTCGTCGGTGAACTCGGCCGGGTGCGGGGACGTGAAGCGGACGCGCTCGAGCCCGTCGATCTCGCCGCACGCGCGCAGCAGCGCGGCGAACGCGCCGCGGTCGCGGGGCTGGTCGGGGTCGGCGAAGGAGACGCCGTATGCGTTGACGTTCTGCCCGAGCAGCGTGACCTCGACGACGCCCTCGTTCACCAGGGCCTGCACCTCGGCCAGGATGTCGCCGGGCCGCCGGTCGACCTCCTTGCCGCGCAGCGCGGGGACGATGCAGAACGTGCACGTGTTGTTGCATCCCACCGAGATGGACACCCAGCCGGCGTACGCCGACTCCCGCTTGGCGGGCAGCGTCGACGGAAACGCCTCGAGCGCGTCGAGGATCTCGACCTCGGCCCGCTGATTGTGGCGCGCCCGGTCCAGCAGCGCCGGGAGCGAACCGATGTTGTGGGTGCCGAACACGACGTCCACCCACGGAGCCTTCTTCACGACGACGTCGCGGTCCTTCTGCGCCAGGCACCCGCCGACCGCGATCTGCATGTCGGGATTCAGTTCCTTCGCCGGCGCCAGATGGCTCAGGTTGCCGTACAGCTTGTTGTCGGCGTTCTCCCGCACCGCGCAGGTGTTGAAGACGACGAGGTCGGGCGACTGCCCGGCGGCCGCCTTCGTGTAGCCGGCGTCCTCGAGGAGCCCCGACAGCCGCTCGGAGTCGTGCACGTTCATCTGGCAGCCGTACGTGCGCACCTCGTAGCTGCGGTGAGGGGTCTGGTCGATCGTGTCCACGTATGCCAGGGTACGGCCCGCGCCAAATCGCCTCGTCGCGGCCGGTGTGCGTCAGGACACACGACCGACGCCGGACAGTAAAGTTTCCGTGACATCCCGAGGATTCTCGGAGCAAATGACAGGTGCTCCCGCTCCCAGCACATAGGGTCATCGACTATGACGCAAGCCGACGACGCGACGCCGACGCCCTCCACGGGCGCGGCCCCGTCCATGATCTCGATGAAATCGGTGAACAAACACTTCGGCGCCCTCCACGTCCTCCAGGAGATCGACCTCGAAGTCCCTCGGGGGCAGGTCGTGATCGTCCTGGGACCGTCCGGATCCGGAAAGTCGACGCTGTGCCGGACCATCAACCGCCTCGAGCCCATCGACTCCGGTGAGATCGCCGTGGACGGGAAGGTGCTGCCGGCCGAGGGCAAGGCACTGGCCGCGCTGCGCGCCGACGTGGGGATGGTGTTCCAGTCGTTCAACCTGTTCGCCCACAAGACGATCCTCGAGAACGTGATGCTCGCACCGGTCAAGGTCCGGAAGAAGAGCAGCGCCGACGCGAAGAAGAAGGCCTACGAGCTTCTCGAGCGGGTCGGCATCGCCAACCAGGCGGACAAGTACCCGGCGCAGTTGTCGGGCGGTCAGCAGCAACGTGTCGCGATCGCCCGCGCACTCGCCATGAACCCCAAGGTCATGCTGTTCGACGAGCCGACGTCCGCGCTCGACCCGGAAATGGTCAACGAAGTCCTCGACGTCATGACCTCGCTCGCCAAGGAAGGCATGACCATGCTCGTGGTGACCCACGAGATGGGCTTCGCCCGCAAGGCCGGCGACCGTGTTCTCTTCATGGCCGACGGCCAGATCGTCGAGGACTCCGAGCCCGCCACGTTCTTCACCGCTCCCAAATCCGAGCGCGCGAAGGACTTTCTCGGCAAAATTCTCAGCCACTGATCGGAGAGGGCGCCGCCGCGGTGCCCTCTCGGTCGACCGTGCTCCACAGGCAACACCCGTCATTTCAATTGGAGGAACTCGATGAGGATCAACCGCTCGATTCGTGTGGGAATCGGCGTCATGGCGCTCGCCGTCGTCGCATCGGCCTGTGGCGGAGGTGAAGAGAAGAGCGCCTCCCAGAGCGCGTCGGAGGGCAAGCTCACGGTCGGAATCAAGTACGACCAGCCCGGCCTCGGACTGCGCAACCCCGATGGTTCCTTCAGCGGGTTCGACGTCGAGGTGGCCGAGTACATCGCGGGCAAGCTGGGTGTCGCGCCCGAGAACATCGTGTTCAAGGAGTCCCCGTCGGCTCAGCGCGAGACGCTGATCCAGAACGGTGAGGTCGACTACATCGTCGCCACCTACTCGATCACCGACGCCCGCAAGGAGAAGGTCGACTTCGCCGGGCCGTACTTCATCGCCGGACAGTCGCTCCTGGTGAAGTCCGACAACACCGACATCACCGGCCCCGAGTCGCTCAACGGCGGCAAGAAGCTGTGCTCCGTCACCGGGTCCACCCCGGCGCAGAAGGTCAAGGACCAGTACGCGCAGGACGTGCAACTGCAGGAGTTCGACACGTACTCCGCCTGCGTCGAGGCGCTGCGGAACGGCGCAGTCGACGCCGTCACCACCGACGACATCATCCTCGCCGGCTACGCGGCGCAGTACCCGGGCGAGCTGAAGGTGGTCGGCGCGCCGTTCACCGAGGAGCGCTACGGCGTCGGCCTGGCCAAGGGTGACGACGAGACCCGGGCCAAGATCAACGACGCCATCGAGGCGATGATCGCGGACGGTTCGTGGGCGCGTGCGTTCAACGAGACCGTCGGCGCGTCGGGCTACCCGATCCCCGCACCGCCGACCGTCGATCGGTACTGAACAACTCACTCATCCGGGTCGGACGACTCCCCTTTTCGTGGGGTCGTCCGGCCCGGTTCGACACCAACCACCGGTGACCTGGGGAGACGGTAAGTGGACCTACTGAGCAAATACAGCGATCAGCTGATGGACGCATTCTGGACGACGGTGCAGCTGACCGTGTTCTCGGCTGTCGGCGCTCTGATACTCGGCACCATCCTCGCGGCCATGCGGGTGTCACCGATCCCGGTCGCGCGCGGCGTCGGCGCGGCATACGTGACGATCTTCCGCAACACTCCCCTGACCCTCATCATCATCTTCTGCTCGTTCGGGCTCTTCCAGACGATGGGCGTCACGCTCGCCCCGGAGCAGTCGCCGACGTTCTTCGAGCAGAACAACTTCCGGCTCGCCGTGCTCGGCCTCAGCATCTACACGGCGGCCTTCGTCTGCGAGTCCCTCCGGTCCGGTATCAACACCGTGCACGTCGGCCAGGCGGAGGCGGGCCGGTCACTCGGTCTGACGTTCTCCCAGAATCTGCGGCTCATCGTGCTGCCGCAGGCGTTCCGCGCGGTTACCGCACCCCTCGGCAGCGTGTTGATCGCCCTGACGAAGAACACCACGATCGCCTCGGTGATCGGTGTGGCGGAGGCATCGCTCCTGATGAAGGAGATGATCGAGAACGAGGCCGCCATCTTCGTCGTCGGTGGCATCTTCGCGCTCGGATTCGTGATCCTGACCCTGCCGATGGGGCTTCTCTTCGGATACCTGAGCAAGCGATTCGAGGTTGCACGATGAGCAATTCCGCCACCGTCCTCTACGACGCGCCAGGCCCGAAGGCGAAGAACGTCTACCGCCTGATCTCCGTCGCCGTCGCCCTCGTACTGCTGGTAATCGGCTACCTCGTCTACGCCGCACTCGACGACAAGGGCCAGTTGACCGCGGCGAAATGGGACCCGTTCACCGAGTCGACCTCGTGGACCACCTACCTCATTCCCGGTATCCGCGGCACCCTCGTCGCGGCCGCCGTGTCGATCGTGTTCGCGTTGATCCTCGGCGCGATCCTCGGCATCGGACGTTTGTCGGACCACCGACCGGTGCGATGGGTGGCGGGCGGGATCGTCGAACTGTTCCGCGCCATCCCGGTGCTGATCCTGATGATCTTCTCGTACCAGCTGTTCGCCGAGTACGAGGTGTTCAAGTCGAAGTACCTTGCGCTCGCCGCGGTCATCGTGGGCCTCACGCTGTACAACGGCTCGGTGATCGCCGAAATCGTCAGGGCCGGCATCAACTCGCTCCCCAAGGGCCAGGGCGAGGCCGCCATGGCACTGGGCATGCGCAAGAGTCAGGTCATGCGCACCATCCTGCTGCCGCAGGCCGTCACGGCGATGCTGCCCGCGATCATCTCGCAGATGGTGGTCGCCCTGAAGGACTCCGCGCTCGGTTACCTCATCGGCTACGTCGAAGTGGTGCGGTCCGGCCAGCAGCTCGGCGCGTTCTACGGCAACTACCTGCCCGCCCTGATCGTGGTGGCGATCATCATGATCGTCCTCAACTACACGCTCACCGTGGTGGCGACCAGGGTGGAGAAGCGGCTGCGGGCCGCCCGGAAGGGCGGAGGCCCCAAGGGGGCCGTCTCCGAACTTCCCGCGGTGTCGGTTCCGGGTATGGACATCACCGACAAGCGGTTGTGACCCGGCACCGCTCGGGACACGAACGACACTGCGGTCGGATGGGAACTCGGCTCCCGTCCGACCGCAGTGTCGTTCGTCGTGATCGTGGTCAGGTCGTGATCATGGTCGGGCTGTGTCCGATTCAGGTCTCGTCGAACAGGCCGTCGGTTTCCGCGCCGGCACGATCGAGTTGCTCCTTGACGACCTCGAACGCCATGCCCTGGGGGAACCCGCGGCGCGCCAGCATGGACACCAGCCGGCGGACCGCCCGGTCACGGTCGTCCGTGGACACGGTGCGCAGTTTCTTCGCGACCAGTTCGGTGGCTCGAGCTCGCTCGTCTTCGCTGTCGATCCGAGCGAGCGCCTCGGTGGCGTCTTCCTGACCGATGCCCTTGCGGCGCAGTTCCAGTGCGAGCGCACGTTTTCCCTTACCGGAGTACGTGTGCCGTGAATGCACCCACTGCTGGGCGAAGTCGGCGTCGTTGACGAGCCCGACCTCGGTGAGTCGATCCAGTACACGCTCGGCGATGTCGGCCGAGTACCCCTTCTTCGCCAGACGGTCGGACAACTCCGCTCGACTCCGGGCACGATCCGTCAGGAGACGCAGGCACAAATCCTTGGCCTGCGTCTCCGTTCCACCCTCGCCCGTGGGACGCACGGCAGCGCCTAGAATTCGACCGGGGCGGCGTCGTCCGTAGCAGCAGTGACGTCGGCACCGATTCCGAGCTTTTCCTTGATCTTCTTCTCGATCTCGTCCCGGATGTCGGTGTTCTCCAACAGGAACTTGCGGGCGTTCTCCTTGCCCTGCCCCAGCTGGTCGCCTTCGTAGGTGTACCAGGAACCCGACTTGCGGATGAACCCGTGCTCGACACCCATGTCGATCAGCGAGCCTTCCTTGCTGATTCCCTGACCGTAGAGGATGTCGAACTCGGCCTGCTTGAACGGCGGCGCGACCTTGTTCTTGACCACCTTGACGCGGGTGCGGTTGCCCACCGCGTCCGTGCCGTCCTTCAGGGTCTCGATCCGCCGCACGTCGAGGCGCACGGACGAGTAGAACTTCAACGCCTTACCACCGGTGGTGGTCTCGGGGGAACCGAACATCACGCCGATCTTCTCGCGCAGCTGGTTGATGAAGATCGCGGTGGTGCCGGAGTTGCTGAGCGCGCCGGTCATCTTACGGAGCGCCTGGCTCATCAGACGCGCCTGCAGACCCACGTGGCTGTCGCCCATCTCGCCCTCGATCTCGGCGCGCGGGACGAGAGCGGCCACGGAGTCGACGACGAGGATGTCGAGGGCGCCGGAGCGGATCAGCATGTCTGCGATCTCGAGCGCCTGCTCACCGGTGTCGGGTTGCGACACCAGCAGTGCGTCGGTGTCGACGCCGAGCTTCTGGGCGTAGTCGGGGTCGAGCGCGTGCTCGGCGTCGATGAACGCGGCGATGCCGCCGGCCGCCTGGGCGTTGGCGACCGCGTGCAGAGCGACGGTGGTCTTACCCGAGGATTCCGGGCCGTAGATCTCGACGACACGGCCGCGGGGCAGCCCGCCGATGCCGAGGGCGACGTCCAGCGAGATGGAGCCGGTCGGGATGACGGCGATCGGCTGACGGACACCTTCGCCCAGGCGCATCACCGAGCCCTTGCCGAAGTTCTTGTCGATCTGCGCCAGCGCGAGGTCGAGCGCCTTGTCTCGATCGTGTGCCTGTGGTGCCATCGTCGTCCCCATTCTCGAGTCTCATCAGTGATCTGCAGTCAGGTTAGATCCAGGTACCGACAAGAACCGTGACCACCGAACATCTCCAGCATAGGGGAACATGTGTTCGATTGGCGCGACCGGCCCGTTCGACACGCCGGATTTCTACCGGCGCTGCGGTGGGACGTCGAACTCGGCGCAGAGTTCACGCCACACCTCGCGGGGTTCCCGGCCGTCCTCGATGGCCTCGGCGGCGGTCTTGCCCCCGAGACTGAGCAGCACGTGGTCGACGAGTAGTGCGTCGCCGCGCATCTGCCCGAACTCTTCGCGGACGAGTTCGTGAAATTCTGTCAGTCGCACGCTTCCACGCTAGCCGAACCCCGGGCGGCGCTCTCATCGCAGCGCGTCGCGGCACACCTCCACCGGATCCGCCACGTCCGCGACGCTCCGCGCGGCCCGCTGCGCGGCCTCCGCGTGCGCGCCGTGCGAGAGCACCTGCTGGACCGCCGCACGGAGCGCCTCGGCGCTCGGGGGACGCACCACGACGGCACTCCCCTGCCGCGCGGCGCGATTCGCGAGTTCCCACTGATCGCCGCCGCCGGGAACCACCACCGCCGGGACCCCTGCGAGCAGGGCCTTCGACAGCATCCCGTGGCCACCGCCGCAGACGACCGCGGAGGCCTCGCGGAGCATCGCGTCCTGACGGCCGAGCCCCGCCCGCACCCAGGGCGGAACCGCGGCCGAAGATCCGTCGAGTATCGACGCGATCACGCGGACGCCGGCCCCGTCGAGACCGGCGAGCGTCGTCTCGAGCATGCCCTCGGCACCGGTGAACGCGGTCGACGGCGCCACCATGACCAGCGGATCGGTACCGTCCGGCGGCTCGAGCACCTCGTTCGTCGGTTCCCACAGCAGTGGCCCGACCACGTGCGCCTCCGCGGGCCAGTCCGGCCTCGGCACCTCGAGCGCGGGGAGCGTCGCGATCAGCCGGCGCACCGGTCCCGGATCCTTCGCCGGCAACCCGACGCCGACGCGGGCCTCGGAACGCTGCCGCTCGCCCTGCCGGATCGACCGCGCCGTCGCCGCCCGCATGAGCGTGTCGCGGGCCCGGCCGCGGATTCCCACCCCCGGAGCCAACCCGCTTCCGATGGGCGGCAATCCCCGTGACGCCGCGTACAGCGGGTGCGGGGACAACTCGACCCAGGGGATCCCCAACCGCTCCGCCGCCATGCCCCCGCCTGCGGTGAGGATGTCCGAGACCACGAGGTCGGGTCCCATCGCGCGCAGGTCGGGGAGCAACTCGGTGGAGATGTGCGCGGCGCGGGCGTGGATGCGCGCCCCCGCGTCGAGGTCGTCGTCCGTCGGGCGGGGCGCGAGACCTTTCAGCAACTCGGCAGGCACACCGGCCGCCCGCGCGGGCTCGACCCACCGGGCGCCGGTGAACAGGACCGGTTCGTCCCCGGCCTCGATGAGGGCGAGGCACAAGGCCAGGGCGGGAAAGGCATGTCCGGGATCAGGCCCGGCGACCACGGCGACTCGCACGAAGCACAGGGTGTCACACAGTCGCCGTCACCGTTTCTCGAACACGGCTTCCGCAGCGGCGAGAGACCGCGCACGGTCGGCAGGGACGAGGCCGATCCGGGTGCGCCGGTCGAGGAGGTCGTCGACGTCGAGTGCTCCCTCGTGGGTCACGGCGAACTCGAACTCGGCTCGGCTCACGTCCACGCCCTCGGCGATCGGGGTCAGCAGTTCGGGGTCGGCGGCGGCGATCAGTGCCGCCTCCGTTCCGTAGCGGGCGAGCAGCACCGGCGGGGCCGAAACCTGGCGCAGCGCTTCGGGAGTCGCGGCGCCGACGAGCGGGAGGGCACGGGTCCGGCAGGGGCGCGCGTCCAGTCCCGTCGCTGCCGCCGCGGCGTCGACGGCGTCCTCCGCCATCTTCCGGTACGTGGTCAGCTTGCCGCCCACCACACTGACCAGACCGGTGTCCGAGCGGAGGACGGCGTGGTTGCGTGAGAGGTCGGCGGTCGATCCGTCGCCGGTGTCGAGCAGCGGTCGCAGTCCGGCGAACGTGCCGAGGACGTCCGAACGCCGCAACGGCACTTCGAGTGCGGTGTTGACCGTGTCGAGCAGGAAGTCGATTTCCTGCTCCGACGCTTCCGGAACGTCGGGGACGGGTCCCGGCGCCGCCTCGTCGGTCAGGCCGAGGTACACGCGGCCGAGCTGTGCGGGCAGCGCGAAGACGAAGCGATTGGTCTCACCGGGGATCGGAACCGTGAGCGCCGCGGTCGGGTTCCCGAGCCGTTCCGCCGGCAGGACCAGATGCGTTCCGCGACTGGGCCGGAGCGTGATCGACGGATCGATCTCACCCGACCACACGCCTGCCGCGTTGACCACGGCGCGCGCGGTGATCGACAGTTCCGAGCCGGTCAGTTCGTCGCGCAGGGTCGCGGATGTCCCGGTCACGTCGTAGGCGCCCGTCCGGGTGAGCACCTTCGCGCCGTGGAGCGCCGCGGTGCGCGCGAGGGACACCACGAGCCTGGCGTCGTCGACGAGTTGGCCGTCGAAGGCCATCAGGCCGCCCCGAAGACCGTCCCGGCGCACAGCGGGGGTCAGTTCGACCACCCGGTCGGCCCGGACCGTCCGCGATCGCGGCAGGACCGTCGACGGCGTGCGAGCGCTCGCACGGAGCAGGTCACCGGCCAGGAATCCCGTGCGGACGAGGGACTTTCCGAACAGCGTCGTGGAATCGAGGACGGGGACGAGCTGTGGCAGCGCCCGGACGAGGTGGGGCGCGGTGCGGGTCATCAGGATTCCGCGTTCGACCGCACTCTCGCGGGCGATGCCGACATTGCCCGACGCCAGGTACCGCAGTCCGCCGTGGGCGAGTTTCGAACTCCACCGGCTGGTCCCGAACGCGAGGTCCCGCTTCTCCACGAGCACGACGTCGAGGCCGCGTGATGCCGCGTCGAGCGCGACGCCGACGCCGGTCACTCCGCCGCCGATCACGAGGACGTCGACGCGCGCGCCGTTCGACAGCTGGTCGAGCTCGCGTGCCCGTCGTGCGGCGTTCAGCGCCGACGAGCGGCTCACGGGCGGCGTGCTGGGGTGGGTCACCGGTCTCCTCGATCTGTCGGGTGGGTGTCGGCTGCTGCGGGTGCCAGATAGGCGCCGACGGCGTGCCGGAGTTGTTCGGTCAGGGCGTCGCCGGGAAGTTCCTCGGCGACCATCACGGCCGACTGGACCGCGGACTGTGCGATCAGCAGCACCATGGTGGCGATCTGACGACTGTCCCCCGCGCGGATCGAGCCCTGGTGCTGCCCCGCCGACACCGCGACCGAGACCTGGTCGATGATCGCCCGCTGGCTGGTCCCCAGCCGCTCGAGGATGTAGGTGGTGAACAGTTCCTGATCCGAGCGCAGGATCTTCACGAACAGCGGATGGTCACGCACCTCGGTGGACACGTGGACCACGGCGTCGACCAGTTGGCGGTGAACCGATTCCTCGGTGGAGAATTCGGGCATCACGGCGGCGATCTCGCGGGTCATGAGGTCTGCGACCACTGCCCTGGTGTCCGACCAGCGCCGGTAGACGGTCGGCCTGCTGACCCCGGCCCTCCGCGCGACCTCCGCCAGGGTGGTGCGGCGCAGTCCGAAATCGAGGATGCACGAGCGTGCGGCGTCGAGAATGGAGTCTTCGACGCTCGCTGAGGTGTCGTCACGCGACGGTGGATTACGAATAGACATTGTATGTAACACCGTAACGCATGAATCCCCCGCCGGCACCTCACTGGTATTCGAATCACCTCGCGTATGGCCGACGGCGGGTGCCTCGAGCCGTCCGCCGTCGAAGACTTGACCCACGCATGACCACGATCGCGAGCGCTTCGACAACTCAGCCGAAGTAGTAGAGCTCGAACCCCACCGCGTGTTCGGCGTCGAATCCCGGTTGCCGCCCGGTCACCATCTCGACCTGAGCCCGCGCCTGCTGCCCCACCGGCACGTCGCTGAGCGCCTCCAGGTAGTGGACGTGCTCAGCCAGCGAGAGCACCGCCCGATCCACCGTGTGGGTGACATCCACGGCATGGGTGGGGGTCATCGTGTGGACCGCCACCCACCGGACTCCGCGCCACGGCGGCAACCCCGACTCCCCCAGTTCGGGGAAGATCCATTCGTTCGCGGCGTCCGCGGTGGCGTCGAGGACGGCTCGCCCGAGAGCGCGGTGGTCCGCGCTGTTCAGCCGGCCCGGCCCCCAGGTGTCCCCAAAGTTCGCCGTCACCACGAGATCTGGACGATGACGACGGATCGCCGTGGCGAGGTCGCGGCGGAGTGCGAGACTCTCGACGAGGGTGCCGTCGGGATAACCGAGGAACTCGACGTCGGTCACCCCCACCACGGCCGCGGAGCGCCACTCCTCCGCCTCCCGCAGCGGGCCCGACTCCGTCGGGTGCAGGCCCGCGATCCCTGCCTCTCCGCTGGTGGCGAGCACATAGCGGATATCCTTACCCTGCCCGGTCCAGCGCGCCACAGCCGCCGCTGCGCCGTATTCGATGTCGTCGGGGTGCGCGACCACGACGAGCCCACGATGCCAGTCCTCCGGTACCGGTTCCATGGGTAGAGCATGCCCGTCAGCTACGCGTGATGTCCGATTTCTCGCCGGATCCCGACATCGCCTTGATCAACAGGTACACACCGAATACGACGGCGCTGACGACGAGAATCCAGAACAGGCCCTTGACGAGGGCACCGACCACGGCGAGGGCGATCCAGATCGCCGCGACAGCCAGAACAATCTTCCAGAACATGGTTTCCTCCACTCACGTCTCCCCGATCGATTTCTGCGCCCGACGTCCGGTCGACCCCATTTATCGGGTACGCACACCAGCCTGGCACGCCGGCTCGGGTAAATCACCAGGTCAACGTAAAGATCAGGGAAAGATCAGGGTTCTCCCCCACACCGGGTCCCCAGGGCGCCGTGCGTCGATCGACGAGGTCAGCGGTAGCGGCGAACGATGTCGTCGATCTCGCCGAGGGCCGTCGCGAGGCCGGCGAGTTTCTCGGTCGCCGACACGAGTTCCGCGCGTTCATAGGCGAGTTCGCCGACGGCACTCGCCGTTCCGGGCACGGCGACCTCGGCGGCAGCGGCCACCAGTTCTTCGAATTGTTCGACGCCGTCGCCGAGTTGGGCGGCAGCCGAGGCGATCGCCCGGTGGAGCGGCGCCGCTGCGGCCCGGCTCCCCCGGGCGGCGTCCTCCATCGACGTGATGTCGAGGGCCACCGCCTGCAACGCGGCTGCCGCGGAGCGGGCCGTGGCATGGGTGTCCTCGATGTCCTCGGCGCTGATGGTCCCGGACCGGGACAGCACGCCGAGGATGCCGTGCAGTGCCCGTTCGCTGTGCACGAGTCGCTCCATCGGCTCCCGGGCGACCGAGGACGGCGCCGGAAGCACCCGGCGGGCAGGCAGACCCGGCGGCAAGGTCACGGCGTCGAGCTTGCGGTACCGGCTGACGGCCAGCACCGCGGGGACCGCGAACACGACCGCGCCCCCACCGGCCATCAGCATCGACCATTCCGGCGCAGCCATCAGAGCGAGACCGGCGGCGCCGGTGGCCGAGGTTCCGGACACGATGCCGTAGCGCTTCGCACGACGCCGGGCCCGCCGTTTCTTCCGCAGGAGACGTTCACGAGGGTCGCGCCACCGCTGCGCCGCGTCCGCGACGGACTCACCGGCCTCGCGCAGTGCGCCCTGGATCCCGGCGAGCCCGGACACGACAGTGGCCGACCGGACTGAACGTCCAGGTCGGCCACGTCGGGTGGAACTCATGCTCACAGGCGATTCGGTTACTGCGCCGTGCCGGTCTGGCCTGCTGCCGGCGGCTGCTTGTCGAGGTTCGGGTTGGCGGCGGGCGTCGCCGGTGCGCCGGCCGTACCGCCGGACGGCAATGCATCGCCCTTCATGGAGGCCCGGATCTGCTCGAGGCGGCTGTGTCCGGCCATCTGGATGCTCGCCTGCTGCACTTCCATCATGCGGCCCGACACCGAGTTCTGTGCCAGCTCCGCAGAACCGAGGGCATCGGCGTAGCGCCGCTCGATCTTGTCGCGCACGGCATCGAGGCTGGGCGTGTTGCCGGGAGCGGAGAGGGTGCTGTCCATGGAGCGCAGCGACTCGCTGACCCGTTCCTGCATCTTGGCCTGCTCCAGCTGGCTGAGCAGCTTGGTGCGTTCCGCGACCTTGGCCTGCAGAGCCATCGCGTTCTGCTCCACGGCCTTCTTCGCCTGGGCAGCTGCCTGCAGCGACTGGTCGTGCAGTGCCTTCAGGTCTTCGACGCCCTGCTCGGCGGTGACGAGCTGTGCGGCGAACGCCTCGGCGGCATTGGTGTACTGGATGGCCTTCTCGGTGTCGCCGGCGGCCTGCGCCTGGTCGGCCAGGTTGACGGCCTGACGGGCGTTGGCGTTGAGCTTCTCCACCTCGTCGAGCTGGCGGCTGAGCTTCATCTCGAGCTGGCGCTGGTTGCCGATGACAGACGCGGCCTGCTGCGACAGGGCCTGGTGCTGACGCTGCGCATCCTCGATCGCCTGCTGAATCTGAACCTTGGGGTCAGCCTTCTCATCGATCTTGGAATTGAAGAGCGCCATCAGGTACTTCCATCCCTTGACGAAAGGATTAGCCATGGGTTTGATCCTGCCTCCATCTGTTGCGCCGCGCGATGCGCGACCCGATACGCGACCGTCACGCACCGGAACAAGGGCTGCGCCCCGACTACCTGGCTCACCCGCCGACGAGATCGGCGGTTGACTGAAATCTATCGGTTCGGCACGGGTGTTGCTACGCGGCAGCCAGCGCCTGCGCGGGTGCAGGGATGACCACCCGGGTGTCGCGGGCGATGGTCGTCGAACCCGGTCGTGCGCTCGCGGCGGGGGCCTCTGCGGGCGCGGATTCGACCGCGTGCCGCTCGGTGTCCGCACGCTTGGCCGAAGACCCGTCGGACAGCGATTCGCTGACGTCGACGAGCACGTCGGACAGTGGGACGTCCAGCGCGTCGCAGATCGCAGCCAGGAGCTCACTCGAGGCTTCCTTGCGCCCTCGTTCGACCTCGGACAAGTACCCGAGGCTCACACGAGCACTGTTGGAGACCTCACGCAGGGTCCGGCTCTGCGAAACGCGCGTACGCCGAAGACTGTCACCGATTGCCTCACGCAATAGCAGCGCCATCTCGCTCCTCCTTCATCCGTCACCTGTCTCGCCTATCTCAACGCGCGAACAGGACCGATTGGTTCCCGACCTTAGCCTGCGGATGTTTCCTGCACACGATCGAGGAGTCCCGACACGGCGGCGGAAACCGCAGATTTACGGATCTGCCACCGGCCGCCGGTCAATCCGAGCTCGAGGACCGACGTTCCGGCCGCACCGGAAATGCTCAGGAACACCGTGCCCACGGGATGTCCGTCCTGCGTGTCGGGGCCGGCGACGCCGGTCAGTCCGACGCCCCAGTCGGCGCCGCAGCGGGCGCGGGCGCCGTCCGCGAGCGCCTGTGCCGTGGACGGCGCCACGGGCCCGTCCTCCGCCAGCCGGGCGGGATCCACCCCGGCGAGGGTTGCCTTCAGGTCGGTGGCGTACACGACGAGTCCGCCGCGCAGCACGTTGCTCGCGCCCGGCACACCGGCGATGGTGGCGGTGAGCAGTCCCGCCGTGAGCGATTCCGCGGTGGCGACGGTCTCGCCGCGGGCGGTGAGCACGGCAACCAGGTCGGCGGCCCGCGTGCCGTCCACCAACGGGTCGGTCACGCCCCGGTGCTCGCGTTCGCCTCGACCTCGAGCACCCCGGCTCGCAGCCGGACGGCCTGCACGACGTAGTCCAGCCCGGTCACCACCGTCAGCAGCACGGCCGCCCCCATCAGAACCCATCCGAGGACGTCGAATCCGTCCGGCAGCGGCAGCAGGTAGAACCCGATCGCGATCGTCTGGACGAGAGTCTTGAGCTTGCCACCCCGGCCCGCGGGAATGACCGCGTGCCGCAGGACCGCGAACCGGAGCAGCGTGATGCCCAGTTCCCGCACCGCGATCACCGCGGTCACCCACCAGAGCAGGTCGCCGAGAATCGACAGACCCACGAGGGCGGCACCGATCAGCGCTTTGTCCGCGATGGGGTCGGCGAGCTTGCCGAAATCGGTGACGAGGCCGTGCTTGCGGGCGAGTTGACCGTCGATCCGGTCGGTGATGGCGGCGACCGCGAACACGCCGGTGGCGATCAGGCGCCACGTCGTCGAGTGTCCGTCGCCGACGAACAGCACGACCAGGAAGACGGGGACCAGCAGGATCCGGAGGATCGTCAGGATGTTCGCGATGTTCAGCAGTGGTACGGCCGTCTCACTCGCGGGCTCGACCGACGGATCCGGGGCCGCCGGGTTGTCGGCGGCCGTCCAATCCTCGCGCTGCGCGCTCATCGGAGCACCGCAGCGTCGAACTGCACCCCGGGACGCGGTGGGGAGTGGGAGGGATTCGTAGGTCGTACCGGCACGTGCCTAAGAATATCGGTACGGCCGTTGGCTAATGTTCACGACATGACTTCTCGGACGCCGGACACCGCCGACAATCAGCTGATCGTGCGGCGAGCACGAACCTCCGACGTTCCCGAGATCAAGCGTCTGATCGACATCTACTCCGGCAAGATCCTGCTCGAGAAAAACCTCGTGACCCTGTACGAATCCGTTCAGGAGTTCTGGGTGGCCGAGCGCGGCGGCAACGTGATCGGTTGTGGCGCAATGCACGTGCTGTGGGCGGACCTCGGCGAGGTGCGCACGATCGCCGTCGATCCGTCGGCCAAGGGCCAGGGTGCGGGCCATCACGTGGTGGCCAAATTGATCGAGGTCGCGCGGGAACTCGAACTCGAGCGCCTGTTCGTTCTCACGTTCGAGGTCGACTTCTTCGGCAAGCACGGATTCGTGGAGATCGACGGCACACCCGTCACCGCCGAGGTGTACGCGGAGATGTGCCGTTCGTACGACACCGGTGTCGCCGAGTTCCTCGACCTGAGCTACGTCAAGCCGAACACCCTCGGCAACACCCGAATGCTTCTCACTCTCTGAAATCCCAGTGCGTGAGACAGATGGGCCCTGATCCCATTTTTGTTCGATGAACCCGTCCCGAGAGAGCGAGAACATGTCCCTGTTCGTAGTGGAGTACACGTATTCGGCCGATACCGTCGCCGGACGCGACGAGCATCGCCCCGCCCACCGGGAGTGGCTCGGCGAACTGGCCGAGCAGAAGACGGTGGTGTCGTCCGGTCCGTTCGCGGACGGTAGCGGCGCGTTCATCATCGTCGACGCCGCCGACGCGGCGACCGTGGAACAGCTCTTCACCCACGACCCGTTCGCCCGCAACGGCCTGGTGACGGCCACCCGGATCGTCGAATGGGTTCCGGTACTCGGCGAATTCAGCTCCTGAACCGCCGAGCACCGGACCCCTCGAGCACGACGCCCGGCGGAGTTACTTCGCCGGCGTCGTGTTCCGCGTCTTGAGGAGGCTGGCGACGGTCGTCACTGCCAGCACACCGATGATGACGGCGAGCGAGAACACCGTCGACACCTCCGGCACGGCCACGTGTTCCCCGCCGTTGACGAAGCCCAGCGTGTTCTCGTGCAGAGCGTGCAGAACCAGCTTGACGCCGATGAACGCCAGGATGATCGACAGGCCGTACGACAGGTACACCAGGCGATCCAGCAAGCCGCCGATCAGGAAGTACAGCTGACGCAGACCCATCAGCGCGAACGCGTTGGCCGTGAACACCAGGTACGGCTCCTGGGTGAGCCCGTAGATCGCGGGGATCGAGTCGAGCGCGAACAGCACGTCGGTGAATCCGATGGCGACCAGCGCGAGCAGCAGCGGCGTCACGACGCGCTTGCCGTTGATCCGCGTGACGAGCTTGTCGCCGTCGTAGGTGTCCGTGGTGGGGAGGATCTTCTTCGCGATGGCGACGATCTTGCTGTCGCGTTCCTCCTCTACCTCCTTCTCGTGCCCGTGATCACGCACCAGCGTGTACGCGGTGTAGATGAGGAACGCGCCGAACAGGTAGAACACCCAGCTGTACGCGTTGATCGCCGCGGCGCCGACGCCGATGAAGATTCCGCGCATCACCAGCGCCATCACGATGCCGATCAGCAGCACCTTCTGCTGGTACTCCCGCGGCACCGCGAACGTTCCCATGATGATGACGAACACGAACAGGTTGTCGACCGACAACGCCTTCTCGGTGACGTATCCGGCGAAATATTCGCCGCCGTACTGACTTCCCCACAGCCACATCACGATCAGGCCAAACAGGATCGCGACGCCGATGTAGACCGACGACCAGAACGCCGACTCACGGAACGTGGGGGCGTGCGGGGTACGTACGTGAGCGAAGAAGTCGAACACGAACAGTCCGAGAATCACCACACAGGTGATGACCCAGACCAGCGGTGACACATGCATGAACACAGACCTCCGGTAGACCTAGCGGGTACCGGAGGTCTCTCCCGCCGCACCGGAATATTCGCCCGAGCGACTGACAGCCCCGGATCGGCAACGGTGCCGATCGTGTTGACGATGCTGTCACAGAGGTGGGGATACTCCCCTCCAATTCGGAGACCATTCAACCACAGTGCGCGCGAACCGCACATTTCGGACACGCGCATCGTGTGTCACCCCTGGTCGGGCGGGGCCTCGTCCGGGTCGCCGCCACGGATCGACCACAACAGGCCGTCGAGTTCCTCGGGCTTGATGAGGACCTCGCGGGCCTTCGAGCCCTCGCTGGGGCCCACCACGCCCCTGGTCTCCATCAGGTCCATCAGGCGGCCCGCCTTCGCGAATCCGACCCGCAGTTTCCGCTGCAGCATCGACGTGGACCCGAACTGGCTGGAGACGACGAGTTCCACCGCCTGCAACAGCACATCCATATCGTCGCCGATGTCGGGATCGACGTCCTTCTTCTCCCCGACCTTCGCGGCGGTGACACCCTCGGTGTACTCCGGCTCCGCCTGGTTCTTGCTGAAATCGACGACCGCGGAGATCTCTTCGTCGGTGATGAACGCACCCTGCAGGCGGGTCGGCTTGCCCGCACCCATCGGCAGGAACAGCCCGTCGCCCATACCGATCAGCTTCTCGGCGCCGGGCTGGTCCAGGATGACCCGGGAGTCGGTCAGGGACGACGTCGCGAAGGCCAGCCGGGACGGCACATTGGTCTTGATCAGACCCGTCACGACGTCCACCGAGGGCCTCTGCGTGGCCAGCACGAGGTGGATACCGGCGGCGCGCGCCTTCTGGGTGATGCGGACGATCGCGTCCTCGACGTCGCGCGGCGCGGTCATCATGAGGTCGGCGAGTTCGTCGACGATGGCGAGGATGTACGGGTACGGCCGGTAGACCCGTTCGCTGCCGAGCGGCGCCGTGATCTCACCCGACTTCACCTTGGAGTTGAAGTCGTCGATGTGGCGCACCCGGTTGGCCTGCATGTCCTGGTAACGCTGCTCCATCTCCTCCACCAGCCAGGCCAGCGCGGCCGCCGCCTTCTTCGGCTGGGTGATGATGGGCGTGATGAGGTGCGGAATGCCTTCGTACGGCGTCAACTCCACCATCTTGGGGTCGATGAGGATCATCCGGACCTCGTCGGGTGTCGCCCGGGACAGCAGGGACACCAGCATCGAGTTCACGAAGCTGGACTTACCGGAACCGGTGGAACCGGCCACGAGCAGGTGCGGCATCTTCGCGAGGTTGGCGCTGACGAAGTCGCCCTCGATGTCCTTGCCGAGACCGATCACCAGCGGGTGGTGGTCCTTGCGGGTGGTCGGGGCGGTGAGCACGTCGGCGAGGCGCACCATCTCACGGTCGGAGTTGGGGACCTCGATACCCACCGCGGACTTGCCCGGGATCGGCGCGAGCAGGCGCACGTTGTCGGTGGCGACGGCGTACGCGATGTTGCGGGCGAGCGCGGTGATCTTCTCGACCTTCACACCCGGGCCGAGTTCCACCTCGTAGCGGGTGACGGTCGGGCCGCGGGTGAATCCGGTGACGGCGGCGTCGATCTTGAACTGTTCGAGGACCTCGGTGATGGCCTCGATCATCGCGTCGTTGGCCGAACTGCGCGTCTTCGGCGCATCGCCCTCGATGAGCAGGGACGTCGGCGGCAGTGTGTAGTCGCCCTCGACCACCCGGTCGGTGACGAACTTGTCGACGTCGGGCAGAGGTTCCGGTTCGGGTTCCGGCTTCGGGGCGACGACGGGCTTGGCCTTGGCGCGCGGCCGTTTCGGGGCCGGTGCCGGAGCGGGCACGGGTTCCGTGGCGGGCTCGGTCTCACACAGCCCGAGCACCTCCGTCTTCGCGGTGCCGCTGACGTCGTACTCGTCGGTGGGATAGTTGTCGGCCGGGGCACCCCGGACCCCGGTCTTGTAGTCGTCGACGGGGTAGCCGTCGGCATCGAAGAGGGTGGGGTCGTATTCGCCGTCCTCGTAGTACTCGCTGTCGTAGTCGGCGTAGTGATCGCGGCCGAACGACGTTCCGAAGTACGACTGCAGCTTGCCGGGCACCTCGCGGACCGTGGTCCCGGTCAGGAGCAGGACACCGAACAGTGCCGCCATCAGCAGCAGCGGCGCGGCGAGCCACACGGTGAGACCGTCGGTCAGGGGACCGCCCGCCGCGTACCCGACGAAGCCGGCGCCGCGGGCCCTGCCGTCGGCGTCGGCGGGCGACCCCGTCGCGATGTGCCACAGGCCGAGAACCGGCAGACCGACCAGCAGCGACCCCAGCACCAGCCGGGGCCGGATCTCGGGTTTCGGTTCGGTCCGCATCAGGGTCACCGCGACGGCGACACCGATCAGGGGCAGGACAGCGGATACCCCGCCGAACACGGCGCGGACTCCGGTCTCGATCCACTCGCCCACCGGACCGCCCGCGGAGAACCAGATTCCGCCGGCGACCACGACGCTGATCGCAATCAGTCCGAGGGCGATGCCGTCGCGCCGGTGGCCCTGCTCGATCTCGGCCGCCTTGCCGACGGTGCGGGTGGTGGCTCCGACTCCCTTCGCCACGAGCGACCAGCCGCCGCCGATTCCCCGGCCCACCGACTTCAGGGGACCGGATGCGGACGCCTTCGTCGCGGCGGGCCTCCGGGCGCCGCCGCGGGGCGACGTGGATTTACGCGGAGTGCTGACCGTCCGGGTCGTGCGGGACTTGGGCTTGGACGTCGTGCTCGAACCGCGGGCGCTCGCCTTACCTGCCATGGCTCTCAGATTAGTCGCTACGGCCCCTTCCGGACCATCCGCAACACCCGTAACACGGCAGAGCTGCGTCGAAATGGCCTCAGAACCCTCGGTCGAGGGAAGTCACGGCCTCGATGTCGGCGGCATCGCCCTCGGTCTCGATCCGCACCCGATTCCGGCCGAACGCGTGCAGGGCGAGTTCCGACGGTTCCCCCCGCAGGATCACCCGGCCGGTGCCGGCCGTGCGGACGGTGGCCTGCTCCCCGGACGGCCGCTCGAGTACCACCGTCACCGGGGCGTGCCGGTAGCCGAGCTTGCCGACCTTGCGCGCGAGACCCCACAGCGCGTCCTGACGGTCGGCGGGCAGCACGCGCGGCTCCCACCCGTCGTGGGCGCGGCGCACGTCCTCGTGGTGGACGAACATCTCCCCCAGGTTCACCTGCGCGTCCACCCAGTACATCGGCGACCACATCGGCGGACCCGACCGGACCTCGTCCAGCAGCCGGCTCCACGGACGCGTCGCCGTCTCGTTCTGGACGCGTTCGGTGTACCCGGCGAGCAGGCCCACGACGATGCCGGGGGCAGCGTCGAGGCGTCGTTCGCGCACGATCAGGTGGGCGGCCAGGTCCCGGTTGGTCCACGTCCCGCAGAGGGTCGGGGCGTCGGGACCGAATTCGGCCATCGAGTCGACGAGGGCGAGGCGTTCATCTCGGGCGAAGGTCACCCGACCGAATCTACCTGTCGGAGAACTACTTGCCCTCCGCCGACGGCACCGCGATGACGGTCGGGACGATCATCGGCCGGCGACGGTACTTGTCGGCCACCCATCTGCCGACGACACGCCGGATCGCCTGGGCGATGCGGTGAGCGTCGTTGATGCCTTCGGTGGCCAGGCGCAGCAGCTCCGCCTCGACCAACTGTGCCGCGTCCTTGAGGGCCGTCGGGTCGTCGGAGAATCCGCGTCCGGACACCTCGGGGGTGCTGACGGCGCGGCCCGTGTGGTCGTCGATGACGACGTTGATGGCAATGAACCCGCCCTCACCGAGGACCAACCGGTCCGACAGTGTGGAGTCGCCGACGTCGCCGACGGACAGTCCGTCGACGTAGACGTGCCCGACGGGAACCTGCCCGACGATCTCGGCGAGACCGTCGACCATGTCGACCACCACACCGTCCTCGGCGAGCACGATCCGCTCCTCCGGCACGCCGGTCGCCTTCGCGAGGGCGGCGTTGGCCCGCAGGTGGCGCCATTCGCCGTGGACCGGCATCGCGTTGGTGGGCCGGACCGCGTTGTACAGGTACAGGAGCTCACCCGCCGAGGCGTGACCGGAGACGTGCACCTTCGCGCTCTGCTGGGTGACGACGGTGGCGCCGCGCTTGGCGAGGCCGTTGACGACGGCGAACACGGAGTTCTCGTTGCCGGGGATCAGCGACGAGGCCAGCACGACGAGGTCGTTGGCCCGGATGTTGATCTGCCGGTGCTCGCCGCGGGCCATCCGCGACAACGCCGACAGCGGTTCGCCCTGCGAGCCGGTGGAGATGAGGACGAGCCGGTCGTCGGGCAGGTTGGCCGCGGTGTCGATGTCGACGACCAGACCGTCCGGGACGCTCAGGTAGCCGAGATCCTGCGCGATCTGCATGTTGCGGACCATCGACCGGCCCACGAACGCGACCCGCCGGTTGTACCGGTGCGCGACGTCGACGACCTGCTGGATGCGGTGCACGTGGCTGGCGAAGGAGGCCACGATCACACGCTGCCGGGCCTTGCCGATGACGTTGTCGAGCACTCCCCCGATCTCACGTTCGGGGGTGACGAATCCCGGCACCTCGGCGTTGGTGGAGTCGACGAGGAACAGGTCGACGCCCTCGTCGCCGAGACGGGAGAAGCCGGCGAGGTCGGTGAGCCTGCCATCGAGCGGCAACTGGTCGAGCTTGATGTCGCCGGTGTGCAGGACGACGCCGGCGTCGGTCCGGATCGCGACGGCAATGGCGTCGGGGATCGAGTGGTTGACGGCGAAGTACTCGCACTCGAATGGGCCGTGTTCGGTGCGCTGACCCTCGACGACCTCGACGAGGTTGGGGCGCTGGCGGTGCTCACGGCACTTGGCCGCGACGAGCGCGAGCGTGAACCGCGAACCGACGACAGGCAGATCCGGACGCAGGCGCAGCAGGAACGGGATGGCGCCGATGTGGTCCTCGTGGCCGTGTGTGAGGACGACTGCCTCGACGTCGTCCATGCGGTCCTCGATGTGCCGGAAGTCCGGGAGGATCAGGTCGACACCAGGCTGCTGGTCTTCCGGGAACAGCACACCGCAGTCGACGATGAGCAGTTTGCCCTGGTGCTCGAAGACGGTCATGTTGCGACCGATCTCGCCGATGCCGCCCAGAGCCACCACCCGCAGACCCTTGAACGGGGCCTTCGGCGGGGCGCCGAGCCGGGCCGTCGGATCGACCGCGGCCGGCCGCGAGTCCTGACGCTTGCTGCCGCCGCGCCGTCCGGAGCGCGACGACGACTTGTTGGCGGCGCCGCCCTTCGTGGAGGCGGTCTTCACGGGCGCGGACTTGGCCTGCTCCGACTTCGGGGCACTCGGCTCGTCGGCGACGACGGGCGCGGACTTCGCCGGCTCGGCAGCGGGGGCCGGCGTCGTCGGCTCGCTCGCGGTGGGGGAAGGGGGACCTGCCTGGCGGCTGGCGCTGCGACGACGAGGCGGTCGGGTCACGCGAGCACCCCCGCGGCGTGCAGATCGGCAGCCAGGAGATCGATCTGATCGTGCGTGGGCGCCACCTGCGGCAACCGGGGTTCACCGACGTCGAGGCCAATCAGGCGCAGACCCGCCTTCGACGCGCTCACGCCGCCCAGACGCGCCACCGAGCGGATGACCGGGATGAGGCTGAGGTTGATGGCGCGGGCGCGGGCGATGTCCCCGGCCGCGAAGGCGGTGTGCAGTTCACGCAACCGGCCGGGCACGAGGTGCCCGATGACGCTGACGAATCCCGTCGCGCCCACCGACAGCCACGGCAGGTTGAGCGGATCGTCACCCGAGTAGAACTGGAGGTCGGTGGTGCCGATCAGCTCGGCGCCCGCGTTGAGGTCGCCCTTGGCGTCCTTGACCGCGACGATGCGCGGGTGCTCGGCGAGGCGCCGGATGGTCTCCGTCTCGATGGGGACCACGGAGCGGGGTGGAATGTCGTAGAGCATGACCGGAAGGTCGGTGGCGTTGGCGACGGCGGTGAAGTGCGCGAACAGTCCGGCCTGCGGCGGACGCGAGTAGTAGGGGGTGACGACGAGGAGGCCCTGCGCGCCGGCGCGGGCGGCGTCACGGGCGAGTTCGACGCTGTGCGCGGTGTCGTTGCTGCCCGCGCCGGCGATGATCTTCGCGCGGTTGCCCACCGCGTCGATGACCGCCCGGAGCAGCTCGAGCTTCTCGTTTTCGGTGGTCGTCGGCGACTCACCGGTCGTGCCGGCGAGCACGAGGGAGTCGCACCCGTTGTCGACGAGGTACGCCGCGAGGCGGACACCGGCGTCGACGTCCAGCTTTCCGTCCGAGGTGAACGGCGTCACCATCGCTGTGGACACGGTGCCGAACGGACGCTCGACTGGAGAAGCGGAATCACCGTAGGTCATGGTCAGAAGGCTACCCGGTGACCCAGGTACTTTTGCACACCAGTCACGCGTCGGCGGAAAACGTGCTCCGCGCCACCTCGGTGCCGTCGCCCCAGTCCAGTACCTCGAAGTCGCCGAAGACATTCGGTGCGGCCGCCTGCAGCTGCCGCAGGCACTCGACCGCGACACGGCGAATCTCCACGTCGGCGTGCTCGGTGGCCCGCATCGAGACGAAGTGCCGCCAGGCGCGGTAGTTGCCGGTGACCACCACGCGGGTCTCCGTCGCGTTGGGCAGGACGGCCCTCGCGGCCTGCCTCGCCTGCTTGTTGCGCAGCGGCACGTTGGAGGTGTCGGCCAGTTTCGATTCGAGGGCCTCGAGGAGTTCGCCGTACGCCGTTCTGCTGGCGTCGGTGGCCTTCGCGAACAGCTCCTCGAGTTCGGGGTCGCCGGCGATCGCGGGCGGGACGACGACGTTCCCCTCGTTCTCACGCACGAAGCGCTGCGACAGCTGCGAGTAGGAGAAGTGGCGGTGCCGGATCAACTCGTGGGTGCAGGACCGGGAGATGCCGGTGATGTAGAAGCTGACGGTGCCGTGTTCGAGGACCGACTCGTGCCCGACCTCGAGCAGATGACGCAGGTATCCGGCGTTGGTCGCGGTGCGGGGGTTGGGTTTGGACCAGCTCTGGTAGCACGCCCGGCCCGCGAATTCCGCCAGCGCTTCGCCGCCGTCGGCGTCGGTCTCCCACGGGATGTCCGCCGGTGGAAAGAACTCGGTCTTCGCGACGAGTTGCACCCTGAGCGGCACGGTCTGCGGCACTGCGCTGATCCTCCTACCGAACTCCCTGGTCGGGAGTCCCTCCTGAATGCATCGACCCTAGTCGCAGCGTCGGCCCGGCACTGTCCGAGGGTGACATCACCACACCGAGGTCACGACTGCTTGACTGACGTCACAGTTGACGTCATGCTGGCGTCATGGACCTCGGCATCTATGTCTCACGGCTGCGAGACGACCTGAACGCAGCAGCCGCACTCGGCGACGAGCAGACGCGGGCGACCGCTGCGGCGCTCGCCGCCGCAGTCGAGCCCGCCGCGCGCCTGCTCCTCCTGTCGGCGCTCACCGACTTTGCGGGAGAGGTGTCTTCCGAACTCGGCAATCGCACCGTCGGCGTGCGTCTGGACGGCAGCGAGGTGGCGGTCGACGTGCACCGCACTCCCGCCCAGCCCGGGCCGGACGGGGAACGCACCGCCACCGCCGAGGACATCGGTGCCGCGTTCGATGACGTCACCGGTGACATCAGCCGCGTCACCCTCCGCCTGATGGATCAGATCAAGTCGAAGGCCGAGGAGGCCGCCTCCCAGAACGGGGTGTCACTCAATTCCTGGGTGTCGCAAGCGGTCCAGGGCGCGCTCAAGGACCAGATGCGCCGGAACGGGAGAGGCGATTTCTGAGCGCCGGTGCACTCACTCCACGCGCCCGTCGGCGGCGGTGATGTAATTACGTCGCATCAGCCACACGGTGAGAGTCGCCACGGGCTCGAAGGAGCGAAGAACATGGCCGTTTCCGGCGTCAAGGAATTCGAGATCAAGGCCGATCCGGCCACGGTGATGGCCGCGATCGCTGCGGTGGATCGCCTGCCCGAGTGGTCCTCGGCCCACAAGTCGGTCACCATCGAGAGCACACACGACGACGGCCGCCCCCACCGAGTCCGGATGAGCGTCTCCATCCTCGGGATCAGCGACGAGCAGGTCGTCGACTACACGTTCGAGGGCGACAACACGGTGTCGTGGCACCTCGTCGAGAGCGGCCAGCAGAACGCCCAGGACGGGTCGTACGTCCTCACCGAGTCCGGCGTCGGCACCAAGGTGACGTTCGAATTGACGGTCGACCCGAAGATTCCGCTGCCGGGGTTCCTCGTGAAGAAGGCGCAGAAGACGGCGCTCGACACCGCGAGCAAGGGCCTGACGAAGTTCGTCGAGAGCCTGTAGGCAGCCGAGAGGCTCGAGTTCTTCACTCTCCTCGCGGCCGCGACGCCTCGGCCGCGAGGAGAGCACCGAGGTTGCCGCGATCGTCCACCCGGACGTCGTCCAGGCCCAACCACGTTGCCATTCTTCGCAATTCCGGAACCAGCGCCTCCACCACGTGCCCCGGATTCCGGTCGGGTTCGACGAACGCGGATCGCACCTCGAGCGTCCCCGACGCGCGGTCGGCCTTGAGATCGACCCTCGCCACCAGTTCACCGTTCAGCAGGAACGGGAAGACGTAGTACCCGTGGACACGTTTGTGCGCGGGGGTGTAGATCTCGAGGCGGTACCGGAAGTCGAATACCCGCTCGGTGCGGGGCCGGCAGAAGACCAGCGGATCGAACGGGCAGAGCAGCGCCGCCCCCTCCACCTTCCGGGGAACCCGGACGTCGCGGTGGACGAATGCCGGTGCCTCCCAGCCCCGGACGTCGACCCGTTCGAGCACACCGTCCTCGACGAGGTCCTCGACGGCCGCGGCGGTCTGCGCCGGCGACAGCCGGTAGTAGTCGCGCAGATCGGGTTCGGTGGCCACCCCGAGGGCCCGCGCGGACCGTTGCACCAGGCCACGGACGGCATCGTCCTCCGAAACATTCTCGGCGAGAACCGCTTTCGGCAGCACCCGTTCGGTGAGGTCGTAGTGACGGGTGAAGGCGACGCGCTTGTCGACCGCCAGCGCGCCGGACGCGAACAGCTGCTCGCACACCACTTTGGTGTCGCTGCGATCCCACCAAGGACCCTTGCGGTCGGGCCGGTCGACCTCGAGGTGTTTCTCCACGTCACCCGCGCTGCACGCACCGACGGCGCCGATCACGTCGAGCACGTCGGCGGCGAGCGTGGGATTGCGGTCGAGTACGCGGGATTCGCCGGACCAGCGTCCGTGCCGGTACCGGTGCATCCGCCAGCGCAGCAGCGGCCAGTCCTCGACCGGGATGAACGCCGCCTCGTGCGCCCAGTACTCCGCCAGCATGCGGGGTGCGCGGGCGGAGTGCGACCACGCCGCCGAGTCGACCAGACCGCGGTCGTACACCCCGAGACGGCTGAACAGCGGGACGTAGTGGGCACGCACGGCCACCGACACGGAGTCGATCTGGAACAACCGCACGCGGTCGAGAACCGAACGGACGTGCCTGCGCGTCGGCGTACCGGCCGGCTTCCGGTCGGCGAAACCCTGCGCCCAGAGCGCCGTTCTCCTGGCCGCGGCGGCGGTCATCTCACGCATGCCCGAAGCTTGCCATCGGCCACCGACACAGTCGACGGCGACGTGGTCAGGCGTCGTCGGCCAGCGTGACCGCCACCGTCGCACCGAGTTCGTACAACCGCTCCCGCGCACTCGCGTCGACAGATCCGGTCAGTTCCAGGATCTCGGCGACCTGGGTGAGCGCCAGCCCGGTCACGATCTTCTGCACCGACTTCACGGCCCCGGCGGTGTCGTTGTTGCCGTGCACCCAGAGTCCGTAGGGCCGCCCGGCGACCGCGTCGAGGCACGGGTAGTAGACGGTGTCGAAGAAGTGCTTCAGCGCACCGGACATGTAGCCGAAGTTGGCGGAGGTCCCGAACAGGAACCCGTCGGCCGCGAGGACGTCGGGGACGGTCGCGCCGAGTGCGGGGATCGACTTCACCTCGACCCCGTCGATGTCGGGGTCCCGGGCGCCTTTCAGTACGGCTTCGAGGCACTCACGGGTCACCGGCGACGGCGTGTGGTGGACGACGAGTAGCGACTTCACAGTCGTCAGCGTACGACCGGTTCCGTGCCCTACCGGCCGGACCCGGCTTCCCGTTCGACGCGTTCGAGTTCCACGGCTCGTTTCATCGTTTCCCTGGCCCGGCCGCGGTCGCCGGCGTAGTCGTAGGCGCGCGCGAGCCGGTAGGAGTTCCGCCAGTTGTCCGGGTCTGCTTCCCATTCGGACTTGACCTGCTGGAACAGTGCGTCGGCCGCGTCTCGGTCGATGCGACCCGAGGGACGCTTCGGGAGATCGGTGACATCCAGTTCGAGTCGCTCGTCGGCGATGCGGCGGGACAGATGCTGGTGCTGAAATCCGGCGCGGAGCGTGGCGTAGACGATCCAGGCACCCAGGAACGGCAGGATCAGGACGCCGATACCCAGGCCGATCGCCGCCGCACCGCCGTCCTGGATCAGCTCGATGCCGCGCTGCCCGAGCAGGACGAAGTAGAACGCCAGGGCCGCGACCAGCAGTCCGATCGTGACGACGGTCTTGGTCGAGCCGTCCTTCACAGGTCGAGAAGGGGGTCGATACCGACGGTGAGACCGGGGCGGTTGCCGATCTCCCGCACACCGAGCAGGACGCCGGGGGCGAAGGAGTTGCGGTCGATCGAATCGTGGCGGATGGTCAGCGTCTCGCCCTGCGTGCCGAGGATGATCTCCTGATGGGCGACCAGACCTGCGAGCCGCACGGAATGGACGCGCACGCCGTCCACGTCGGCGCCGCGCGCACCGTCCAGTTCGGTGGTCGTCGCGTCGGGGCTCGGTCCCACGCCGGCCTTGCGGCGTGCCTCCGAGATGAGGGCGGCGGTCCGGTAGGCGGTGCCGGACGGCGCATCCGCCTTGTTGGGGTGGTGCAACTCGATGACCTCGACGGAATCGAAGAATCGTGCTGCCGCTTCGGCGAAGCGCATGGAGAGGACGGCGCCGATCGCGAAGTTGGGGGCGATCAGGACCCCGACGTCGGGGCGCTCGGTCAGCCACGACCGCACGGTGTCGAGCCTCGTGTCGTCGAATCCGGTGGTGCCCACCACGGCATGAATGCCGTTGGAGACGAGGAACTTCAGGTTGTCCATCACCACGTCGGGGTGGGTGAAGTCGACGACGACCTGCGTGCCGGCCTCGACGAACGACTCGAGCCGGTCGCCGTGATCGACCTCCGCGACGAGTTCGAGGTCCGGTGCCTGCTCCACCGCCTCGCAGATCGCCCGTCCGACCTTGCCCTTGGCCCCGAGAACCCCGACTCTGATGGGTGCTGCTGCGCTCACTTCTCCACGCTCCGTCCAGTCACAACGATTCGCCCGAAAGCCTACGCAATCGCCGGGTGCCGACCGCTGTGCAGGGGCGGCGTGGGAGACCTGCGTCTCGTCCTCACACGCGGTGGGGCTCGTATCCCGGGTGCCAGTGCGGTGATCGGCCGAGCAGCGACAGCACCGCGTCGAAATCCGCAGAGTCGGCGCCGGCGGTCGATCCCGGGGCGAACGCGGCGCCCTCGCGCAACCGGTCCGCACCGTCCGGCACGCGGCGGGCGATAGGGAGAACCGCGGCCACCATGCCGGTTTCCGGCGCGAAGTCGAGGTCGAGTGCTCGCGCGACGTCCCACGAATGGACGGCGTAGTCGAGGAAGTGGAACCCGACGGCGGTGGCCGCGGGGAACGGGAACTCGGTGCTGATCTCCGGTAGCCAGAACTGCCGCTCCCCGACACCGTCGCGGGCGAAGGCCTCGACGACGGTGTCCGCCGCCGCGCGATAGGCGGCAACCGGGTTCGCCGACGCATGCGGCCGCCAGTGCGACAGGTCGGGTCCGTCGCCCGCGGCCGCCGCGGCGAACCCCAGGTGCTGCACGGTCATGTGAGCCAGCAGTTCGCCGAGGGTCCATTGCGCGCACGGTGTCGCGCGCTGCAGGTCGCCACCCGTCACGTGCGACACGATCTCCACACTCGCCTCGACGGCGCGGGCATCCCAGCGCCGGACCTCGTCCACATCCATCGTCGGTACCTCCGACCTTCGAAACGAATTAATACGCTATCGCTTATCATCTACTCAAGTAGATTATCGGTCAAGGTGTATTTTCTGCGGTATGCCGAGCCTCGACCCGAAGAACGGACAGCACGAGCGCACCCGCCCCGACCTCGCCGCGATGACGACCACCCTGAACCGCTCACTGTTGGCGGCAGAACTCCCCGTGCTCGCCGAGCACGGGCTGACCATGTGGGGCTACGTCGTACTCCTCGCACTCGACGAGCACCCGCTGCGCACCCAAGCCGCTCTCGCGGAGACGATCGGCGCCGACAAGACCCGGATCATCGGCGTGCTCGACGAACTGCAGGACCGCGGCCTGATCGACCGGCAGCGCGATCCCGCGGACCGCCGGGCCCGGCTGCTGTCGCTGACCCCCGATGGGCATCGGGTGCGCGATTCGGCGCAGGCGGCGATCCGGCGGGGCGAGGAGCGACTCCTCGCCCGGTTGCCGGAGCGGGACCGGGCCGGTTTTCTGGCCGGCCTGATCGCGTTGTCGGCACTGTCCGTCGAAGACGTCACGGGGCGCCCGAGCGACTCCGACTGACGGAATCCGCGCGAATCAGTCGAACACGATGATCTGCCGGATCGCCCTGCCGTCGGCGAGTTCGTCCATGCCGCGGTTGATGTCGTCGAGGGTGATGCGGGAGGAGATGAGTTTCTCGACGGGAAGCTTCCCGGAGCGCCAGAGGTCCTCGTAGATCGGGATGTCCCGGGACGGCACCGCCGAGCCGAGGTAGCTGCCGATGATCGTGCGGGCCTCCGCCACCAGGGTGAGCGGGGAGATCGACGACTGCGCGTCCGGGGACGGCAGTCCGACGGTGATCGTCTTGCCCCCGGGAGAGGTTGCGCGAACAGCCGATTCGAACGCGCGTGCGTTCCCGGCGGCCTCGATGACGATGGGCGCCCGAACACCGGCTTCCTCGAGTTCCGCCGGGGTGTAGACCGCGGTCGCTCCGAGTTCGCGGGCGGTCTGCAATTTCGCGGGCACGGCGTCGACGCCGATGACCTCACCGGCGCCCCGGGACACGGCCGTCAGGATCGCGGCCATTCCCACGCCGCCGAGCCCGACGACCATCACGGCCTGGCCGGGTTGCGGGTCGCCCGCGTTGAGGACGGCGCCGCCGCCGGTGAGGACGGCGCATCCGAGCACGGCCGCCACGTCGGCGGGGACGTCGTCGCCGACGGGAACGACCGAGCGCCGGTTGACGACCGCGTGCGTCGCGAATCCGGACACCCCGAGATGGTGGTGCACGGTGGCGCCGCCGCGGTGCAGTCGCGCTCCCCCGTCGAGCAGGGTTCCGCCGTTGTTGGCGCTGGTCCCCGGCACGCACGGCATGCGACCGTCGGTGGCGCAGCCTTCACACTCTCCGCAGCGCGGGAGGAACGTCATGACCACGCGCTGTCCGACCGTGACGTCGTCGACGCCGGCGCCGAGTTGCATGATCCGCCCCGCCGCCTCGTGCCCGAGCAGCATCGGGACCGGGCGCACGCGGTTGCCGTCGACGACGGACAGATCGGAGTGGCACAGACCCGCCGCCTCGATCCGGACCAGGATCTCGCCCGCACCGGGCTCGTCGAGGTCGAGTTCGGAGATCGAGATCGGCGCCGACTCGGCGAACGGGCGCGTTCTCCCGATCTCCTCGAGTACCGCTCCACGGATCTTCATGTCGGGCTGCTCCTGTCGGTGTTCGGCGAATCCTCGTTACCGGACGATGCCGCGCACCGAGGCCGGCAGGTCGCGCCTGCGACGATACGGTCCGACGACGGCGGCGGCGAACGGGCGCTGCAGCAGGACCCTCGCGACGTCGCGGACCTCGTCGGTGGTGACCGCGTCGATCTTGCTCAGGGTTTCGGTGATGCTGCGGTGATTGCCGTAGTTGAGCTCACTGCGACCGATACGGTGCATCCGGGAACCCGAATCCTCCAGTCCCAGAACCAGTCCGCCCCGCAGCGAACCCTTGGCGCGGGCGCACTCGGCGTCGGTGATGCCCTCGGCCGCCACGTTCGACAGCACCTCGCGGATCACCGTGGTGACCTCGCCGAGGTTCTCGGGCTGACACCCGGCGTAGATCGAGAACGCGCCCGTGTCGGAGAACGTGTCGATGCCCGAGTACACGGAATATGCCAGGCCACGGATTTCCCGCACTTCCTGGAAGAGCCGGGAACTGAGCCCGCCGCCGACGGCGGCGTTGAGGACCGACAGCGCCCAGCGATGGGCCTCGTGCCGCCCGAACGCGCGCACCCCGAGCGAGAGGTGGACCTGTTCGCTGTCCCGGTTGGTCAGGCTGAGTGCCGGCTCCGTGCGCAGGCGCAGGGTGCCTGCACGTCGGGGAGCCGGTTCGGAGGCCGATTCGAGGTGCCCGGCGAACGCGCGCCGCACCAGCTCGACGGTGTGTTCGTGCTCCACGTTGCCGGCGACGGCGACCACCATGCGCGGCGGCGTGTAGCGCCGCACGTGGAACGAGTGGAGTTGGGTGCGGGTCATCGATTCGATGGATTCGACACTGCCGATCACCGGCCTGCCGACGGGATGGTCGCCGTACAGGGCGGTCAGGAACGCGTCGCCGAGGAGGTCCTCCGGATCGTCGTCGCGCATCGAGATCTCTTCGAGGACCACCTGGCGTTCGACGTCGACGTCGGAGGACCGGCAGCGGCCGCGCAGGACGACGTCACTGACGAGGTCGATGGCGAGCGGCAGGTCGTCGTCGAGCACGTGCGCGTAGAAGCAGGTGTGCTCCTTGGACGTGAAGGCGTTGAGCTCGCCGCCGACGCCGTCCATCACCTGCGCGATGTCGAGAGCGCTGCGCGACGGCGTGGCCTTGAACAGCAGATGCTCGAGGAAATGCGCGGCCCCGGCGACGGTGGGTTGCTCGTCGCGTGATCCGACACCCACCCAGACGCCCACGGAGGCGGATCGGACACCGGGAACGTATTCGGTGACCACCCGGAGCCCGCCGGGGAGCACGGTGCGCCGGACGCCGGCATCCGGCTCGTGCAGGGTCGGCGCTTGGGTGAGTGCGGCAGTGCGGCTGCGATCGATCTTGGCCATGTAGTGGTTCAGCGGTCCTCGAAAGCTGGGCGTCGTCGAACGGCAAACTTTACACGCGGCCCCCGACAGTGGTTCACCAGGCTCGACGACGGGGTTGCGAGCCGATGAGCTCGCCGTTTCGGGCGACGTCGCGGCTGCGGTACACGATGTAGGGGCGGAACAGATAGCCCACGGGAGCGCTGAAGGCGTGCACGAGCCGGGTGAACGGCCAGAGCGCGAACAACACCAGAGCGATCGCGACGTGTATGTGGAAGGCCGGCGCCGCCTGCGCCATCAGATCGCCGCGGGGCTGCAGAATCCAGATCGACCGGAACCACGGCGACACCGTCTCGCGGTAGTTGCTCTCCTCGCCGACGACGCCGGATCCGAGCAGGGTGGTCGCCAGCCCGGCGACGATCGCGGCGAGCAGCACCGCGTACATCAGCTTGTCGTTCCAGGTGGTCGCCGTGAACACCGGACCGCGGGTGCGCCGCCGGTACACCAGGACGAGGGCACCGGTCAGAGTTGCCACCCCCGCGATCGCGCCGAGCACGAGGGCCTGGAGGTGATAGGCGTGCTCGCTCATCCCGATCGCGTCGGTCCACGACTGCGGGACGACCAGGCCGATGACGTGGCCGGCGATCACGACGAGGATGCCGAAGTGGAACAGCGGGCTGCCGATCCGCAGCAACCGGCTCTCGTAGAGCTGCGAAGAGCGGGTGGTCCACCCGAATTTGTCGTAGCGGTACCGCCACCACGTGCCGACCACGAAGATCGCCAGCGTGACGTACGGCACGATGTCCCAGAAGAGTTCACCGGCTGACATGTCAGGTCGCTCCTTCGCGGCGCGGTGGAACGGTCAGGGTGAAGGGCTCGAGCCCGACGGTCTCGGCGGGCGGCCCGGCCGCGGCGAGTTGCCGCGCCCGCGCCACGTCCCGGTCGGAGGCGGGCGGCAGTGTGCCGCACACGGCCGCGACGACGCCGGCGTACGGCGAGCCCGTCTCGCCGAGCGCCGCATGCAGCATGTCGAGCGGAACCCGGTGCGCCGACAGGAGTCCCGCACCCGCGGCGGCGTCGACGAGCGCGGCGAACTCGAGCACCACCGTCAGGTGATCGGCCGACTCGTCCTTCGGCGGTTCGACACCGGCGCGGCGGTAGGTGTCGGCGAAGGCCAGGATCTCGCGGCCGCGGTTGCGGGTGTCGCCCGCCGTCCAGTACGTCAGATACAGCGTCGTGCGGCGGCGGAGATCGAACGTCTCGACGTACTGCGCCGCCGCCACGTACGGGTCCGTCCCGCACAGGAAGCGATGCACCTCCGCGAGCAGCCGCCCCGAATCGGGCGGCACGTGCCCGAGGATGTCGGCGACGACGTGGAGACGCTCGTCCCGGCCGTCGTCCGGATACGCGAGCAGCAGTGCCGCCGCGTGCCACACCAGGCGATCGCGGGTAGTCCCACGCCGACGGCGGAACAGTCCGGTCACGACTGCTCGCTCCGTTCGGGGAACATGCCGGCCGGGGCGCCTTTGCCGTCCCAGTTCAGTAGGTTCACGCGGGACGGGTGGCTCGCGTTGGCGGACATCTCGCCGGTGGTCTGCCGCTCGCGCAGCGCGTGGAATGTCTCGACCGCCACGGGCACCGGGCCGCCGCTGACCTCACCGAAGGGACCGGACTCGTGCATGCCGGGGCCGCCCTCGAAGTCGAGTGCGCATTCCGTCGCCGTCTCCTCGAGGCGGTGTCCGTCGGCGGCGTAGGCGGTGGGGATCACGTACCGCTCTTCGTATTTCGCGAGCGCCAGCAACCGGTACATCTGGTAGATCTGTTCCTCCGTCATCCCGACCGCGGCCGGGATGTGGGGCTGCGGCTCGCGGCCGAGGTTGATGTCGCGCATGTACGACCGCATCGCCGCGAGGCGGCGAAGGACACCGTCCACCACCTCGGTGTCGCCCGCGGTGAACAGTCCCGCCAGGTATTCGACCGGGATCCGCAACGAGTCGAGCGCACCGAACAGGTTGCCGACGTCCTCGCCGTCGTGACCGTCGCGGCTGACGGCGTCGACGACGGGCGACAGCGGCGGCACGTACCAGACCATCGGCATCGTCCGGAATTCCGGATGCAGCGGAAGCGCGACCCGGCAGTCCTTGATCAGGGCGTGGACGGGCGAATTCTGGGCCGCCTCGATCCATTCGTCCGAGATTCCCTCCGCGCGGGCGCCCTCCACGACTGCGGGGTCGCGGGGGTCCAGCAGGAGGTCGAGTTGCGCCTCGTACAGGTCCGTGTCGTTCTCCGCCGAGGCCGCGGCGAGGACCTTGTCGACGTCGTAGAAGAGCAGGCCGATGTAGCGCAGCCGGCCGACGCACGTCTCCGCGCACACGGTCGGCAGTCCCACCTCGACGCGCGGATAACAGAACGTGCACTTCTCGGCCTTGCCGGTCTTGTGGTTGAAATACACCTTCTTGTACGGGCATCCGGACACGCACATCCGCCAGCCGCGGCACTTGTCCTGGTCGACGAGCACGATGCCGTCCTCGGACCGCTTGTACATCGCGCCCGACGGGCAGGAGGCGACGCAGGACGGGTTGAGGCAGTGCTCGCAGATGCGCGGCAGGTAGAACATGAACGTCTCTTCGAGCTCGAGCTTGACGGTGTCGCTCACCTTCTTCAGCACCGGATCGTCCGGGAGGATCTCGGGCGAACCCGCGAGGTCGTCGTCCCAGTTCGCCGACCACTCCACCTTCATCGGCCTGCCGCTGATCAGGCTGCGCGGGGCCGCGACGGGTATGTGCTCGCCGAGCGGGGCGCGGGTGAGGTTCTCGTAGTCGTACGTCCAGGGTTCGTAGTAGTCGTCGATGGACGGCATCTTCGGGTTCGAGAAGATCCGCGAGAGCTTCTTCCACCGGCCGCCGTCCCGCAGGCGCAGCCGCCCCTTGCCGTCCCGCACCCACCCGCCGCGCCACTTCTCCTGGTCCTCGTAGGTGCGCGGATAGCCCTGGCCGGGCCGGGTTTCCACGTTGTTGAACCACACGTACTCGGTACCGGAGCGATTGGTCCACGCCTGCTTGCACGTCACCGAACAGGTGTGGCAGCCGATGCACTTGTCGAGATTCATCACCATCGCGAGCTGAGCCATGACACGCATCAGTACGTCACCTCCTGCGAGCGACGGCGCACCACCGTCACCTCGTCGCGCTGGTTTCCGGTCGGCCCCAGATAGTTGAACGCGAACGACGTCTGCGCGTAGCCGCCGGCCAGGTGGGACGGCTTGATCAGCAGCCGGGTCAGCGAATTATGGATGCCCCCACGCTGTCCGGTCGTTTCGGTGAGTGGCACGTCGATGGTGCGTTCCTGCGCGTGGTAGACGTAGACGACGCCGTCCGGCATCCGGTGCGAGACGATCGCCCGGCACACCACCACCCCGTTGCGATTGACCGCCTCCACCCAGTCGTTGTCCCGCACCTCGATCTTCGCGGCGTCGTTCGGGCTCATCCACATGGTGGGCCCACCCCGCGACAGCGACAGCATGAACAGGTTGTCCTGATACTCGGAGTGGATCGACCATTTCGAGTGCGGGGTCAGATAGCGCACGCTCAGCCCGATCCCGCCCTGCCGATCGCCCACGGCGGGTTCGCCGAACAACCGGGCCATGTCGAGCGGCGGGCGGTAGATGGGCAACTGCTCCCCCAGTTCCTCGATCCAGTCGTGGTCGAGGAAGAAGTGCATGCGCCCGGTCAGCGTGTGGAAGGGCTTCAGCTCCTCGATGTTCACCGTGAACGGCGCGTACCGGCGGCCGCCGGTCTCGCTGCCCGACCATTCGGGGCTGGTGATCACCGGAACCGGCCGGGCCTGGGTGTCGGCGAACGTGATCCGGCGCTCCTCGCTCCCCTCGGCGAGGTGCGCGAGCGGCGTGCCCGTCCGCTTCTCGAGTTCGCGGAATCCCTGGACGGCGAGTCTGCCGTTCGACGTCCCCGACAACGCGAGGATGGTCTCGGCCATCTTCTCGGCGGTGTCGAGCGCCGGCCGACCCGCGGCGACGCCGGAGTCGAGGACGCCGTGCCCGGCGGCGAGTTCGCGTACCTCTCGGTCCGGATGCGTGGTGACGCCTTTGGTGGTGAGCCCCGCCGACTCGACGAGCGGGCCCAGCGCCGCCCACTTCTCGGCGACGGCGGGATAGTCCCGTTCGACCACCACCAGCGGACCCATCGTCTTGCCCGGGACGGGCGTCTGACCGTGTGCGCGCCAATCCTGTTCGGTGCCGCCCCGGTATGCCATCGCTCCCGGGGTGTCGTGCTGCAACGTGCCCATCACGACGTCGCGGCGCACACCGAGATGCCGTCGCGCCAGCACGCTGAACGCCCGCGCCACCGCACCGAAAGCGTCGAAATCGGAACGGGTTTCCCACGGCGGGTCGATCGCCGGAGAGAAGGCGTGCAGATACGGGTGCATGTCGGTGCTGGACAGGTCGGACTTCTCGTACCAGGTCGCGGCGGGGAGGACGACGTCCGACAGCAACGTGGTGGACGTCATCCGGAAGTCGATCGACATCAGCAGGTCGAGTTTGCCCTCCGGGATGTCGTCGCGCCAGGTGACGTCGTTCGGGCGAAGGTGCTCGGGGGTGGGCTCCGCCTGCAGATTCGACGTCGTGCCCAGGAGGTGACGGAGAAAGTACTCGTTACCCTTGCTCGATGAACCGAGCAGGTTCGCGCGCCACACGCTCAGCACGCGCGGCCAGTTCCGCGGATCATCCGGGTCGGTGATCGCGAATTTCAGCTCCCCCGAGGCCAATTTGCTGGTCACGTGCTCCACGACGTCGCGTCCCTGGGCCTGGGCCTCGTCGGCCAGGTCGAGGCTGGAGCGGTCGAACTGCGGGTAGAACGGCGTCCACCCCATCGAGACGGCCGACGTCATCACGTCCATCGTGTGCCTGCCCCGGAAGTTTCCCCGGCCGGTGGGGCTCGCGAGGGCGTCGGCGCGGTACCCGTCGTACCGCCACTGGTCTGTGTGGACGTACCAATACGACGTGCCCGCCATCTGGCGCGGCGGGCGACTCCAGTCGGTGCCCATCGCGACCGTCGCCCATCCCGTGACGGGACGGCACTTCTCCTGCCCGACGTAGTGGGCCCACCCGCCGCCGTTGCGGCCCATCGACCCGGTGAGCAACAGCAGGCTCAGCACCGCCCGGTACGTCGCGTCGCCGTGGAACCACTGGCAGATCCCGGCGCCCATGATGATCATCGAACGCCCGCCCGAGTCGACGGCGTTGGTCGCGAACTCGCGGGCGATCCGGACCACCTGCGCCGCCGCGACCCCGGTGATCGGTTCCTGCCACGCCGGTGTGTACGGGACGGCCGCGTCGTCGAAGCCGCCGGGCCAGTCACCGGGAAGCCCGGGCCGAGCAACGCCGTACTGGGCGAGCAGGAGGTCGAAGATGGTGCACACCCGGAGGTCGCCGACCCGGCGGACCGGCACACCGCGCACCAGCGTCTCGCCGTGGCCGTCCGGGGTGTCGAACCGCGGCAGGTGCACCGCGGCGGTCTCGCCCTCCCCGTCGGGCGCGACGACCGTCAGCGCGGGAACGACGTCACCGAGGTCCAGATTCCACTTCCCCACGCCCTCGTCGCCGTAACGGAATCCGAGGGAGCCGTGCGGCACCACCACCTCGCCCGTGGCGCCGTCCACCAGGACGGGTTTGAACGCGGCGTTCTCGCTCGACTCACCGAGGTCCGCGGCGGTCACGTTCTTTCCCGGAACGAGGCGGCCGTCGCGTTCCTCGAGCGCGATCAGGAACGGCAGATCCGTGTACTGCCGCACGTAGTCGACGAAGAACGGTTCGCGCCGCGTCACGAAGAACTCCGACAGGATCACGTGTCCCATCGCCATCGCCATCGCGCCGTCCGTGCCCGCGGCGCACGGCATCCACTCGTCCGCGAATTTCGTGTTGTCGGCGTAGTCGGGGCTGATCGACACGACTTTCGTGCCGCGATACCGCACCTCGGCCATCCAGTGGGCGTCCGGAGTCCGGGTGACCGGGACGTTGGACCCCCACATCATCAGATACGCCGCGTCCCACCAGTCGCCGGACTCGGGAACATCGGTCTGATCCCCGAACACCTGCGGCGACGCGACCGGAAGATCGGCGTACCAATCGTAGAACGAGGTCATGACGCCACCGAGAAGTTCGACGAACCGCGATCCCGCGGCGAACGACACCATCGACATCGCGGGAATCGGCGAGAACCCGGCGATCCGGTCGGGGCCGTATTCCCTGATCGTGTGCACGTGCGCCGCGGCGATCATCTCGGTGGCCTCGGCCCAGGTGACCCGCACGAGCCCACCCTTGCCCCTGGCCTGCTGATACTTCCGGCGACGCGCGGGGTCGGCCTGGATGTCGGCCCACGCGTCCACCGGATCACCGAGGCGCTCACGGGCCTCCCGGTACATTTCGACGAGAACACCGCGCGCGTAGGGATACCGCACGCGCGTCGGCGAGTACGTGTACCAGGAGAACGCCGCACCGCGGGGGCAGCCGCGGGGTTCGTACTCGGGGCGGTCCGGACCCACCGACGGGTAGTCGGTTTCCTGGGTCTCCCACGTGATGATCCCGTCCTTGACGTAGATCTTCCACGAACACGATCCGGTGCAGTTCACGCCGTGGGTGGACCGCACCACCTTGTCGTGGCTCCAGCGGTCCCGGTAGAAGACGTCGCCCTGCCGCCCGCCTTCCCGGGTGACGGTGCGCAGATCGTCCGAGAACACACCCGGAGTGAAGAACCGCCCTCCCCTGAGCAGGGCTTCCTCCGCGGGACCACCGGTGTGCGGGATGACCACGTCTGCTCTCCTTCAGGTCGAGTGGGCCGACGCCGGATTCGGGGTCCGCGTCGAATTCGATACCTCACGAAGTCCTGAACGCACCCATCCATGGAACCGCAGTTGCCGCGGGATCGTGGCGAATCGGACAAACACCGGAATCGGGTCGATGCGCTCGCCGGGTCAGTGCCGCGTGTCGCCGGACCGCAGGTCGGTCGCCGCCAGCACCGCGATGCGCTCGGTGCGCTGGCCCGGCCGGATCATCTCCCGTGCCTCCAGCATCCTCGTGCGGGACGCGAGTGCGGGACCGAACGGCACGTCCTCCGACGCCACCACGTCCACCCGCAGTCCCCGTTCCTCGAGCATCGCCCGCGTCTTGTCCACCCCGTTGAGCGTCGACTGGACGAGGAGCAGGGTGCCGCCGGGGGCGAGGAGGTCCGGGGTTTCGCTGCAGATCCGGTCCAGCACGGCGCGCCCGTCGACGCCCCCGTCCCAAGCCCGCGCGAGGACCCGGCCCGGCCTGCCGTCGTCGGTCGCCGGCGCGTAGGGCGGGTTGGCCACCACCACGTCGAAGCGAAGGGTCCGGACGGCGTCCACCAGATCGCCCCGCACCACACGGATCGTCCGCCGGTTCAGTGTGGCATTGAGCCACGTACTGATCGCGGCGCGGCGGGACACGTCGACCGCTGTCACCCAACCGGCGCCCGCCGCACACGCCTGGACACTCAACACGCCTGTGCCGCAGCAGAGATCGAGCACACGGGTGCCCGGCCCGAGTTCTCGGGCGGCCAGCACCTCGGCGAGCAGCCACGTGTCGCGCTGGGGGCGATACACCCCGGGTAGACGAACGAGCATGATCGGCTCCCTCCCTCGCCGTTCCCTACTAGCGTGGCCAGTACCGCGAGTTACACGCAACTCGACACGGCCCAATTCACCCGTTGTTCACGTCCTACGGCTCGGTCGTGCGGACCCTCGTCCGCCGGCTCGCCCGCGTCGCGGGCGAACGCTAGGCCGGTCGTCGCAGGTACAGATCGCGCAGCAGCGCCACTTCGGCACCGTGGTGGATGACCTCGCGATTGATGTGCAACACCAGCGCCGCCATCGGGTAGTCCGCGAACGGTCCCTCGCTCGGCCCGCACGACTGGGTGAGACCGCTGGTTCCCAGGCCCCGCACGCCTTCGCACCAGGCGTCGTACTGCTCGTCGAGTTGGATGAGCGCCTGCGCAGCGGTACCGGCGTAGTCGAACGTCTGATAGTCCATGGGCGGGCCGCCGAAGTGATTGCCGATCCGCATGCCCAAGACGCCGACGATGATGTGCCCGAGCCGCCAGGCGATGGTCGTGATCGGCGGCGGGTCCGGCGCGGGAAAGGCGAAGTCGATGGTGAACTCGCAGCTGCCGCCCTGAACGGGAGCCTGCGAGCGGCCTCTCGGTCGCACACTCCAGCAGTCCGGGGCAGGCTCCCAGATGTACTCCTCATCGGTCAGCCCCGCCAGCCGTGGGCGCAATTGATGGTCCCAGTGCCAGCTGAGCTGATCGGCAAGTTCGTGCGGCCAGTCCATTCGTGCTCCCCTCTCCCGGTCGCCGACCGGACGTCGGAATATCCCGTGACGTGCTACCGCACACCGTCCCGGATCCGGACACCCGGATGGTTGGCCCGCAGTTTCATTGCGGCCGGCATGACCGTCCGTTCGATCCGCCGCTCCCTGGTGTCCGGCTTCTTCGTCCGCGCCGAACCCGCCCGGATCGGCACGGAACTCGCCCACCCATACTCCGGCGAGAACGGTCACTCGGCCAGGTGACGCTCCACGGTCTCGACCTTCGCCCGAAGCTGACCGCTGCGCGCCGGCCGGATATCCGCCTTCAGCACCAGACTGACCCGCGGAAACTGTTCCAGCAGAACGTCCGTCGCGCGCTTCACGACCGCCATCACCTCGTCCCACTCACCCTCGACGGTGGTGAACATCGACGTGGTCTCGTTGGGCAGCCCGGATTCGCGGACAACACGCACGGCCGCGGCGACCGCGGCACCGACACTGTCGGAGTCCCCGCCCATCGGGCTGACGCTGAATGCCACCAGCATGCGCTCTCCTTGCCGTGGGGATCGATGACCACCATTGAATCACCTCGTCCGCTCCCGCTAGGCCGTTCGGGGCAGGGACCCGGTAGCCGTGCCGGCGTGCGCCTGCCGTCGCAGCGCCTCCAGGTTCTGCCGCATCTGCGGCCGCATGTCGCGGTGCTGCGGCTGGAGGTGTGAGTAGAGCGAGAGCAGCGGGCGGTACGGCAGTACGTCGATCCGATACGAGTGCGTCACCCGGGTCCCGTCGCCGTCCGCCTTGAACGTGTACGACCAGGTGGTCGAGTCGTGGTACAGCGGGTTGCGTCGGTCCGACACCGTGTGGAATGCGAATTTCCTGCCCGTATCGGCGACGGTCACCTCGCAGACCCGGGACCACCGCATGTGATGTGCGTGGTTGTGTCCCCGGAATCGGGCGCCCACGGTCCCCGGCGACCGTCCCGGTAGCCACGCGCAGCTGCGGCACTCGGGGCTGCGTTCGGCGATGCGGGTGACGTCGGCGACCACGTCGTACAGCGGCCGGGCCGGGACGTCGATCCACAATTCTGCCGAGCCCTCGGTGCGGGCCGGCCGGTGATGCCGCGGGCTCACGTCGAGGTCGGCGCCCCACCGGGAGGCGCACGCCCGCCGATACGGTCGTTTGAACGCATGGAGCAGCATGAACCGGGTGGCGGGACCGACCTTGCGAACGGTGACGTCGTAGTCCTCCCGATCGACACCGTCGACGAGCCAGTGAGCTTCGATCCCCAGCTCCCGCTTGGTCTTCGAGGCAATGAACACCTGCTGTTCCACGTCGTCCCACTGACCACGGGTCAGGGTTCGGGCGACGATCGGCATCATCTCGTCCTCCTCCCGGTGCAGATGCGGCAGCAGAACCTGCCCGAGAGCGGCGAGGGAACGCGAAAGTTCCTCTCGGGCAGCCGGATGCGCACGATAGTCGGTTGCCGCAGCGACGACCCGCTCCATCTCGGGGACGATTCGCGCATGATCGGCGTCCATCACGTCGAGCAGCGGCCCGGCGTCCGGGTTCAACTCGCGGACCAGCGGCCACAGCCCACGGTCCTCGCCGCTGTGGTGCAGGTGCAGGAAATGCATCATCCACACGAGATGATCGGCGAGGGCGACCCGTTGGGCCTGCGCGGGCGGAGGTGTCATGTGCAGCGCCTCCGCGGCGCGTGCGATATCGCGGCGCAGCGCGTTGTGGACGATGCGCATGATGCGAGTGTCGGCAGAATGCCGAGCGTCGGTAGTCATGACCTACTCCAGACAAAGGCGCCGGTGTGTCACACCGGGCGGTCGAGGATTTCTTCGATGCGGTCGATCAACCACGACTCGTAACGGACACGGCTCCAACCGCATTCGTCCACGAGCAGGGCGTAGACCTGGTCGTGGGCCTGGACCCACAGTTCGTCGACCTGACCGGGATCGGCGTGACGACCCACGATCAGGTCGGCGACGTCGGCGACCGAGCGCCTGCGCTGCCCCTCCAGGTCGGCGGCCACCGCTGCGAGCGTGGCATCCGCCGTCGCACCCTGGCGGATTGCCACGGCCAGGCGGTAGATGCGCTCGTTGATCGTGGCGATCATGCGGGCACCCGACTCGATGCGGTCACTGGTCGTGCGCCCCGTTCGGATCGCCGTGTAGACGGGCCGGTCGGCCAACGGCACCTCAGCGTCGTCTCCGACGATGGCAACCTCCAGCGCCGACTTCAACAGGTCGGCCTTGGATCCGAATGTCGTGTAGACGGTTTCGACGGAAACCTCCGCGGCCCGCGCGACATCACGCACCCCTGTCGCGACCCAGCCGCGCTCGGCGAACAACCGGGTGGCGGCCTCGAGCACGACCGCCCGCGTCTGCGCCGCCTGCATGCGGCGCAGCGGAGATCGGTACCGGCGGGTCCCGGATCCGCCCGGCACCGCCGAGTCGTGCTCGACCGTGGCCATACCCAATCTTAGAACTCATGAGTTTTCAATACAACCCTGTTCAAGCCATTTCGGCGACGCGCCCGTCCGCACCCGAACACGATCGAGGAGCGCCCCTTCCAGGCACACTGTGGCCGGTCCGAGAACCGTCGCGATCGCCGCCATTGGCCACGGGCACCGGGTGACAGTGTACGAGCGGCGGGAACCGGACTCCGCGGGTGAGGACGGCGCCTACCTGACGGTGTCCGGTCAGGCACTACCTCCCCCGACGGTGCGCGACTGCACACGGCCGACGGCCGGGTCGTCGACGCGGACGTGCTCGTCGGGTGCGACGGAATGTCCTCGATCGTGCGCGGAGAGATCATCGCCTGCCCGACCGGACCGGTCTACGACGACCAGGTCGTGCTCTACGGCCACGACGCCGGCATCCCCGGCCACACCGACCCCGAACCCGGGGTGCTGTCGTTCTTCCGCCACGCAGAACACACCTTCGGCATTCTCGACGGTGGCAGCACGGGGATCTTCTGGTTCGCCCGGCTGACCCGCCCGGCGCTCCCCCAGGCCGGCGTCGGCATGCACTCCTCGCAGGATTGGACGCGCGAGCTGACCGCCGCATTCCCCACCCCGGTCCCCGGCGCCCGCCGCCATCTCGAGTCGACCCCGACGATCTTCGCCTGCAACGCCGAACGCGTACCAGACCTACCCTCCTGGGGAGATCAACGGGCCCTGATCAACGGTGACGCCGCCCACGGCATGTCACCGGCAGCGGGCCAGGGCGCCTCCTCGCCACCGCCGAAGCCCTCACCACCGCAGCCGTCCTCCACCCGCGCACCCGCGCACCGAAGTACTCCTCCGCGATAAGCCGACGCCGCACCGTCGCCGACGAGGCCCGCAGCGCGCCCGCCCCGCCGGCCGCAGAACTGACGCCGGGTTCGCCTCGCCGACATGGGATCCCCCGGATCGCCCGGCATTCCTGCGACGCCTCGGCGTCGCGCCCGACCAATACAGGCGGCACGTCGCCGCCACCGCACCCTGATCCCGCAGTGCAAGGATCGAACTACCTACTTTCCACCGGTTTTCGGTGTTGCCGAACCGGCGGAACGTGCGCGTGGACACCACTACCACCAGGCGCCGAGTCCGCCCCGCCCCGCCTGGCCGACCTGTTCGCTTGCCCGACTTGTCCTATCCGGGACTTTCGGCCTCGCGCGGATGTCCGCGCATCCTGTACAACTGAATGAGAGATGCCAGATTGTGACATGAACCACACCTGACCGTTATCTTACGACTCGATTACCTAGAGCTGAATACAAGGTTCCCGGGAACCCCGTAGTGGCAGTGCGGGTGTGCGAGCGGGGCCGGAAGGGACACCCGACATGCTGCTGCCGATGTCACCGACCGATTCACTGTTCCTCCTCGGCGAGTCGCGGGAACATCCGATGCACGTCGGCGGCCTGGCAGTATTCACTCCACCGGACGGCGCCGACGCAGCCGACATCGGGGCGATGTTCGAGACGGCTGCAACCTCCGACGAGGTGGCACCACTCTTCCGCAAGCAGGCCCGACGATCGGTCACCACCCTGGGACAGTGGGGTTGGGACACCGCGACCGACGTCGACGTCGATTACCACGTGCACCGCAACGCCCTCCCCCAACCGGGTGGCATGCCCGAACTGATGACCCTGGTGGCCCGGCTGCACGGAACCTCACTCGACCGCACCCGCCCACTGTGGGAGATGCACCTGATCGAAGGCCTCGACGACGGCCGCTACGCGGTATACACCAAGATCCACCACGCCCTCGCCGACGGCGCATCCGCGATGAACCTGTTGCGCCGCAGCATGAGCGAGGACCCCACGCGCACTGGCATGCCCGCCCCCTGGCAACCCGCCGCCCCCGTGACCGCGACCGACGCGGCCCCGCCAGAACCTGGATCATCGACGCCGCCGAACCTGCGTGACCTTCCGGGTCAGGTCCTGCGCGGCGCCCGCAACGCGTCGAGCGAGGTCGCCGGCCTGGCACCGGCGCTGGCCGGCACCGTGGAACGCGCCCTACGCGCCAAGGGCGGCCCCCTGTCCACACAGGCACCGCACACCATGTTCAACGTCGCGATCGGGGGCGCCCGCCACTTCGCCGCCCGCACCTGGCCACTCGAACGGATACGACTGCTCGCCAAGCACGCCGACGCCACCGTCAACGACATCATCCTCGCGATGTCCGCAGGGGCACTGCGCGGCTACCTGCACGACCTCGGTGCGCTGCCCGCCGAACCGCTGATCGCCATGGTCCCGGTGTCCCTGCGCCCCAACACTTCCGACACCGATACGGAATCCGTCAACGGGAACCGGATCGGGGTCCTGATGTGCAACCTCGCCACCCACCTACCGGACCCCGCCCACCGCCTCGACACCGTGCGCACCTGCATGCGCGAAGGCAAACACGCCCTCCGTGCCATGAGCCCCGCCCAAGTGCTGGCGATGAGCGCCGTCGGCGCCGCCCCCCTCGGAATCGAAATGCTCCTCGGCCGCCGAGGACCGCAGCGGCCGCCGTTCAACCTGGTGATCTCCAACGTCGCCGGACCCGACACCCCGCTGTACTGGAACGGCGCCCACCTCGACTCCCTCTACCCCCTGTCGATCCCGGTCACCGGACAAGCCCTGAACATCACCTGCACCAGCAGCGATGACCAACTCGTGTTCGGGTTGACCGGCTGCCGGCGCACCGTCCCGAACCTGCACCCGATGCTCGACCACCTCGACACCGAACTCGACGCCCTCGAACGCGTCGTCGGCCTATGACTCCACCGGCACCACCGACACAACACCGGCGTCCGCCCAGTAGAAGGAATTCTGTGAACATCCACAAGGCACTGCTCATACTGCTACTCGGCGGCACCGCCGCCGTCCATGCGATCCTCCGCCGCCCCACCCCGCGCCGCCGCGGACACGGCGTCCCCTTCCACGCCAACGGCTGACACCCCCACCTCCATCATCTCCCCCGGACCTCGACAGTCACGAACGGCCGTCCGATGTGACAGAACCCTTTCGCTGCCCGCAACCGACCTGCGGGCAGCGAGTATCGCCGTCCCTCGACCGCGAACACTTCGGCTATGGATTCGAGTGCTGACCTGTCTCGGGCATGAGGTCTTTTTCTGCCAAGAATGTCCTTGTGTTGATCGAGGCGCGCATTGTGCACTGGACGTAGAGTGGGTTTACAAAAGCGACTGAGGAGTGGGAATGGCGCGCCAAATAGTAGTCGAACACGTTGACGATATCGACGGAACTTCCATAGCGGAGGGAAAGGGAGAGACAATCGCCTTCTCCGTGAATGGAATCGACTACCAGATCGACTTGTCGGCGAAGAATGCGAAGGAGTTCCACAATAAACTCGACCACTACATCGATCACGCCACAAAGGTGGGTGGTCGCATGAGTCGATCCGCGGGCACACTGACGTCGGGTGGGGGCGCCAAGCAGAAACCTGTGCGGCGGGACCGTGACCAGGTGAGGGCAGTGCGGGAATGGGCACAGAAACAGGGCTATGACATCGGGGGCCGAGGGCGCATTCCCATCGAGATCACAGAAGCGTACGACGCTGCTCATTGACGACCGCCACGAGAGCGCCGTTGCTGGAATGGGAGGGCTGAGGAGCGAGCGGAATTCACACACGGAGCGTCGGCGGGAGCCGCGCCGTAGTTTGCCGAACACATTCACCCCCTCGTCAGAATCTCACCCATTCTGGAGAACACAGAAAAAGCAATCATTGTGCTAATTCGGCGCTGTCGTTCCAGCTCGCACACGATCACGCCAACCCGTTGCGAAGTCATGCGTAGTCATGAATGCCGTTTGCGTCCGTGGGGATACCGGAAGTCGACGGCGCCGACCATATCGTCCTCTGTCGCACATCATTCGGGTCGACGAGAGTGAACACGAGCAACCAGCACCACGCCCGAGACGAGAAACCCGGCGGTGGTCACCGCGACCACAACTTTCGCCGGCGCGGTCATCACATCGGTCCCGAGCACGAACGCGAGACCTGACACCCCACCCATCGCCAGGCAAACCACTCCCGCCAGCACCGTCACAACCCGGACCACCGGCACTCTCCCCAGCACTGTGCGCGAACCCATCACGTCACGCCGCCCAACCGCACCATGCCGATGCTTCGGCGTCGATTCGGTGGTCGAAACGTTGCCGCCGACCGCGGAGGTGCGGGGCCGCTGGGTTCCTCCGCGCCTCGGCGGGCCCGTCACGGTGTGCGGGGATCGTCTTCGGCGGCGAGACAGGGAAGTTGCCGTTCGGCGGTGAGGACCTCGGGGATGCGATCGAGGCGTGGGTTGCGGGATTCCTGATTGGTCATGAGTGTGTCGCCTCATCCACTTGATGTACTTGACGGTACGGGGAGCGAATTACCATCGTTGCGGCCTGGAGCAACCAGTGCGTTTCGCGAAGGTGAGGTCGACATGACTTCTGCCCCAGCTCACCGCCACACTCCCCGATTTTACCTGCTCAGGCTCCTTCTTCGAACGGCCCGGACGAACAGCACGGGCACGATTGCCGTATACCGCGGCCATCGTGCGCGCGAGGCGCGGCACAGCAGACATTGCGGCACCAGCGTGGACGCCGCCGTCGACTGTCCAGAGCCGAATTCTCGAGGGATGATCGTCGGGTGAGCAACGGCGAAGCACTCCATCCGAACACCGACGTGCACGTGGAGGACGGTTCGCGCGACGGTCGCGTCCTCGCGCCCCCGCCGACCATTCCCGGGGCGCCACCTGCCGCGACCAGCACAGTGCCGAGTGCGCTCGCCGACGGACTCCCCGAAAATCGCTATCTCAACCGCGAACTCAGCTGGCTCGATTTCAATTCACGAGTACTTGCCCTCGCCGAGGACACCTCGCTTCCGCTGCTCGAGCGCGCCAAATTCCTCGCCATCT